>JAURCQ010000191.1 GCA_030828335.1 Gammaproteobacteria bacterium
GCATGTCCGCGAGGCCCAGATTCGCCACATTTTCATAGCGCGAGGTGAGGGAGGCGGCCCGCTCAAGCTCCCGGGCCCCCTGGGTAATGGCATCGGCGCTGAGGCCGAAGAGGTTGCTGACAAAGATGCCCACGAGCGCGGCCACGGCAGTGGTGCCCACGAGAATACCCACTACGCTTCCGCCGATGCGTCCAAGGTCGGCGACTTCGCGCATGCGCACCACGGCGGCAATCATCATCACCAGCACGAGGGGCATGATGATCATCTTCAGCAGGCTGATGTAGCCCGAGGCCACCACGTTGGTCCAGGTGAGGGTTTCCTTCACGGCGGCATCGCCGCTGCCGTAGAGGAACTGCAGCGCGAGGCCGTAGCCAGCCCCCAGGAGCAGGCCCAGAAGGATCTGACGGCCCAGGGTTAAGCGCGGCTTTCGGAAATTGAATAGCACCCCCGCAAGGAGGACAAACACCACCAGGTTGGCAATGGCTGCAAAGGACATAAGTGAACTCCCTTCCCAAGTCGGCGAACCCTAGCACCGGCCTAGCCCGGAGCGAAGGGAATAAATGCGCTAACTGTCTCTTCTTTTAGTTATAAGCAAGGCCCTAGCTTAACCCCGGATGGGTGGCGAGGGCCTCGATGGCTTCCGGAGCTTCCAGGGCGCCCAGGTTCTTTGGGGCTCGGCCCCGCAGCCGATCCCGCACGGCCAGCTCCACCCGCTTCCCGGAGCGGGTTCGGGGAATGGCCGTTACCGGCAAGATGCGGTCCGGGGTGTGCCGGGGGCTCGCTTGCGTGCGCAGGGTGGTGCGAATCTCCCGCTCGAGGGCGGCATCGAAGGTCAGGCCCGGCGCCGGGACCACAAAAAGAATCAGCTCGAGGTCATCGCCCGCTGGGCGATCCACGATCAGGCAGTCAGCGAGGGAGGGCAGGGCTTCCAGGGGACCGTAGAACTCCGCCGTGCCCATGCGCACGCCACCCCGGTTCAGAACCGCGTCCGCTCGGCCGAGGAGCACTACGCCCCCGCCGTCTTCGGTCCAGTAGCCGTAGTCGCCGTGGCGCCACAGGTTGGGGTCATCGGGGAAGTAGGTGGCGCGCAGCCTGTCCCCCGTGGGGTCGTCCACCAGGCCCAGGGGTTGGGAGGGGAAGGGCGCCCGGCAAACCAGCTCGCCGGCCTGATCGTCGCCGTCGTCGAAGGCAAAATCCATGGCCATGGCGAGCCCTGGCCCCTGCAGCGCCCCGGCCTTTAGGGGGCGCTCGGGGTGGCCCAGGGCAAAGCAGCCGAGGAGGTCCGTGCCCCCGGAGATGGAGCAGAGGGGCACATTCCCGAAGCGCTGCTTCGCAAAGGCCCAGGCCCAGCCTGGGAGGGGCGCGCCGGTGGACAGGAGCACGCGGAGCGCCGGTAGGGGATCCCCATCGCCCAGCTGGGCGAGGCGCGTGAGATAGGCGGGGGAGGTACCGAGGTGGGTAAAGGCGCCCTCCCGGGCAAAGCTTAGGAAGGCGTCCTCTTCCCCCGACCCGTTCGCGTCCGGGGCCCCGTCATAAAGGCCAATGGTCGCGCCGCTGGCGAGGGCCGAGACGAGCCAGTTCCACATCATCCAGCCGCAGGTGGTGTAGTACAGCAGTCGATCCCCGAGGCCCATATCGCAGTGCAGCTGATGTTCCTTTACGTGCTGCAGCAGGGGGCCGGCGGTGCCGTGAATGATCCCCTTCGGTGCCCCCGTGGTCCCGGAGGAAAAAAGCACGTAGAGGGGGTCGAGCGCCCCGCGATCGGCGGCGTGCCATGAAGCGCCGGCCCCCGCGGTAGGTTCGCGCAGGGGCGTGAAGCCCTCCAGCCCGCCGCCAAGTACGGCATAGCTCAGGGCCAGGGCAGGGTTTAGGGCAGCCTTCAGCTCCGCGGCCGTTTCCCCAAGGGGCAGGGCGCGCCCCTTGTAGCGGCTGCCATCGCTTACGAGCAGCGCCTTGGGCTTTAGGGGGGCGAAGCGATCGAGCACGGCCCGGGGGGCGAAATCCGGAGAGCAGCTCGCAAAGGTGCCTCCCAGGGCCGCCGTGGCCAGGGCCGCAACGACCGCTTCCGGTCGATTGGGCGTTAGCGCGCAGAGTCGATCCCCGGGGCCAAAGCCCCCCTCCGCAAGCTGGGTCGCTAGGCTGGCGACGGCGTCCCGAAGGCCCCCCCGGGTGAGGCGCGTTTCGGCGCCCGTTTCATCCCGGGCCAAAATCGCGAGGGCATCCGCCGGCCCCCGGAGGAGCGCCTCCGTAAAATTCACTCGCCCGTCGGGAAAGAAGCGCGTGCCGGCCATGGTGCCGTCGCTGCTCCGGTCCCGGGCGCCGGGGTCCCCAGGAAGGTCCGTAAAGGCCCAGAGCGCCCGCCAGAAGGCGTCGGCTTCGGCAAGGCTGAAGGCGTCGAGCGCCTCCGCCTCCTGGGCAGGCAGGGCCGGGCCGCCCTGGGCTGCAAGAAACGCCCGGAAGGCGGCGAGGCGCTGGCCGGCGTGGGCAGGCCAGGGGGCAGGCGCTTCACGGGGAGCGTTGCTCATGGGAACGGTACCTCGTGGTGAAGAGGCCCGCCGCTGCGCAGGCCGTGGAGGTTGGCCACGGCCGTGGTCAGGCTTCGGCTTAGCGTTTCCTGGGTCAGCCAGGCGCTGTGGGGCGTCAGCACCACCTGGGGCAAGGTGAGGAAAGGGTGGTCTTTCGGCAGGGGTTCCTGGTCGAAGACATCTAAGCCCGCGCCGGCGAGGGCGCCGCTGCCCAGGGCCGCGAGCAGGGCGCTTTCATCGATGAGCCCGCCCCGCGCCGTATTGATGACGATCGCCCCGGCGGGAAGGCGCGCCAAGGCTTTGGCATCCAGCAGGCGCGTCGTAGCCTCCGTAAGGGGCACGTGCAGGGAGAGCACGTCGCTCTCGGCTAGAAGGTCCTCGAAGGATCGCTGCGCGTAGGGCGCCCCATGGGTGCGCTGGGCACAAAAGGTGACCTTGGCACCGAGGGCATCTAGGACCGGCGCCAGACGTTGGGCCGTCGCGCCCCAGCCCACCAGCCCCACCCGTCGACCGGAAAGCTCCCCAAGGCCATCTTCCAGCTCTGGGGTGAGGGTCCAGCCCTGGCCTCGGCGCATCGCCGCATCAAGCTGGGGAAGCTGGCGCAGGGTGGCGAGCATGAGTGCGAGGGTGTGCTCCGCCACGGCGGGCGCATTGCTCCCGGGGAGATTGCAGACCGTGATGCCTCGGGCCGCGGCGGTCCGGCGATCGATGGTGTTCACGCCCACCCCAACTTTCTGGATCAGGCGGAGCTTTGGGGCTTTCCTCAAGAAGGCAGCATCGACGGGATAGAGGCAGTGCCAGAGCACCTCGGCCTCGGCGAGGGCCGCGTCTAGCGCTGGCCCCCCGGCCTCTTCCACTACGGTGACGGTAATGCCATCCGTCGCCAGTTCGGCGAAGCGCCGCCGGAGCCGGGCCCCGGCGGGATGGTGGTAAAGCACGTTCATGGGCTGCGTTAGCTGGCCGTGGGGCCCGTGCCCATAAGCCAGC
>JAURCQ010000192.1 GCA_030828335.1 Gammaproteobacteria bacterium
GGGTGGACGAGGGCGAACTGCTGTTCCCCTTCAAGGGCGACGACCCGCAGAAGGCGGCAAGCGCCATCACCTACGCCCGCCGCTACTCGCTCATGGCTGCCCTTGGCGTCTCGGGTACGGACGAAGACGACGACGGCAACTACTGCTTCCGGCCCCAGGACTTTGGCACTCAGACTACGGTCTCCGGCGGCATCTTCGCCTGCGAAGACCCGGTGAAGGACGACGGCGCAGCCGTGGCGGCGGCCAACGACATCCAGTTCGCCACCATTACCGGCGCGACCGATCCCACGGCCAACGCGGACACCAACCTGGTGCTGCTGGAGGGCACGACGCCCGTCTTCTCCGTCGCCTTCGCCAGCATGGTGGTGGATGACGCTGCGCCGACGGTCACCCTCACCGGCGATCAAATCGGTGCGGTGAGCCAGGCGGTGACGAACCCCTTCGCCGGCTGGACCTACGGCATTTTCGACGGCAACCGTGCCCAGGCGCTCTACTTCGAGTAAGCCAGGCTTAGCACGGGGCGGTAAGCGCGCCGGGATGGGGCATGCCTTGTCCCGGCGCGGTCGATTCAGAACCTATCGAGGGTAGAACCATGGTCAGCTTTCCCCAAGGACGCGCACTGCTCGGGCTCTCCATTGCCCTGCTGTCCGCCGCCGGCGCCGCTCGCGCCGCGGAAGGCAGCGCAGCGCCTGCGATGGATCTCGCCATTGAGGAGGTGGTCGTCACGGCGCGGCAGTACAACGCCGCGGCGCAGCTGACCGATGAGCGCATCATGGATGACGCCGTATCCGATCTGCTCGGGGCGGATTCCATTAGCCGCGTCGGGGACTCTAACGTGGCCATCGCCTTGCAGCGGGTGCCTGGCCTGTCCTTGGTGAATGGCCAGTTTGTGTACGTGCGGGGTCTCGGGGAGCGCTATTCCCAAACCACCGTGAACGGCGCGTCCGTCCCCTCCGTGGATTTGTCCAGGAATGTGGTGCCCCTCGATTTGTTCCCAAGCTTTATCGTGGATTCCCTGTCGGTGCAGAAGTCTTACAGCGCCGATCGCCAGGCGTCCTTTGGGGGCGGCGCCATCGACATTCGTACCAAGCGTATTCCCGACGGTTTCGTAGGCGGCCTCCAGCTGGGTAGCGCGTTCAACGATGCCAATGACGACGAAGTCATCACTTATGCGGGGGGTGGGCAGGATAACGAAGGGCAGGATGACGGGACGCGTGCGCTGTCGCCCCGGCTCCAGGACGCCCTCAATCAGTATCAGGGAAACGTCAGCGTCCAGAACATTCTGTCTCGCTTACGCGGCACGACCCAACCCAACGCTACCCTGGCGGATGCCCAGGCGATCAATCGCCAGCTCGGCAGCTATCTCTACCGGGATCTCTCTGTCCTCGAAAAGGACACCCCCTTCGACCGCAACATCCGGGGGTACCTGGGGAATAGCGTATTTCTCACCGATGATTTTGAGCTGGGCGCGCTGGCGGCCGGGGGTTATTCCAACCAGTGGCGGGAGACGACCCGTCTCAATCGAAGCTTTGCCTTCCCGGAGGAGCGCACGGACGAGCGGCTCGAGGCCACCCAGCAAGTCAACATGACCGGTAATGCTTCGGTGGGATTCCGGTACCTCGACGAGCACGAGGTCTCGGCTACGGCGATCTACCTGCGGAATACGGAAGACGATACCTATCAACGCACGTTCTTTAACGAGAACCGGCAGCGGGAGTCCGGGAACGGCTTTCAAGATGTGGGCTTCCGCTTTGAAGAGCGGGATGTGCTCATTACCCAATTCCAGGGGAATCACAGCATCGGCTATAACACGAAGCAGGTGCTGAAGGATCGCTTCGGTAATTTGCTGCCTGCATCCCTTATCGATTTCATTCCCGAAGGGCTGGAGTACAACTGGTTCTATTCCGACTCCAAGGCGGAAACGTCCATCCCGAGCGAGGTGAACATCTCCCTCCAGGGGGCCACGGACGAGAACTTCCAGATCCCCAATCCTCAGGTGGTGCAAAGCTCTGAGGCGGCGAATTTCCGCTTCACGGAGCTCGACGACGACGTGCTGAACCACGGTTGGGAGGTGAAGGCGCCGTTCTATACGAAGCGCCTCACCCTGGAAGTTTCCGGTGGCTATAACCACCGCCGGCAGGATCGGGTGTACGTCCAATCTCAGTTCAACCTCGGGCCCCTCGACGTGGCCAGCCTCGAAACCCTGCGGGGGCCCCTGGGCGGCGTTTTCTCCACGGCTAACGTGAATAGCTCCGCCAATAACTTCGTGTTCAATCGCGTAGGCTCCAATAACCAGAGCTACATCGCGGCCACCATGACCGACGCCTACTTCGGGCAGTTTGACCTCACCTTGGACGACACCTGGCGGATCGCTGCGGGGCTGCGGTGGGAGAAGTATCGGCAGGTGGGCCTCGACTACGACCCCTATGGCTTCTCGGCCACCACCCCGGTGGTGACCACGGACCCGGAGCGCCTAGCGAGTAATGTCTTCCAGGATGACGATCTCTATCCGTCCCTGTCCCTGACCTACATGCGGCCGTTCTGGGCCGACACCTTCCAGCTTCGGGGGACCTATTCGGAGACCGTGGTGCGCCCAGATCTTCGGGAAATCACCGACGCCTCCTATATCGATCCTCTGACGGAGGACCTCGTGTTCGGTAATTCCGGGGTGATTCCCGCGACCCTAACCAACTACGACCTCCGGGCCGAGTGGTTCTGGAACAGCGGCGACTCTCTCACCGTGTCCCTGTTCTACAAGGACATCGAGAACCCCATCGAATTCTTTGAAACTACGGCCTCCGATACCACCGTGGCTCGGGAAATCGTCAATGCGGCGTCCGCCGAGGTCTATGGGGTGGAGTTTGAGGTGCTGAAGGATCTTGGCTCCGTGGCCGATTTCCTCTCGCCCTTCTTCCTCCAGGGCAACATCACGCTACAGGACTCGGAAATCGTTGCCGGGGCCCAAGCCGATGCGCCCACCAACGACACCCGGGAGCTAACGAACGCGTCGCCCTGGATCGTCAACATGATCGTCGGTTATGACTCCATGGACGCCCGGCATTCGGCGACCATCGCCTACAACGCCTTCGATGATCGCCTCTTTGTGGCGGGCCGGAATGGCGCCCCCGATGGTTTCGAGCAAACGCGCCACTCCATCAACGCCACCTACTTCTTCTACCCCACGGATAACCTGACGGTGCAGCTGAAGGCCTCGAACCTCCTTGATGATCCCATCTCCATCGAGCGGGCCGGGGTCGAAACCCTCAACGAAAAGGTTGGCCGGACCTTCTCCCTTTCGGTGCAGTGGGAGCTCTATTAAGAGACCACCGCCAAACCGCTGAGAAAGGGCTGCTTCGGCAGCCCTTTCTTTTGATGAGGCCCTGCCTCCAGCGCCTCCACCAAGCCTCCATGATCTTGGGGGCTCGTGAGGTGCGAGGCGGGGAGCATTGCAGTACCATTCGCCGACCCCGGTGGGAAGCGCCGGATCACGTGGCAT
>JAURCQ010000193.1 GCA_030828335.1 Gammaproteobacteria bacterium
CGCGCTACTTCCAGCGCGTGCTCACGGAGCATCCCGACAGCGCTGCGGCGCGCTTAACGCAAAGCTACCTCGACCGTCGCGGCGCCTAAGCGTGCAGGCGAAGGCGTCCCCCACGCTCCGGATCACGGAGATTTTCCATTCCCTGCAGGGGGAAGCGCGCACCGTGGGCCGCCCCACGGTGTTCGTGCGCCTTACGGGCTGCCCCCTGCGCTGTGGCTACTGCGATACGGCCTACGCCTTTTCCGGCGGAGAAAGCCGCACCTTCGAGGCCATTCTTGATGAGGTCGCCCAGTACGCCCCGCGCTTTATCACCGTGACCGGGGGGGAGCCCCTGGCTCAGCCGGGGTGCGCGGCGCTCCTGACTGCGCTTTGCGATTTGCCCACGGCGCCGGAGGTTTCCCTGGAAACGAGCGGCGCCCTGCCCATCGCGGGGCTCGATGCGCGGGTGAGCGTGGTGCTAGATCTCAAAACCCCGGGCTCGGGAGAAGTCAGCCGAAATCTCTGGGAGAACATCCCCGAGCTTAAGCCTACGGATCAGGTGAAGTTCGTGCTGTGTGATCGCGCGGACTACGAGTGGGCTCGGTTAAAACTGGAGACCCTGACCCTCGCCGAGCGCGTCGGAGAAGTGCTCTTCTCCCCGAGCACGGGGGTGCTGGCCCCGGAAACGCTCGCGGGGTGGATCCTCGAGGATCGCCTGCCCGTGCGCATGCAGCTTCAGCTGCACAAGATCATTTGGGGCGATCGCCCCGGCGTTTAGGAGAGGATCATGGCGGAGGCACGGGAGCGGAGCGGTCCCCTTGCGCCCGGTGAGGGACGGCCCGCGGTGGTCCTGCTTTCCGGAGGGCTGGACTCGGCCACGGTGTTGGCAGCCGCGAAAAGCGCAGGCTATGCCTGTCACGCGATCGCCTTCGATTATGGCCAGAAGCATCGTGCGGAGCTCTTCGCGGCGGCCCGGGTCGCCGAGGCCCAGGGGGCAGAAAGCTTTCGGATCATTCGCCTCGATGCGGGGGCCTTTTCCGGCTCGGCGCTCACCGACGACGACCTCGCCGTGCCCGAAAGCCCCACGGAAGGCATTCCCATCACCTATGTGCCGGCGCGCAACACCATCTTCCTGGCCCATGCCCTGGGCATGGCCGAGGCCCTTGGGGCCACGGATCTTGCCTTGGGGGTGAACGCCGTGGATTACTCGGGCTACCCCGATTGCCGGCCGGCCTTCATCGATGCCTTTGAGGCGCTCGCGAACCTGGCCACGAAGGTGGGCGTAGAGTCCGGGGCCCTTAGGGTCCATGCGCCCCTCCTCATGCTGACGAAGGCGGAGATCATTCGCTGGGGAACGGAGCTTGGCGTGCCCTACCATCTGACCGTGTCGTGCTACCAAGCCACGGAGGCCGGACTGGCCTGCGGACGGTGTGATAGCTGCCGGCTGCGGCGGGAAGGCTTCGCGGCGGCGGGGGTCCCAGACCCCACGCCCTACCGCTAGGAACCATTGTCATCGGGGCCGAGATGTCTATAATGCGCCCCTCGCCGCGCATCCTCGTGCGGCAAATCGTTCCGGGCCGTTAGCTCAGCGGTAGAGCAGGTGGCTTTTAACCACTTGGTCGATGGTTCGAATCCATCACGGCCCACCATTTTCCCCTAGAACGGTCTCGTTATGCCCAGCAGCAGAAAGCCTTGCGCGGGGCTGTCCACTAGCGGGCTGTCGGCGCGATCCCCCGTGAGATAGGCCACCCGCGCGACGGCGGTCCAGGACCACTGCCCTGCGAGCGGTTGACGCACGATCGCACTCATGGCCACTTGCTCGAGCCCTGAACCCGCATCAAAAACGGGAAAGCCCGAGGGGGCGGCTTCACCGGGGCGAATCCCATATTGGGCGCGCGCATAGGCGGCGTCCACGAGGCGCAGGCTGGGCCCAAGGCTCCAGAAGCCGCGGGGTCCTAAGCGCCCGCGGCGGGCGAGGCTAAGGTCGAGGTAGGCCCCTTCGTGGCCCGTGCCCAGATCGGCTGCGGCGGTGGCACTCATGCGCCAGGGCCCCCGGTCCTGCTCCCAGAACAACCGCGCTTCCGTGGCGATGCCGATCTCCTCGAGCCCCGGCGCCTCGTCGCGGGTGCCGAAGCCGGGTGCTAGGGCCACCCCAAGCTTGCTTTGGCCTCGGTAGAGGTAGGTACCCAGACCTTGCGGCACATTCGCGAAGTGGCGCACGCCGCGCTCATCGAGATAGCGAAAATCAAAGAGAGGGATGGGGCGAAACTGGTAGCTGTCGCCGCCGGGGCGTTCCGGGTTCAGAATGGCGCCGAGGCCAAATTCCCTTTGCCAGCCCTGGGGCAGGCCGGGCTGGGCAAGGGCGATGTTGGTGAGGCACAGAAGCGTCACCAGGGTGAGGCAGCGGGAACGGGAGAGGTAAGGCAGCATGGGGGACTCCTAGCGTGGGGGGCGGAGGGTAATCCGCGCGCCGGAGCCTCAGTATAGGCGAGGTGCCGGCCCCGGGGGGCCGGCACGCGAGGTCTTGCCTAGCCTTTCGGCTGGGCCGCCTTCCGGAGGTAGGGCAGGGGGCAGGTCAATTCCCCGAAACGTGCCTTCGCCTCTTCATCGTTCAAGCTCAGGGCCACGATGACCTCGTCCCCAGGCATCCAGTTCGCCGGCGTGGCCAGCGGAACGCCGTAGGTCGCCTGCAGGGCGTCGAGGGCCCGGAGCACCTCAGCGAAGTTCCGCCCCACGGACATGGGATAGCTCATGGAGAGCTGGAGTTTCTTATCCGGGCTGATGACGAAGACGACCCGCACGCTGGCGGAGTCCGCTGCCGTGCGGCCGTCGGGCAGGTAGGCGTCGGCAGGCAACATATCCAGGGCCTTGGAGACTGCGAGGTCCTCGTCGGCGATGATCGGGAAGGTGGCCGGCGCGCCGGCGTAGGCCTCGATGTCGGCCTTCCAGGCCTTGTGCTCTTCCACCCCGTCGACGGAAAGGCCGAGCACGCGGGTGTTGCGGGCGGCGAAGGCCTCGGCCAGCTGAGCCACAGCGCCGAACTCCGTGGTGCACACGGGGGTGAAATCCTTCGGGTGGCTGAAGATGATGGCCCACTGGTCGCCAATCCAGTCGTGGAGGGCGAAGGTGCCTTCGTCCGTGGGCAGGGTGAGGTTCGGAATCGTTTCGCCAATGCGGATAGCCATGGGGTATCTCCTTGAACGGCTTAGGGGGCACCGCGCCCCGTTGAGATCATTAAGCTATATCGTTATTCTAAAAGGAAATCGATTGTTCAGATAATTTCCATAGGTAGAGCCTATCGCTAGCGAAACTCCAGCCCCTCGAAGGTTCCTGCGTCTCGCCAGGCTTCGAGCAGCTGGAAGAAGCGCACCGGTCCCCGGCCGTAGCTGCCGTTTTGCACGCTTAAGGGGTTCGGCTTGCCCTCGTTGTTGTAGTACCCCGGGGTGCACTCGGCCTGGAAGCTTTCGCTGGCCCGGGAGG
Source organism: Gammaproteobacteria bacterium (assembly GCA_030828335.1). Taxonomy (GTDB): domain Bacteria; phylum Pseudomonadota; class Gammaproteobacteria; order Pseudomonadales; family Azotimanducaceae; genus Salivita. Next base: position 3,460 of record JAURCQ010000193.1, read on the forward strand.
CCTTCCGCAGGG
>JAURCQ010000194.1 GCA_030828335.1 Gammaproteobacteria bacterium
CCTCGTTGATCTGCTCCAGAGGCAGCGTGTGGGTGATCAGATCATCGATATTGATCTTGCCATTCATGTACCAGTCGACGATTTTCGGCACATCGGTGCGGCCTTTGGCACCGCCAAATGCGGTACCACGCCAGACCCTGCCGGTGACCAGCTGGAACGGCCGGGTGCTGATTTCCTGACCGGAAGCCGCCACGCCGATGATAATGCTCTCACCCCAGCCTTTGTGGCAGCACTCCAGGGCCTGGCGCATCACCTGCACATTGCCGATGCACTCAAAGCTGTAGTCCACCCCACCCCCGGTCATGGCAACGATTTCCGCCACCACGTCGTCGACCTCCGTGGGATTCAGAAAGTCCGTCATGCCAAATTGCGTCGCCAAGGGCACCTTCGCGGGATTGGTGTCAATGCCGATGATGCGGGAAGCCCCCACCAGGCGAGCCCCCTGGATCACGTTGAGGCCAATGCCGCCAAGGCCAAAGACCGCCACCGTAGCCCCCGCCTCCACCTTCATGGTGAAGGCCACGGCACCCACGCCCGTGGTCACGCCGCAGCCGATGTAGCAAATCTTGTCGAAGGGCGCATCGGGGCGCACCTTGGCCACGGCGATTTCCGGCAGCACGGTGTAGTTGGAGAAGGTCGAGCAGCCCATGTAGTGGAGAATGGGCTTGCCATCGAGGCTGAAGCGACTCGTGTGATCGGGCATGAGGCCCTGGCCCTGGGTCTCCCGGATCGCCTGGCACAGATTCGTTTTCGGATGCAGGCAGAACTCGCAGCTGCGGCACTCCGGCGTATAGAGGGGAATGACGTGGTCACCGGGGGCCACGCTGGTCACCCCCGGTCCGACTTCGACCACAACGCCGGCGCCCTCATGGCCCAGGATCGCCGGGAAGGCCCCCTCCGGATCGTCCCCGGACAGGGTGAAGGCGTCCGTATGGCAGACGCCGGTGGCCTTCAGCTCGATGAGCACCTCTCCGGCCTTCGGGCCCTCTAGATCCACGTCCACCACTTCCAGAGGCTTACCGGCCTGAAAGGCCACTGCCGCACGGGTTTTCATCGCGCACTCCTTTAATGCTTGGGCTAAACGAGGCCTAGGCGTCCCAGGGTTCAGCTTGATAGAAGTATTGGGGGAGCACCGTATGCTCTTCCCACTCGTAGTGAAAGGTCGGCGTTGCCGAGCCCGAAATGGGCGGCACCAGCCAACTCCAGCGCCCCGCCACCTGGCGCCCCGCGGCGTGCTCCTGCTCCGCAAACTGCATGAAATCCGCCGTGGCGGCGTGATGATCCACCAGCTTTACGCCAGCGCGCTCGAAGGAGTAGAGCACAGCGATGTTCAGCTCGAGCAATGCGCGGTCCTGCCAGAGGCTACGGGGCCGATGGGTGGGCAACCCCAGGCGCTGGGCAAGCCGAGGTAATAGATTGTAGCGGTAGGGATCGGAGAGGTTACGCGCGCCGATCTCCGTACCCATGTACCAGCCGTTAAAGGGCGCCGCGGTGTAGTTCAATCCCCCCAGGGAAAGCTTCACCTCGGAAACGGCGGGCAGGGCGTACCATTTCAGCCCAAGCTCGGCGAACCCAGCGTACTCCGGATGTTCAAGAGGCACCTCGAGCACCAGCGCCCGGGGGATCTCGTAGAGCGCCGGCGGCGCGCCAGGCATTTCGAGGATGAGCGGCAAAAGGTCAAAGGCCGTTTTCGGCGTTGGCGGCGCCCAGCCCCGCTTCAACGCTTCCTCGGTCATCCGCTCGTTCGCCGGATCCCCAAGAAGCGAGCCATCACTTTGCCGGTAGCCCGCATAGCGCAGAAGCTGGCTATTCCAAACCCGCGGCCCCCGAGCTTCCCCAGGCTGCTGGGGACGAAAGGCCGTCATCACGGCGCGGAGCTGCCCGCCCTGGGTGGCCAGCGTGATGTGGCGCTTTAGGGCCTCGAACATCCCGTCCGTATCCGTGACGTGACGCGCATCTTCCAGGTGAAGGCCATTCCAGAACAGCCGCCCCACGCAGCGCGCCGAATTCCGCCAGGCCAGGCGGGCCCCGAAGAGCAACTCGTCAAAGGTGTGCTCGTAGGTCCCGGTCCGCTCGATGGCCTGAGCCACTCGAGCCCAGCGCGCAGGGAAGGCGTCTTCGGCGCCGAGCTCCTGATAGCACTGGCGCAGGAAGCTCTCGGCCTGCACGGCCAAGCTGTCGTTCACGGTAACCAGGCCTACCGCCGGCTGAGCCCCATCGGGACAGGGCCCTTGATCCGGCGCCCCCGCGCTTCCAGGCCACTGGTATTTGAACCCGTCCGGGATGGGACAAGCGGGCCCCAGGGCCTGCGCGGGCCGCGTCCCCTGGGGCGTGAACACCTCGAGGAAGCGCCGCTCTTCAGGGACCTGCAGGGCATCCAGGGTCGGCGTCAGGGCGTGATCAAAGCCCTCGGGACCGCAAACAAACACATAGGGCGCTTCGATGGGCTCAAGGAAGGCGGTGAAATCATGCCCCTGGGGCCGGCCCCGGTCGCTCGTTTCCCAGAGGGTGAGGGAGAGATTGAGCCCGGCCGCTTGCAGGGCCCTAAGGCGCTCAAGGCCGGCCAACTCGGCGGCGGATCGCCCACAGAAGAAAACGTGCAAGGGGCGACTCGGATCGCGATGGGCGAAGGTTTCCGCCAGCGCCAGGGCTGGCGTCACCCCGATGCCCGCCACAAAAGCGGCCACGGGGCGATGCGCCTCATCGTCCGGCAGGCAAGCCTCGCCGCTCGGGGGACCAAGACGCAGCACATCTCCCACCTCAAGCTGACGCCGAGCCCAGCTCGAAAAGAGTCCCTGAGGCTCCTGCTTCACCAGCAGGGTCAGGCGCTGCCGGTCCTCGGCGCTCGAGGCCAGGGTGTAGGGGCGCTCAATCCAGTCTTCCCCCACTAGCCCCTGCACCACCACATGCTGTCCGGGCTGAAAAGCGGAAAACTCAGCTTCCACTCCGGGCTCAGCGAAAGGGGCCAGGGTGATCGCCACGACATCCTTCGCGGGGTAAGAAAGCGCTTCGCAGCGCACGGGGCGCCACTGATCGGATCCCGCGAGGGCCGCCAGCCGCGGCTTACAGCCTCCGCAAACGGCGCTGGCCCCGGTGCGCTGAACCAGTGCGTCGAGGGACGTCGCCCCCGACATCTGGGCAGCCCGAAGCTGCCCTCGGGTGGTGCCCGTGCAGGGACAGAGCACCTCGGCGTCGTCTCCAAGGGCATCATTCTTCAGGAGCTGGAGCGTCCCCTTCCGCTCAAAAAGCGCCCGCTGCCAGGGCGCAACGGGGGTACCATCGAGGAGCGCCGAAAGCACCGCCATACTATCCACGGCGTCATGGAAAAGCGCTGCGGCCACGAGCCGCTCGCCGGCAAAGCTTAAGGTAGAAACGAGCCCCTCAGCCTCAAAAACGCTCTCCGAATCGGCCACGAGGCCCTGGGCCTGGGCCACCAGCGCGGGGGAGCGCAGGGCCCGGGTCACCACGAC
>JAURCQ010000195.1 GCA_030828335.1 Gammaproteobacteria bacterium
TGGCTTCGATCCCCGCGGAAATGCGGACCATGCCCGGCGTGATGCCCATGCGCGCCCGCTCCTCCTCCGGAATGTCGAGGAAGGCCATGGTGCCAGGGATCTGGGTGACCGTGCGCACGCCCCCAAGGCTCGCCGCGAAGCTGGCGAGCTTGAGCGCCGTGACCACCTTCAGGGCCCGGGGCTCGGAGCCCACGTCGAAGGCCAGCATGGCGCCAAAGCGCGGCATCTGGGCCTTCGCTACAACGTGCTGGGGGTGGTCGGGCCGGCCGGGGTAGCACACCCGGCTCACTTCGGAATGATCCGCCAAGAAGTCCGCGAGGGCGGCGGCATTCTCGCACTGCCGCTCCACCCGAAGGGGCAGGGTTTGGAGCCCTCGATCGAGGAGCCAGGCGCTGAAGGGGGCGATAGGCGCCCCCCACTTCACCATGGTGTTCCAGCGCAGCTTATCGAGGAAATCGGCCGGCAGGCGCCCCGCCTTCAGGGCGAGGGCGCCGCCGATGACGTCATTGTGCCCCCCAATAAACTTGCTGGCGCTTTCGATGACCAGATCCACCCCGTGCTCCAGGGGACGAAGCACGGCGGGGCTGGCGAAGGTGTTGTCGCAGAGCAGCACGAGGCCCTTCTCCTCCGCCAGCCGCGCTAGGGGCGCGATGGGCACCACCTTCATGGTGGGGTTGGCGATGGCCTCGAAATAGAGGGCCTTGGTGTTGGGCTGAAGCGCCGCCCGCACCGCTGCCTCATCGGCCATGTCCACAAAGGTGGTTTCGATGCCGAAGTCCGGGGCCCGGTGGGCGAGAAACTCGTGGGTCGAGCTGTAGGTGGTCCAGTCGCAGACCAAATGGTCACCCTGCTTCAGCAGGCCAAAAATCGCCGTGGTCACCGCGGCCATGCCCGAAGCCGTGGCCAGCACCGCATCGGCGCCCTCGAGGCGGGCAAGGTGATCCTGGAACAGCCGTTCCCCGGGGTTCCCGCAGCGGCCATAGATATTCACCGTTTCCCGGGCCCCGGCGACCACCTCCTGATAGATCTCGGCGTCGTACTGAAAGCTCGAGGACACGTGAATGGGCGGGGCGATGGCCCCCGTGGCCGGGTCCGGGGCTTGGTAAACGGCGGCGCTGGCCAGGGACCAGGGATCGGGGTGTTCGCTCATGGGCTGTCCTAGGTGGGCTTTTTTCCTATTGTGCACGGCCGACCCGGGGGCGCCAACGCAAGGCCCGGGCGCGCTAAACTAGGCCCCGCTTTCACCGGGGGGAGCGGCCCATGGCGCCGAGCACAGTCACCGAGCAGGAACGGGCAGCCTTCGCTGGCGACGGCTTTTTCCTGCGCCGCGGGGCGGTCCCGGGGGCCCGACTTCAGGAGGCCCGGGCAGCCTTTGACCGGCTCTATGGGAAGGCCCAGCGCCGAGGCGTAACGGGGCTCGAAGACGGCGCCCATTTCGTACTGTCCGGCGAGGCCGCAGCACCTCGGGTAGAGCGCATCGTGTGGGCCGGGGGCGCGGAGCCCACGCTCCTGGCCATTGCCGAAGACCCCGCAATCCTCGGCCCGGCCCTCGCCCTCCTCGGCAGCGCCTCCTGCGATCAGCTGCTCTGCCAGGCCCACTTTAAGATGCCCGGGGACGGGGTGTCCTTCGCCTGGCACCAGGATATCCAGCACCGGGATAAGGGGCCGGGGACCTGGGAGGACATCAACGGCCAGGGCAGCTATGTGCAAACGATTCTGCTTTTAGACCCCATGGGGCCGGGCAATGGGGCCCTGAAGTTTCTCCCCCGAAGCACCACGGGGCTGGCCCGAGGCGCGCGCTTGAGCGCCGCCCCCTTCAGCTACGATGAAGCCATGGCCCCGGAGGAGGACCCGCCGGGCACGGTGCTGATCGACGGAGCGCCCGGGGACGTGCTGTTTTTTGGGCCCTATGCGGTGCACGGCAGCAGCCCTAACGAGGGCACAACGCCGCGGCGCGTGCTCATCAACGGTTACGCCCATCCCGGCGCCAATCACCGGGTCTATCCCGGCGAGGGCGCGGGACGGCGCCTCCCCCGCGCGTGAACGGCCTCGATCTCACTGTCCTCGTCGCCTACTTCCTGGGCGTGACGGTGGTGAGCCACTGGGCCCGGCCTCGACGCGCCCACCGGGATGCCTACTTTCTCGGGGACCGAAACCTGCGCTGGCCCCTCGTGGCCGCCTCCATCGTGGCCACCAGCATCAGCGGCGTCACCTTCATCGGCCTTCCGGCCCTCGTCTTCGCCGAGGGCGGGGATCTCCGCTACCTGCAATTTGCCCTGGCCGCGCTCATCGCCAAGGGCGTGCTGGGCGTCACGCTCTTACCCCGCTACTACGCCGCAGGGGTGGGCAGCCCCTACGAGTACATTACCCTCAAGCTGGGGCCCCGCTATGGCCGGGCCGCTACCGGACTCTTCATGGTGGGCGCCGTGCTCGGCCAGGGGGTGCGGGTCTTTGCCGTGGCCCTCGTGCTCGAACTGCTCACGGGCTGGAGCCTCGGGGCGTGCATTGCCCTCATCGTTGGGGCCTCGGCGCTCCATACGGGGCACGGGGGCCTTCGCGCCGTGGTCTGGACCGATGCGCTCCAGGGCCTGCTCTTCGCCGGGGGCGGCGTCTTCGCCGTCACCCTCGCCGTGGCCGGAGGCGCCGGAAGCTTCGAAGCCCTCTTCACCGCCGCCGGGGAGGCGGGAAAGCTTCGCACCCTGGACTTCAGCACCCACCCCGCCGCCAGCTTCACCCTGTGGACGGGCCTTCTTGCCATGCCCTTTCAGAACCTGGCGGCCTACGGCGGGGATCAGGTGAATACGCAGCGCATGCTCGCCCTCCCCAGCCTGAGCGCAGCCCGGAAGGCCCTCTACACAAGCCTCCTCGGAGAAGGGGTCACGGCGCTCTTTCTCCTGGTGGGCCTGGCCCTGTGGGCCTACTACGGCACCCACGCCCTGCCGCCGGCCCTGGCCAGCGCCGTGGCCGAGAACGGCGATCGGATCTTCCCAGCCTTCATCTTGGATGCGATCCCCAGTGGCGTGCGGGGCCTATTGATAGCGGGGGTGTTCGCCGCAGCCATGTCGAGCCTGGACTCGGTCCTTTCGGCCCTCGCCCAGGTGAGCACCGCCGGGGACGGCCACCGATCGACGGGGGCCGTAGGACTCTGGGCCCTGACCCTGGGGGCCTTCGCCTGGGCCCTGGGCCATGGCGGCGGCCAGCTCCTGCCCCTGGCCTACCAGATGACCGCCTTCAGCTATCCGCCACTCCTGGGGCTTTTACTCATCGCCGTCTTCGGGGGATCGGAGGCGCTGCGCTGGCCCCGGCTGGCGACGGCCCTGGCCATGGCCACGGTGGCCGCTCTCCTACCCTTCACTACCGGGCTTGAGCCGCGCCTGGCCTTTCCCTGGCTGTTCCCCCTAGGGCTTGGGATGTTCCTGCTCGTGGCCGTGGCGCCGTCGCCTCGGCGTAACCCTGCGCCCTAGCTA
>JAURCQ010000196.1 GCA_030828335.1 Gammaproteobacteria bacterium
CCTGCGGCCCGGCTGCGCGTCCCTATCCGTCACGCCGCCGCACAGCGAGCGCCTGCGCGCGGAGCGCCTTGCGGCCCGGCGCGTGACCCTGGGGCAGGAGGAGGACCTCCAGGAAGCCCTCTTTGATCGGGGCTGGAGTGACGGCCTCCCCGTGGTGCCACCCACCCCGGAGCGGGTTGCCCGCATGTTGGAGGGCACCACCCGGGATCCGGCAGAGGTTCTGGGGGATGTGCCCCCAAACCTGGTGCCCGTCACCGTGGAAAAGGTCGCCATCAATGCCGTGCTCGCGGGCTGCAAGCCCGAGTACCTGCCCGTGGTGATCGCCGCCGTGGAGGCGGCTCTGTTACCGCCCTTCTGCATGCACGGGCTTCTGGCCACGACCTACTTTTCCGGGCCCATGGTGGTGGTCTGCGGCCCCCTTGCGAAGGCCATTGGTATGAACAGCCAGGGCAATGCGCTGGGGCAGGGGAACCGAGCGAACGCCACTATCGGACGCGCGCTTCAGCTTGTGATTCGCAACGTCGGCGGTGGCCGACCCCAGGGCGTGGACCGCGCTACCCTGGGCAACCCCGGTAAGTACACCTTCTGCTTTGCGGAGGACGGGGACCCTAAATGGTCAAACTTAAACGAGGATGCGGGCCTTCCCCGGAACGCGAATAGCGTGACCCTCTTCGCCGCCGATGGGGTGCAGGGCATCGTTGATCAGAAGGCCCGAACCCCCGAGCCCCTGTGCCGCTCCTTTGCGGAGGCCCTGAAGGTGGTCTCCCATCCTAAGATGGTGCAGGCCGCGGATGCGTTCCTCGTGGTCTCTCCCGAGCACGCCCGGGTTTTCCACGACGCGGGGTGGAGCAAGGAGACGGTGACCAAAACCCTCCGGGACTATTTGACGCGCCCCGGGGTCGAACTCATTCGCGGCGCCGGCGGCATGGAGGAGGGCCTCCCTCCGGCGTTAGCGGAGCGCCGCTTCGAGAAATTTCGGGAGGGCGGTCTGCGTCTCGTGCGCGCGGGGGGCGAGGCCGGTATGTTTTCCGCAGTGATTGGGGGTTGGGGGGCCAGCGGTACCGTTGGAAGCAGCCCCGTAACCCATGAGATTCGCCTTTAATTCAAGGCTTTTAGAAGGAGCACGGCCATGAGCACAGGCTTAGTGGTGATGGATCCCACGGGGGAAAGCGCCCCCGCGGCCCGAACGCCGCTGCCCCTTCCCGCTTCCGTAGCGGGAAAGACGGTGGGGCTATTGGATATCTCCAAACCTCGCGGTGATGTTTTCCTCGATCACGTGGAAGGCAAGCTGAAGGCCGCCGGGGCAACGGTCCGGCGCTACAGCAAGCCGACCTTTACCCGCCCCGCGCCTACGGCGCTGCGCCAGCAGATTGCCGAGGAATGCGACCTCGTCCTAGAGGCGCTGGCTGACTGAGGCTCTTGTACGTCGTGCAGTCTGCATGACCTGCGAGATTTGGATCAGCGTGGCGTACCCGGCGCCTTCCTGGCATCTACGGCTTTCGTGGAGGCTGCGGAGGTGCAGGCGGGCGCCCTGGCTTTCCCGGCGCGACGATGCTTTGTGCCCCATCCCATTCAGGATCGGACCGATGCGGAGATGGTGGGGTTGGCGGAAGCCGCCTGGGAGGAAATTCTAGGGAACTTGCAGGCACCGGAATAATCCGGTGCCTGCTTACGCACACCTTACTTCGGCTGCATCCGGATGCCGCCGTCGAGGCGAACGGTTTCGCCATTGAGATAGGTGTTTTCCATCATATGCACGGCCAGGGCCGCGAACTCCGGGGCGTCCCCGAGGCGCTTAGGAAACTGCACCATGTCGATAAGGGGCAGGCGGACCTGATCCGGCGCGCCCATCATCATGGGGGTTTCGAAGATCCCCGGGGCGATGGTGTTCACGCGGACCCCAGTGCGGGACAGATCCCGAGCGATGGGTAGGGTCATGCCCGCCACCCCAGCTTTGGAGGCGCTGTATGCCGCCTGGCCGATTTGCCCGTCGAAGGCCGCTACGGATGCGGTGTTGATGATCACGCCGCGCTCGCCGTCTTCGTCGTCCGGGGTATTCTTCGCCATGGCTTCTGCGCACAAGCGAAGGACATTGAAGGTGCCGATGAGGTTCACGCCAAGCACGAAGTTAAAGGTTGCCAGGGGCATGGCGCCATCCCGGCCCAGGGTCCGCGCGGCGGCGCCCACGCCAGCGCAGTTCACGTTGATGTGGATGGCCCCAAAGGCCTCGAGGGTGCCGGCGATGGCTGCCTTCACGGACTCTTCATCGGAAACGTTCACAGCGAAGGCCTTGGCAGACGGGCCCAGGGCTTCGGCCGTGGCATTGGCGAGCTGCTCATTGAGGTCAAAAATAGCGACCTTGCCGCCCGCTGCGATGACTTTCTCCGCGGTGGCGCGACCCAGGCCCGAGGCCCCCCCGGTAATGACGGCAACTTTGTTCTCAAGCTTCATAAGGCCCATCTCTCCCTTTCGAGTAAAAAACTGGCCCGCCCCAGCGCAGGGCGTCGGCGGGGCCCGCCAGTGTACCTTAAGCGTCTCCCCGCGGTGAGCCGGCCACCCCCTGCCTTCTCTCTGGATCTATCGACCTGTAACACGCTGGCCTTGCCCTGTCGTGCAGAGGGTGGGCGATCCCTCCAGAGCCGAAGCGATGCTGTGTCGGCTTGGGCGGAAGACGCCCCCCGGGGCCGCATCACCATCCTTGGGGAAGGCTCCAACGTGCTGCTTCCGCCACGCCTCACCGGCATGGTCTGGCACCTCGCTGCGCTAGCGCCCCGTTTTGAGCGCCACGGGCGCGTCGAGGTATTTGGGGGGCTGGCCCTCGATGCGCTGGTGCGCGCGGCGAGTCGGGAAGGGCTTTGGGGTGTGGAGAACCTCAGCGCGATCCCCGGAACCGTCGGGGCCGCTCCAGTGCAAAACGTCGGCGCTTATGGCCAAAGCCTCGATGAGGTGGTGGAAGCACTCGAGGTACTCGATCTTCGAACGGGCCAGTGTGCCTGGTGGACGGCGAAGGATTGTGCCTTCTCCTATCGAAACTCTCGCTTTCGCCAAAGCCTTGGCGCCTACCTGGTACTGACCCTGCGTCTTCGGCTGCACCGCGGTGGCCGCCCCGTGCTGGGCTACGCGGGGGTAGAAGCGGGCCTAGCACAGCGCCTTGCCCCTGGGGCGAAAGCGCGGCCAAGCGATCTCGTCGAGGCCGTTCGCGCCCTGCGGGCGGACAAGCTACCGGACTGGCGTCGCCTCCCAAACGTCGGAAGCTTCTTTAAGAATCCTCAGCTGTCTCCCAAGGCTTTTCAGCGGCTGCGCGCCCGGGCCCCGGAGCTTGCCTTGCGGCCCTTCGCGTCGTCGGGCGGCAAGGTATCTGCAGCGGCGCTGATTCAGGGGGCAGGGTGGCGCGGTCGACGCCGAGGCCCCGTGGGCATGGCGCAGCAGCATGCGCTGGTGCTGGGGAATTATGGA
>JAURCQ010000197.1 GCA_030828335.1 Gammaproteobacteria bacterium
AGGGCAGCACCGTAGAGCGCCGCACAAAGAAGGACGACCGCACGCATCCAGAATAGCCCGTCATTGGAATCTTCTGCAGGCACCGCGTCCACTGCGGGCAAGGCGGATGCCGCTTCCAACGGCGCGACGCCCTTGCCCTTGCCCTAAGGGTTGCCGAGAGCGCTGCGCCCTACCTCACGGGCCTCAGCGTCATCGCCGGGGACGGGCAGGACCTCTGGCCCCCAAGGGCCCTGTCCCTCGCCTATCTCGTCCTCGAGGAGGCGTCCCTAACGGCGAGCGACCGGCAGCGGGCCGTGGCCGAGACCCTCGGCGCGGACCCGGTGATTGCTTTGAACCTTGGCGCCGAACCCCTGGTTACCGCCGCCCATCATCTGGCCGATGCCCTTCTGGGCATCGCCAGCACCCGAAGCCCTGCGTAAGGATCGGACCATGTCGATTGAATTCCCGGGCCAGGCCCGGCGCCTTCTCGCCCTTGCCCTGCTCTCCCTAGCCCTGCCAGCCCTTCTCAGCGGCTGCGGCTCCGCGCCGGAGGCACCGCCGCCGAGCGCAGAGGCTGGCACGATCCGCCAGGTGCCCGAAGGCGAGCTCATTGGTTTTATCGCGCCCTCCGGCGCCCAGGTGTGGCGCGGCCTTCCCTATGCTGCCCCGCCCACCGGAGACCTGCGCTGGCGCGCCCCCCGGGCACCCCAAGCCTGGGAGCGCCGCCGGGAAGCCCTGACCTTTGGCGCCGCCTGTCCGCAGATCGCCTCCCCCCTTGGCGGCGCGCCGGACGACGTCATGGGACAAATTTGGGGGGATGAAGACTGCCTCTTTCTGAACGTCTACGCCCCGGGCGAGGCCCAGGCCGGAGACGCCCTCCCGGTCATGGTGTGGATCCACGGCGGCGGCAACAGCTCGGGGCACTCGGGCTTTTACGATGGCGCCAAGCTCGCGCAGGCGGAATCGGTGGTGGTGGTCACGGTCAACTATCGCCTTGGGCCCCTGGGCTGGTTCCATCACCCCGCCCTCGGGGGAGAAAGCGCCGAGGACCGCTCGGGCAACTACGGCACCCTCGATCTCATCGCGGCCCTGCGCTGGGTGCAAACGCGCATCGACGCCTTTGGAGGCGATCCCACGAAGGTCACGATCTTCGGCGAATCCGCCGGGGGCACCAACATCTCGTCCCTTCTGGTTGCCCCCAGCGCCCGGGGCCTTTTCCGCGGGGCCATCGAGCAAAGCGGCGGCCACGGCAGCGTCTCCCTCGCGGAGGCCAGCCACCTGACCGATGACCCGGAACCGGGGATGGACGGCAGCAGCGGCGAGGTGGCCCTCACCCTCCTGGCCCAGGGCGAATCCTCCTGCGACCGGGCCTGCGCCAAGGCGCGCCTGGCCGAAGCGAACCCCGAAGCGCTGGGGCAACGGCTGCGGGACCTCACCGTCGCCGAACTTTTCGCCCTCTATGGCACCGACGTGCTGGGCCCCAACAATCCCGCCGTGCTGCGCGACGGCGCCGTGCTGCCCGAGACGCCCTTCCTCGAACACTTTGCCGATCCCACGCGGAGCGCCCCCGTGCCCATGATCTTCGGCACTAACCGGGATGAGAGCAAAATCTTCATGGCCTTCGACCCCAGCCAGGTCACCCGGGCCTTCGGCCTGCCCCTTTGGCCAAAGGACGCCGATCGCTACAACCTTATGGCCGAGTACAGCGCCCGGGCCTGGAAACTTCGGGGGGTGGATGAGCCCGCCCGGCGCCGGCGCGAGGCTGGCCTTCCGGTCTGGACCTACCGCTGGGATTGGGATGAGCAGGGGCGGCGCCTGGGCCTCAACGTCACCGAGCTGTTGGGGGCGGCCCACGGCCTCGAGATCCCCTTCGTCTTTAACCATTTCGACGTGGGCAGCCAATCGGGCCTGCTCTACCACGAGGACAATGCGGAGGGGCGGGCGCGCCTAGCGCGGCAAATGATGGGCTACTGGGCGAGCTTCGCCCGGGACCTCGACCCCGGCACCGGGGGCGGCCTGGGTCCGCGCTGGCTGCCCTTTGAAGACGGCTCGGGGGCGGGGCACCTGCGCCTCGATACGGCGCCGGGGCCGGAGATGACCTCCGTGGCGGAAACGCTTGAGGGGCTGCTCGCCGACCTCGCCGCCGACCCCCGCCTCGATTCCGCAGCCGCGCGCTGCGCCGTGCTCGGCAACGCCTTTCGCTATGATCAGGGCGATGCGCTCGAGACCGGGCGAAGCCTGCTTGGCTGCGAGGGCTAGGCCCCCGCGTTTAATGGAGCAGGCGGCTATCGCGTCCGAACTGGGCGCGGAGAAAGGCCATCTGATCGCCGAGGATCCGGCCTGAGTTGATCAGGGCCAGATACTCGGCGAAGTTCGGCACATAGGGCAGGGCCCGAAGTTCAAGACCCAGTTCCCGGAGATGCCGATCCCCCTTGTAGTGATTGCAGCGCCGGCAGGCCGCCACCACGTTTTCCCATACATCCGCGCCGCCCCGGGAACGGGGCACCACGTGGTCCCGGGACAGGTCGCTATCGGGGAAATGCTGACCACAGTAGAGGCAGTGGTTCTGATCCCGGCGAAAGAGCGCCTTGTTCGTCAGCGGGGGGATGCCTCGGGGCGCCCGGCCGATCGCTCCATCGGAAGCGAGAATGCTGTGAAGCGTCAGGGTGGTGGTTTCCCCGGTTAAGCGAGAGCGGCCGCCCCGGACTTCGCAAACCGTTTCCCCGAGGGTCCAGACAATGAGGTCGCGCGCATGGAGACAGACCGCCTCCTGCCAGGTGAGCCACTCCACCGGCTGCCCGGCGACGTTCACTCGAAGGATGGGGGGCACGCGGCCCCCAGCGAAGGCCGGTGAGCCCGGTTCCCGGAAAACGGGCGCCGTCATAGTGCTTCCCCTGTGCGTCCTGTGGCACCAACGGCCTCAGCGGGCCCTAGGCGCTCGGGGCTTAAAAAGCCGCTCGTGCTACAGGACTGCTTCGATCATGGCGCTGCGCTGCCGTGAGCGCAAGCACCGCCCTACCCTGCCGCAGCGCCATGACGAGGAAATGACAGAACGCCTAGCCGCGACGGCGAAGCACCATATTCGCGGTGAAGAGGGCGAGGCCCAGCCAGATTAGCCCGAAGGTCCACCACTGGGCCGGGTCGAAGGGTTCCTGGAACACCCAGATGGCCAGCCCGAACTGGAGCGACGGGGCCAGGTACTGAAAGAAGCCGAGGGTGCCGAGGGCCAGGCGCGTGGCCGCCCCCGCAAAGCACAGCAAGGGAAACATGGTGACCGGCCCGGCGAGCATGAGCATGGCCGCGTTGCCGGCGTTGCTTAGGAAGGCGCCCCCCTCCGGAAGGGTCAGGAGAAACACCGCAGCCACGGGCAAGAGCAGCCAGGATTCCACGGTCAACCCCACGAACGCGTCCACGGCCAGCTGCTTACGCAGAAGTCCGTAGATGGCGA
>JAURCQ010000198.1 GCA_030828335.1 Gammaproteobacteria bacterium
GCAGATAGAGCACGTCCCCGGGGCGGGCCCGAAGCGTAGCGGTGGGTTCGAAGGGATTCAGCAGGTCCAGGCCATCCACCGTTTCGTGCTGTTCCGAGCAGGCGGGGCCCGGGGCGAGGTCCCAGCGACGCACCCCCTCGAGCTGCATGAGAAATACGTGGTAACGATCCTCGTGGGCGCCCACGGAGCCTCCGGCGGTCGCAAAGCTCACCATTAGATCGTCGATGCACCAGGGCGGCAGGAACGGGACCGCTTCAAAGACCGTTGCCAGCCCCGGGAGCCAGTGATCAACGGCGTTCACCAGGAGGGTCCAGGGGCTCTCGAAGCTCAGGGCTTCGAGATCTTCATCCGCAAAGGGCCCGTGGCGCAGCTGGAGCTTTGGCGCCGCGCCCGTGATGAGCCGGGCCTCTACCGCGGGCTCGCAGGCCAGGGCTGCGAGCTCGTCCCCATCGACCGGCAGGGCCCCGGGGAGGGCCCCGGGGAGATAGGCGGGCCTCTCGCCCCAGTAGTGCTGGAAAAACGCCGCCTCCTGGCTTTCCGTGGTTCTCGCACCCTCGGGAAAGGGCGCCGCGGCAAAAAGATGAGGACGAGGCGGCGCTAGGGTCATCAGACAGCGCGCGCGAGCGTTTCCGCAAGGCCAAGGTAGGTGGCTGGGGTAAGCGCTTGGAGCCGGGCCCGACCCTCGGCGGACAGGGGTAGGACTTCAAGCAGCTCGGCCACGGCCTGGGCGTCGAGCTGCCGGCCCCGGGTCGCTTCCTTCAGGCGCTCGTAAGGCTGATCCACGCCTTCCTGGCGCAGGATGGTCTGGATCGGTTCGGCTAGCACTTCCCAGCTGTGGTCCAAATCCTGAGCCATGCGCTGGGGATCCGCCTCAATCTTACCCAGGCCCCGGAGGGCCGCCGTTAGGGCGATCATGAGGTGGCCCAGGCCAACCCCCAGGTTGCGCAGCACGGTGGAATCGGAGAGGTCCCGCTGCCAGCGTGACACGGGGAGCTTGTCGGCCAGGTGGGACAGCACGGCATGGGCAAGGCCGAGGTTGCCCTCGGAGTTTTCGAAGTCGATGGGGTTCACCTTGTGGGGCATGGTGGAAGACCCGGTTTCCGTGGCCACGGCACGCTGCTTGAAGTAGCCCAGGGAGATATAGCCCCAGAGATCCCGGTTCATATCTAAGAGCACCTGGCCAAAGCGCTGGAGCCCGTGGCAATAGGCGGCGATGCCATCGTGGGGCTCGATCTGCGTGGTGTAGGGATTCATGGAGAGCCCAAGCCCTTCCAATACCCGGGTGCTGAGGGCAGGCCAGGAGACTTCCGGAGCCGCGACTAGGTGGGCGTTGAAGTTCCCCACGGCGCCATTCAGCTTGGCTGGGAGGGGGAGGTTGGCGAAGGCGTCACGCTGAGACCGGAGGCGCGCGAGGAAGTTCGCCAGCTCCTTTCCCATGGTCGTGGGGGAGGCCAGCTGACCGTGGGTCCTTGATAGCATGGGTACCGCCGCGAGGCTGTCGGCCAGGCTTTTAAGCTTCTCAAGCACCGCGTCCATGGCCGGCAGGAGGGCTTCGTCCCGGGCGTGTTTCAGCATAAGGGCGTGGGAAACGTTGTTGATGTCTTCGCTCGTGCAGGCGAAGTGGACGAATTCTTCGTAGGGGGCCAGGGACGGGCGGGCCCGGAGCCGGGCCTTCAGGAAATATTCGACTGCTTTCACATCATGGTTGGTGGTGCGCTCCGTGGCCTTGATTTCCTCGGCGTCCTGGGCTGAGAACGCCTCCGCTACGCCGCGTAGGTAGGCCTGATCGTCCTCGCTAAAGGGCGGGAGCGGCGTAAAGGCTGGCTCCTCGGCCAAGGCAAGCAGCCATTCCACCTCTGTGACCACGCGAAAGCGCAAAAGCCCATATTCGCTAAGGAACGGACGAAGCCCGTCCCCCTGGGTGCGATAGCGACCGTCGAGGGGCGAAAGGGCGAAGAGGGGGTGGGCGGTGTCGGTCACGGGTATTCCTCGCAGAGGGCTTGGGCAGCGCCGACGAGGCGTCGCCGTTGAAGGAAGAGGTGGCGGCGCCGGCCGCCCAGCTGGAAATAAAGGATGGCAGCCCTTACCCCCGCCAGAAGACAGGCGCGAATGAGGGCGGCGGTGCGGGGCTGGCTAAGGGCCCCGCGCTGGCCGCGCACTTCGATGCGCCTCGGCAAGGTAGCCAGGGTGGCGCTGTAGGTCTCCGCGAAGGCTTCGATGAGCGTTTCGTGATCCACGGGAAAATGGGCGCGCTGGGCCTTTAGGCGTTCCAGGCGCTTATCCATTTCCTGCCGCAGAGCCGGAGACCGCTGAAACTGATGAGCGAGGCGCAGCATGGCAAAGACATAGCGAAGGCCATCCCCTGCGGGCCGGGCACCGGGGGACAGCTGGGATTCCAGGGTTCTCAGGCCAAGCGTAAGGGCCCGGGGGGCGCCATAAATCCCATCGACGCTGGGTGCATCGAGAATCAGCACCGCCTCGAGGAGCGGCCTAAGCTGCGTGGGCTCGAGGCTGCGGCCATGGGCCGCATCTTCGACGAGCGCGGCGCTCTGAAACACGGCAGCCAGAGCCTTAGCGACCTCGTGAGGCGTCGTCATGCGCGGCTTCGCTGAATGATCTGGCCGCCGCCGAGGCAGCGGGGGCCGTCGTAGAAAACGACCCACTGCCCAGGCGTCACCGCGCGCTGCGGCTCATGGAAAACCACGCGAACCTGCCCCGAACCCACGGGAAAGACGCTGCACCCCTGATCTCTCTGACGATAGCGAATCTTCGCCGTACAGCGTAGGGGTAGGGTTGGCACCGGCCCGATCCAGTTCAGCCCTTCCGCGAGGAGTTCGCTGTGGAATAGGGCGGGGTGATCGTGCCCCTGGGCGACGATCAGCGCATTACGCGATGCGTCCTTTTCCACCACATACCAGGGGGTACCGTCGCCATCGCGCCGGCCGCCGATCCCAAGGCCCTGGCGCTGCCCGAAGGTGTAGAAGGCGAGGCCCTGGTGAACCCCGAGCACCTCGCCGTCCACGCTTTCCAGAGGGCCTTCCTCGCCCTTCACGTAGCGTGCGAGGAAATCCCCGAAGCGCCGCTCGCCGATAAAGCAAATGCCCGTGGAGTCCTTCTTCGCGTGGGTGGGAAGGCCCGCGGCCTCAGCCTCGCGGCGAATCTCCGGCTTCGGACTCGGGCCCAGGGGAAAGAGGCACTGGGTGAAGCGCGCCCCCGGGACCGCGTGCAGGAAGTAGCTTTGATCCTTGTTGGGGTCGGCGCCGCGAAGCAGGCAGGGCTGACCCTCCAGCGTTGCCAGGTCGGCGTAGTGACCCGTGGCGACCCCCTGGGCGCCCAGCGCTTCCGCGTAATCCTGGAAAACGTTGAACTTAATTTCCCGGTTGCACAGCACGTCTGGGTTGGGCGTGCG
>JAURCQ010000199.1 GCA_030828335.1 Gammaproteobacteria bacterium
GACAGTCGAGGAGGCTCTGTTCAGCTCCTCGGACTTCGCGATCTCCGCGAGGTTTCCAATAAAGTCGGCTTGTGACACTTGAGACATCTCCTCGACGTATCTCCTCACCTCATGAACGACGACGAGCGGGAACGGGTCGGGCGTTGCTACAAGCAGAAGGGCCACGACGCCGCGGTGCGCCTCGGCCATCGCCTGGTCAGCGGCGACACCCGGGCGGCTCGCATGGAGGCCTGGAGCGCCTGGGCGAAGGCCCATCCGACCGGCGCCCTTTACTGCTTCCGCGGGGGCCAGCGCTCCCAGATTACCCAAGGTTGGCTGGCCGAGGCTGGCGTCGAATTGCCCGGCATCACGGGCGGCTACAAGGCCCTGCGCCAGCATCTGCTCGACGTGATCGACCGGGATAGCACGCGCCTGCCCTGGTGCGTGGTGGGAGGGCGCACGGGCGTCGGCAAAACGCGCTTCCTCGACACCCTCCCCCGCGCGCTCGATCTCGAAGGCCTGGCGATCCATCGCGGCAGCGCCTTCGGGCCCAAGGCCACGCCCCAGCCCACGCCGATCAATTTTGAAAACGCGCTGGCGGTGGACCTCCTTCGCCTGGCCCAGGCCCCCGGAGGCATTGCCATCGAGGACGAGTCTCGGGCCATCGGACGCCTGTCCGTGCCCGAGCCCCTCGCCAACGCCATGAAAGCTGCGCCCCTCTACCTGCTGGAGGCAGACCTCGAGGCGCGGGTGGATCTCACCTTTGAGGAATACATCACCGACGGCCTCGCCGATCACCTGGCCACCTACGGCGAGGACGCGGGCTTCGAGGCCTTTGCAACCTATCTGCGCGGCGCCCTGGGCAAGATCGAACGGCGCCTGGGCGGGGCTCGCTACCAAACCCTGCTCGCCGTCCTAAATGAGGCCCTCGAGGATCAGGCCCGGGGCGGGGACGGCCAGGGGCACCGGGTGTGGATCGAAACCCTGCTGACGGAATACTACGATCCCATGTACGACTATCAGCTCGAGAAGAAGCAAGACCGGGTGGTGTTTTCCGGCACCTGGGACGCCCTCCGAGAGGTTCTGCTTCGGGAGCTCGAGCCCTAAGACTCACTAGGGGAGGAGACGGTTCATGAGCGACGCTGGGGTTACCTTAATCACGGGCGCGGGCAGTGGCATGGGGCGCCTTGCGTCCCAGCGCTGGGCCAGCCGGGGGGCGAGCGTAGCCGCCCTCGATGTGAACGCCGAGGGGCTGGCGGAAACCTGCGAGGCCCAGCAACTCATCAAGCCCCACACCGTGGATGTCACGGACGGCGACGCCGTCGCCGAGGCCGTCGCCCGCATTGAACGGGACCAGGGCCCGATCAAGCGGGTCTACAGCGCCGCGGCCATCATGCCCCTGGGCCGCATCCTCGATCAGCCCCGGGAGGTCATCCACCGGGTCATGGACATCAATTACAGCGGGGTGGTGAACGTGGCCAAGGCGGCTCTCCCCCCCATGCTGGAGCGGGGCGAGGGAGACTTCATCAACTTCGCCTCCATGGCCGGCTGGCTCCCCACCCTCTACATGGGCGCCTACGACGCCTCGAAGTTTGCCGTGGTCGCCTTCTCGGAAATTCTCTATCACGAGAACCGCAATCGGGGCGTGCGCTTTGCCTGCGTATGCCCGCCCCCGGTGCGCACCCCCCTGCTGAATCAGGCCCGGGATACGGTGTGGCCGAAGTTCTTCGATCAGATTGAGCACCTCGAGCCGGACACGGTCCTGGACGCCATCGAAACCGCCCTTGAGCGCGGCGAGTTCTTTGTCTTCCCTGGGAAGGGCACGCGCCTCGGTTGGCGCCTCCGGCGCTGGCTGCCCGATCTGCTCTGGCGGCGCATCCACGCCGCGGAGGAAACGCCATGAGCGAGCTAGTCACCCTTTCCCTGGAGGACTCCCTGGGGATCATCACGTTGAATCGGCCGAACGCGGCGAACGCCCTCTCCACCGAGGTCATGGAAGCGATCATCGCGAAGGCCCAGGCCGTGAGCCGGGAGAGCTCCGTTCGCGTCGTGATTCTTGCGGGCGCGGGCAAGCACTTTTGCGGCGGTGCGGACCTCCGGGAGAAGCGCGACGAGGGCAACGGCCTCGAGCGCCGGCGCCGGGCCCGGCTCGGGGGCGAGCTTCTGAAGGCCCTCCGGGCCATTCCCCAGATCACGATTTGCGCCGTGGAAGGGGCCGCCATGGGCGGCGGCGCCTGCATGGCCACGGCCTGCGACTTCCGCATCGCCGGGGAAACGGCGCGCTTTGCCTATCCGGAGATCGACCGGGGCATGAACTTGCAATGGGGCGGCCTCGCCCTGTGCCTTCGGCTCATCGGCCCCGCCCGCACCAAGCAGATGGTGGGCCTGGGGGACGCCTTCGGCGCACCGGTGCTTGAGCGCTGGGGCTATGTGGACGCCGTTACGGCCCCTGGGGAGGCCCTGGCCGAAGCCCGGCGCTGGGCGGGGCGCTATGGGGCCAAGCCGCCGCTTGCGCTGCAAATGATCAAGGAGAGCGTCAACGCCCTAAGCGACGCCCTGGATAGCGCGATCATGCACATGGACGCGGACCAGTGGGCGCTGACAGCACAAACCGACGATTACGCCGAAGGCATCGCGGCCTTCCGAGAAGGGCGCGAACCGACATTCACGGGAAACTAGGAGAGGAGCACAGCATGGGACGTTTAGAAGGCAAGGTTGCCATCATCACCGGCGCCGCCAGCGGCATCGGAGAAGCCGCGGTGCGAAAGTTTATCGACGAGGGCGCCCAGGTTGTGGGGGGCGATCTGCAGGAAGCCAAGGGGCAAGCGCTGGCCGAAGCCCTCGGGCCGGCCTTCCACTTCCTACCCTGCGATGTGGCGCGGGAGGAGGAGGTGAAAGCCCTCATCGACGCCGCCCTCAGCACCTTCGGGCGCCTCGACTGCCTCTTTAACAACGCCGGCTTCGGCGGCGTCAGCGGCGAGATCGAAACCCTCACCTTCGACGAGCGCTACCGCCGTACGGTCGACGCCATGCTCACCGGGCCCCTCATGGGCATTCGCCATGCCACGCCGCATCTGAAAGCCGGGGGCGGCGGCACCATCCTCACCACGGCGAGCGTTGCCGGGCTCAAGGGCGGCTACGGCCCCCATGTATACAGCGCCATTAAGGCCGGGGTCATTGGCATGACCCGCTCCCTCGCGCGGGAGCTCGGGCCGGCGGCCATCCGGGTGAACGCCATTTGCCCCGGCGGCATCGCCACTCCGATCTTTGCCGGGCGCCTGGCCCAGGAAGGCGGCGGTAACGTGGACCACGCGGGCATCATGCGCGCCGTGCTTGCCGGGAATCAGCCCATCCGCCGCGCCGGGGAAGGCAGCGACATTGCCAATGCGGCAGCCTTCCTCGCCAGCGACGAAGCGAGCTTCATCAC
>JAURCQ010000019.1 GCA_030828335.1 Gammaproteobacteria bacterium
CTCGAGGGGACCGCCGAGGGCGCCTTCCAGGGTGCGGCGAGCCAGGGACTCATCGATGGGGGTCACCTGGTCCTGAAGCTTTTTGAGGCTTGCCGCGTAGGCTGGGGTGAGGAGGTCCGGGCGTGAGGACAGCAGCTGGCCGAACTTCACGAAGATGGGCCCGAGGGCCTCGATGGCAAGGCGAAGCCGTTCCGGTCCGGGGCGACGGCCTGCGGGAAATAGGCCTAGCAGGGCCAAGAGGATCCGCAGAGGGGCGGGCAGGGCTCCAAGGGGCAGGCCGAGGTCGCGGGGAATGCGGTCGAGGCGAAAGCGCAGGATGACCCAGGCAATGCGCAGGGCGCTGCGCCGCGCCGTGCCCTCCGCGGGGGCGGTCACGAGGAACGCCCGCCCTCAAGGCGACGCAGCCGCGCCGAAGCCCGATCCACAGCCAGGGAAAGGTCGTCCACGTCGTCGAAAAACCGCGCCACGGCCTCTGGCGCCGGGAAGAGGCCCCCAGGCCCTTCCGCTGCCCGTCGCAGCTTCGCTGCGCTCTCCCGCGCATGATGCCGGCCCCGGCCGAGGAGGTCCCGGCCGAGGGCGTCGGCGGCCCCCGCCGCGGCGTCGCCGAAGAGGGCGGCGATGGGCCCAAGCACATCTGGCGGGCTACTGAGAAGCGCCTCGAGGAGGGCCTCGAGGGCCTGGCGATCGCCGTCGACCACCACCGCCCCGGACAGCACGGCGCCCTCAAGCCCTCGTTCGAGAAGTCGTGACCACGCGCCGGGGCGTAGGGTGGCCCGGGCCTTCGCTGCGGGGTCGGATCCCGGGCTCAAGAAGAGCGGATCTTCCTGAGGCCCTAGGCTCAGCGTAAGGGCCAGAGCAGGAATGGCGCTCTCGAAGGTAAAGCTTGCGGGGGCCAGGCGCCGAAGCGCGCTGGCGGTTTCTGGGGCGCTCTTCAAGGCCAGGCGCAGGGCGCCTTCCAGCGCCGCGCACAGGAGCGCGTCCTTCAGCCTTGGCGGGTGCGGGCCCGCAGGGGTTTCGCCGGGGGGCGCCATGCCTACTGCTTGCGCCCCTGGTGAATGGCCGCTATGCCGCCGATGAGATTATGGAATCGCACCGCGCCGAAGCCCGCTTCTCGCATCATTTCAGCGAGGGCTTCCTGCGGTGGATGCATGCGAATGGATTCGTTCAGATAGCGGTAGGCTTCCCGGTCCCCCGCGAGGGTACCGCCCACCGTGGGCCACAGGCTCGAGAAGGCGTCGTAGGCCTTTTCTAGCAGGGCGCCGCGAGGCTTTGAGAACTCGAGCACCAGGAGGGGTGCGCCGGGTTTCAGCACCCGATGCAGCTCCCGGAGCGCTTGATCCTTTCGGGTGACGTTGCGCAGTCCGAAGGCGATGGTCGCCGCATCGAAGCTATTGTCCGCGAAGGGCAGAGCCTCGCCGTCGGCCAGGGCCGGGTGAATGTTCAGATGGCCTCGGTCGATCATGCGATCCCGGCCGACGATGAGCATGGCTTCGTTGATGTCCGCCAGGATGACCTGCCCCGTGGGTCCCACTCGCTCCGCCAGGAGCGCGGCCACATCCCCCGTTCCGCCGGCCAGATCCAGCACCCGGTGGCCCGGCCGTACCCCTGCAAGGGTGACCGTAAGCCGCTTCATGAGGCGATGGGTGCCTAGGGACATGAGGTCGTTCATGAGGTCGTAGCGGGGCGCCACGGAGCGGAATACCTCAGCCACCCGGGCCGCCTTTTCCTCGGCTTTTACCCGCTCATAGCCGAAGTCGACGGTGTCGTCGCTTGCGTGTTGATCGTCGGTGGGGGAGGGGGGCGCCATGGCTATCTCGTTTCACTGGGCAAGGGGCAAGTGTAAACCCTGCGCCGGCGCACCGCCTCCCTTGCCGCCAGCGGTCTAGGCTTCTGGGGTCCAGGCCTTTAGGGTGACCGCCGGCAGGCGCGATGCGTTGGCTTGCTTGAGTTCTCGCTCATAGTCCGCCCAGTGTCGCTCCTGGCGATCGCCGAGGTCCCGGAGGTAAGCCCAGGTGTAAAGCCCGCTATCGTGGCCGTCGTCAAACACCAGGCGGAGGGCGTAGCGCCCCACCGGTTCGAGGTGGGTAATGGCCACGTACTTTTTGCCCGTTTGCAGAATTCGGTCGCCAGCGCCGTGCCCCCGAACCTCGGCGGAGGGCGAGAGGACCCGGAGCAGCTCTGCGGGAAGATGGTGGGTTTCATCTTCCCAGCGCAGCTCGAGCACCTTGGACTGTTTATGAAGCGTGACGGCCTTGGGCACGGGTGCGGTCATGGAGCCTCTCCCTAAAGAATATAGCGCGCCAGATCTTCGTCGCCGGCGACGTCCTTAAGCTGGGCATCCACGGCCGCGGCATCGATGACCAAGGTGCCATCCGCGGC
This sequence comes from Gammaproteobacteria bacterium, assembly GCA_030828335.1. Classification (GTDB taxonomy): domain Bacteria; phylum Pseudomonadota; class Gammaproteobacteria; order Pseudomonadales; family Azotimanducaceae; genus Salivita. The sequence goes on from JAURCQ010000019.1 coordinate 2,380, forward strand.
CGCGGCGCTCGGGTCAAAGGCCACGGGCTCGAGGAGCCGTTCCAGCATGGTGTGCAAACGTCGGGCGCCGATGTTTTCCGTCTGCTCGTTGATCTGCCAGGCCAGCTCCGCGAGGCGAGTGATGGCCTCGTCCGTCAGCGTCAGCGTTACCCCTTCCGTGGCCAGTAGGGCTTGGTATTGGCGCAGCAGGGACGCCGACGGCTCGGTGAGGATGCGGCGGAAGTCCTCGGGGGTGAGGGCCTTCAGTTCCACCCGAATGGGCAGCCTTCCCTGAAGCTCGGGGATGAGATCGCTGGGCCGGGACAGGTGGAAGGCGCCGGAGGCGATAAACAGGATATGGTCCGTGCGCACCGGGCCGTACTTCGTGGTCACCGTGCTTCCCTCGATCAGGGGCAGGAGATCGCGCTGCACCCCTTCTCGGGATACGTCGGCCTGCGCCCCGTCCCCACGCCGAGCCACCTTGTCGATTTCGTCGATGAAGACGATGCCCCGGTTCTCCACGGCGTCCACGGTGGCCGAACGGAGCCGGTCCTCGTTCAGGAGCCGCTGCCCTTCCTCGGCCTCAAGGCGCCTTAGGGCGTCTTTGACCGTGAGCCGTTCGCTCCGGCGCCGGCTTTGCTGCAGCCCGGCGAAGAGCCCCTGAAGCTGGGAGGCCATTTCCTCCATGCCCGGGGGCGTCATGAGTTCCGGAGTGCTTTGGGGTGCGGTCAGGTCAAGGGTGACCTCCCGCTCGTCCAGCGCGCCTTCCCGCAGCTGCTTGCGCAGGAGCTGGCGAGCGCTGGAGTCACCGCGGCTTTCCCCCTCCCCGCGAGCGGCCGGGAGCAAAGCATCGAGGAGGCGCTGCTCCGCCGCATCCTGCGCCCGTGGCCGCTGCGCTTCGATTTCCTCCTGGCGCAGGAGGTTATAGGCCGCTTCGGCGAGATCCCGGATCATGGCATCCACGTCCCTGCCGACGTAGCCGACCTCCGTGAACTTAGTGGCCTCGACCTTCAGAAAAGGGGCGCGGGCCAGCTTGGCGAGGCGCCGGGCGATTTCCGTCTTGCCGACGCCCGTGGGGCCGATCATGAGGATGTTCTTGGGGGTCACCTCTTCCCGAAGCCCCGGGGCCAGTTGGAGCCGGCGCCACCGGTTACGCAATGCAATGGCGACGGCGCGCTTGGCCTCCGCCTGCCCCACGATGTGCTGATCGAGGGCGTGGACGATTTCCCGCGGGGTCATTTCTGTCATGCCGAACCCTCCAGCACTTCCACGGTCAGGCTGTGGTTGGTGTAGACGCAGATGTCTCCGGCGATGTTCAGCGATGCCCGAGCGATGGCTTCGGCGTCGAGGTCGCTATAAGAGAGGAGGGCGCGGGCCGCCGCGAGCGCATAGTTGCCGCCGGAACCAATCGCCAGAGCCCCATCCTCTGGCTCAAGCACGTCGCCATTGCCGCTGATGAGGAGAGAGGTGTCCCGATCGGCGACGGTGAGCAGGGCCTCGAGGCGGCGCAGGGCGCGGTCCGAGCGCCATTCCCGGGCCATGGCGACGGCTGCGCGCACCAGCTGTCCCCCGTGGCTATCGAGCTGGCCCTCAAAACGCTCGAAAAGCGTGAAGGCGTCCGCCGTGCCGCCGGCAAAGCCGGCGAGAATCTGGCCCTTGTGGAGCCTTCGCACCTTGCGGGCGTTGCCCTTCATGACCGTGTCCCCGAGGGACACCTGGCCGTCGCCAGCCATGGCGACGGTGCGGCCCCGGCGGACGGTGAGAATGGTGGTTCCGTGGAACTGTTCCATAGCGATCCTTGCGTAGCAGGTGCGCGCGGGGCCTAGGGCTCGCTGCGCAGCACCAAAGAGTCGATGTCTTCGCGGAGAAGGGCGAGCTGGGCGGCTCGGGCAGCGCGGCGGCTTTCGAAGGGGCCCACGAGCACGCGATGCCAGGTGCCGCCATCGCGGCGTACGGCGGCGGTGCGGGCCGGGAGGTCCTGCAGCAGGATCATAGCCCGGCGCCGATCCGCATCTTCGGTGCTGCGGAAGGCCCCGGCCTGAAGAAGGTACTCGCCGGCGTCCTCGGGCTTCGCCTCCCCGTCTAAGTACTCCTCCACGTAGGGCACGAGCACCTCCGCATCCCGGAGCACTTCGGGGAACTCAAAGCGCACCTCGGGGATGCTCTCCGCGGTGCCGGCTTTGGGTAGGGGGTTCTCAAGGGTGCGTCCCTCGCCCCGGGTGAAGAGCAGGGTAAGGGCGATCCCGCAGCACAGCCCAAGTAAAAAGGGCACGCCCCGGCCGCCCTCCGCGGGGGGCGGGGTTTCGATGCGACGGGCGCCCGAAGCGGGAGCATGACGACGAGATGCGGCTTTAGCCAAGGCCCGGCTCCTCCTGTGCTAGGGCCGTCATGATAGCGGGCCCACTAGGGTCACCGTTAGTAGGTATCGCTGGGATCGACGTCGCAGTGCCAGCGAACCTGCCGGGCAGACGGCAATTTGTCGATTTGGGGCAGGGCCTGGGCAAGGTTCCGATGTAGGGGCGCGCGCTCCGTGCCCTGGAGCAGTAGCTGACCTCGGAAGCGGCCGCCGCGCCGGGCCATGGGCGCGCGGATCGGGCCGAGGGTACTTTGCGCTTCCGCCCCGGGGGCGGCGAGCACGATGGCCTTGGCCTCCGTCAGAAAGCGCTCTACCGGGGGCCACTGGGGGGCTTCGGCCCGAAGCAGGGCCAGGGGACCGAAGGGAGGGAGGCCCAGCAGGGCGCGCTCTTCCAAGGCGGCCTCGGCGAAGGCGTCGTAGCCTTGGGTGATCACCGCCTGCAGCAGGGGGTGCTCCGGGTCATGGGTCTGGATCAGGACGGTGCCGGGCGCCTCTTCGCGCCCAGCCCGGCCAGCGACCTGTACTAAAAGCTGGGCCAGACGTTCTGGTGCCCGGAAGTCGGCGCTAAAGAGGCCGCTATCGCCGTCGACGATGACGACGAGCTCCACCCGGGGAAAGTGATGGCCCTTGGCGAGCATCTGCGTGCCGAGCAGCAGGGCGCCGGGCGTTTCGGCGATGGCGTCTAGCTCTGCCTCCAGCCTTGCCATGCTTCGGACCTTATCCCGATCCAGGCGAAGGATCGGCGTTTCCGGGAAGCGGCTCTGGAGCAAACTTTCTGCCCGTTGCGTTCCTTGGCCCACGGGCATGGGGCTGCGCTCGCCGCAGCTGGGGCAGACGCCAGGGATGGGCTGGCTGCGCTCGCAGTGATGGCAGCGTAGCCTCGCGGGGTCCCGGTGCACGGTCATGCGGGCATCGCAGCGATCGCAGTCCGCCAGCCAGCCACAGGCGTGGCAGCGCAGGGCTGGGGCGTAGCCCCGGCGGTTGAGAAAGATCAGCGCCTGGGCACCCCGGGACAGGGTCTCGGTGATGGCGTCGAGGGTGGGCAGGGCGAAGCCCTCGGGGGCGCCATGTTTCCGCAGGTCCACGAAGCGCTGCCGGGGCGCCTGGGCCTGGCCGGCGCGATGGCGCAGTCGAAGATGGCCGTAACGGCCTTGGCGCGCGTTCTCTAGGGTTTCGAGGGCGGGGGTGGCGGAGCCCAGCACCACGGGGCATCCCTGAAGGGACGCGCGCTTCACGGCCACGTCCCGGGCGGAGTAGCGCACGCCGTCCTGCTGCTTATAGCTGTCGTCATGTTCTTCGTCGACGACAATGAGCCCAAGTTTTGGGAGCGGGGCGAACAGGCTGGATCGGGTGCCCAGGAGCACCATCGGCACGCCGCTGCGCCCCGCTTCCCAGCGCTGATTTCGGAGCCCCGGCGCCATGCTGGAGTGCAGCGTGTGGACCGGGGCGCTGAGGCGCGCCGCGAGGCGCTGCGCCGTTTGAGGCGTGAGGCCGATTTCTGGAACGAGCACCAGCGCCTGCTGTCCCGCCGCGAGCACCTTCTCAATCAGCTGGAGGTACACCTCGGTTTTTCCCGACCCTGTGACGCCCTGGAGGAGGGTCGCGCGGAAGGTGCCCAGGTCGTTCGTGAGCGCCGCCACCGCGGCCGCCTGCTCGGGGTGGAGCTTGGGTGCGGAGCCCTTGGCCAAGGGGACGCTTGCATCGCAGGGCTCAGCCCAGCCCTTCTGAAGAAGGGTTCGCAGGGTTGGAGCCGTGTGTCCTGCCGCCAGCAGCTCGGCTCGGCGCTGGGGACCGGCGCCGAGGGCTCGAAGGGCCGCTTGCTGGGCCGGGGCGCGGCGAAGGGCGGTCGGCATTTGGTCCGCCCCTAGGGCGGCCAGCAGGGCGCTTCCCTCAGCGGTGAGGCGCAGGGCGTCGGTGCGGGCCTGCGTGGCTTGCTCCTGGCGCCGCGCCTCGGGAGGCAGGAAGAGGCGAAGCGCCTCCCCAAGGGGGGCGTGATAGTAGTGGGCGAGCCAGCGGCCAAGGGCCAACTGGGTGGGGTCCAGGAGCGGCGCCGGGTCTAGGCATTCGCTGATGGGCTTAAGCGCGCGGTCCGTGGGCTCGGGCAGGGTTTCGAGGGCAATGCCCAGGACGCTTCGGGCGCCTAGGGGAACGCGCACCCGGCTGCCTGGAGGGGGCGGGGATGGCTGCCCGTCGAGCCCATAGGTCAGGGGGCCCCGGAAGGGACCGGGCACGGCTACGGCGAGGGCGAGCCGCGGCTGCTTTGGATCCGTTGCCTTTTCCCCTTGCGCTCCCTGGGACCTTTGATACACTTCGCCACCTTTTTTCGGGACCACGGTCCTTGACTGGCCCAGCGCAGCGGCGCTGGGTGAACGCTCCGGCGAGGCAGGATACAACATGAAGGCGGACATCCATCCGAAGTACGAAGCGGTGACCATGAAGTGCAGCTGTGGCGCGGAATACGCCACCCGGTCCACCCTTTGCCAAGATTTCCAGGTCGACGTTTGTGCGGCTTGCCACCCGTTTTATACCGGCAAGCAGAAGATGGTCGACAAGGGCGGGCGCGTCGAGAAATTCCGCAAGCGTTTCGGCGCTCGCTCCGCACGCTAAGGCCCCGGTGGCTTCGGAGCGCCCCCTTGGGCGCTTCGCAGCGCCCGCTGTCGCTCCTCTTCCTTCCCCCGTGGCCGCCTGGCTTCGGGTTCAGCCTCAATTCAGACCCAAAGCGCAGGCTAGGCCCATGCCGACCCTAAGGTGCTTTGCTATGGCCCGTCCCGGTGCGCTCTCTTCTGCTGTGCTTCTCCTGCTTCTCGGGCTTGGCAGCGGCGCCTGGGCACGCTCCGATGGGGAGAAGGCCCTCGCCGAGTTCGAGGAAAAGGGCGCGGTCTACAGCGGCGCCCTCGCGGATTACGTGGCGCAGGTGGGTCAGCGCATGTTGCGCGCCGCGGGACAGGATCTGGACCGCTACACCTTCACGGTGTTGGACGACCCCTCCATCAACGCCTTTGCGGTGGACGGGGGATATATCTTCGTTGCCCGGGGCCTTCTGGCTTACCTCGAGAATGAGGCCCAGCTCGCGGCGGTTCTGGGGCATGAGATCGGACACCTGGTGGCCCGCCATCCCCAGGAACGCAAGCTGGCCAGCCGCAGCTCTCGCATCGGCTCCACGATCCTCGGCTTTCTGACCCGTAGCGGTGCGCTTTATCAGACGGCGCGGGCCTACAGCGAGGCGGCCCTTAGCGGCTACGGCCGGGATCAGGAGCTCGAGGCCGATGGCCTAGGGGCCCGCTACCTCGCCGACGCCGGCTACGACCCCATCGCCATGCTCGAGGTCATCCGGGTGCTGGCGGACCAGGAAGAATTCGCCCGGGAGGTGGAGGGGCGCAGCGTCAGCTATCACGGTCTTTTTGCCTCCCACCCTCGGAACGACCGCCGGCTCTATGAAGTGATCCAGGCTGGAGCGGCGGAGGGCGTACCCCCGGAAAGCAACCCGTTGGAGGGCCCCTTCCTGACCCTGCTCGAAGGCCTCCCCTGGGGGGCGCCGGCCACGGACGGTGTGCTGGTGGACCGTCGCTACTATCACAGCGGCTTGGGCTTTGTGGTGGATTTCCCCGAAACCTGGCGGGTGAAGGATAGCCCTTCGGCGCTTAGCGCCACGGCGCCCCACGGCGCCGCGTCCTTGATCACCCTGGAGCTTCGGGAGGAGTCGGACGAGACGGACCCCTTGCCGACGCCGGAGGCCATGGTTGTGGAGGTCATGGAAACGGACATCGAGGGGGGGCGTCCCTTTACCGCGGACGAGCTGCCGGCCTATCTCGCCGTTGTGAAGCACGAAGGCGAGGCGCGCCGACTGATCGCCGTGGTGCAAAAGGGCCAGCGCTACTTTGTGTTCAAGGGGGAGAACACCCGGGAAGGATATGATGACCCTTTCCTGCGGGCCTTCTCCGCCACCGTGCTGTCCTTCCGACGGATGCGCCAGTCCGATCTAGCTGAGGCCACCACGACGCGGGTGCAGCTGCACCTCGCGACCCCGGAGGACAGCTACGAGAGTTTGGCAGCGGCGCTCCGCCTAGGCCCCCGGGGCGCCGATCGGCTCCGCCTGTTAAATGGCGACTACCCCCGAGGCCAGCCCCGGGCTGGGGATTGGTTGAAGGTCATCCGCTAGCCTGCCCCTTTCCTCGGTGAAGCCAAGGGGGCATAGTCCTGCCCCCGCCCCCTCTAGTTTAAAGGTTAGATCATGTCGGACGAAGAACTGCGCCGCGCCGCGCTTGCCTATCACGCTGAGCCCCGCCCCGGGAAAATCGGTACGGAGGTGTTCAAGCCCTCCGAAACCAGCCGGGATTTGTCCCTGGCCTACAGCCCGGGCGTCGCCGAGCCGGTGCGCGCCATTGCCGAGATGCCGGAGCGCGCCTACGACTACACCAACAAGGGCAACCTTGTGGGAATCGTGACCAATGGCTCGGCCATTCTCGGGCTCGGGAATCTTGGCGCCCTCGCGAGTAAGCCGGTGATGGAGGGCAAGGCCCTGCTGTTTAAGCGCTTTGCCGATATTGACTGCTTTGATATTGAGGTGAATGCCGATACGCCGGAGGCCTTCATCGATACGGTGGCTCGCATTGCCGATACCTTCGGCGGCATCAACATCGAAGACGTCGGGGCGCCGGCCTGCTTCGAGATCGAGGCGGCCCTGAAGGCGCGCTGTTCCATTCCGGTATTCCACGATGACCAGCACGGCACGGCCATCTGCGTCGCAGCGGGCTTGGTCAATGCGCTAGCGCTGCAGGAGAAGCGCCTCGAGGACGTCAAGCTGGTCTGCCTAGGCGGTGGCGCCGCAGGCACCGCTTGCCTGCGCCTGCTACGCGCCATGGGCATGCCAAAGGAACACATCACGGTGGTCGATCGGCAGGGGGTCGTTCATGACGCTCGGGGTCCCCTCCCCCCCTACAAGGCGGAGTTTGCGAACACCACGACGGCCCGAACCCTGGCCGATGCCCTTGCTGGCGCCGACGTATTCATCGGCGTTTCCGGGGCGAACCTGCTGAGCGCCGATCTGCTGGCTTCCATGGCGCCGCGCCCCGTGATCTTCGCGCTGGCAAACCCGGACCCGGAAATTCGCCCGGAGGCCGCGCGGGCCGTGCGGGACGACGTCATCGTCGCAACGGGGCGCTCCGATTTCCCGAATCAAGTGAACAATGTGCTGTGCTTCCCCTTCATTTTCCGCGGTGCTCTTGATGTGCGGGCAACGGATATCAATGAGGCGATGAAGATTGCGGCGGTGGAGGCCATCGCGGCCCTGGCTCGGGAGCCCGTGCCCGCAGAGGTGCTAGGGGCCTATGAAGGCGTCGCGACCTTGAGCTTTGGTCCGGAATACATCCTGCCGAAGCCCATGGATCCTCGCCTCAAGGGTGCCGTGGCCGGCGCCGTGGCGAAGGCCGCGGTGGAAAGCGGCGTAGCCACCCGCTCCCTGGCTTCGTCCTAGGGCCTAGAAGATCTCCTCCGGGCGGGGCGCTTCGGATTCCCCCGGGGCCGTCCGGGGGGCGTACTCCTCTCGAAAGATCTCAAAAAGGCCGCCGCCAGCGCCTGGCGCGGCGGCCTCTCCCGTCTCCGGGTCGATGCGAACCTGCACCAGCCCCGGTGGCTGCAGGGGGCGATGCTCCCGCACGCCCGCGAGGGCGCTCTTCATAAAATCGATCCAGATCGGCAGGGCGGTGTTCGATCCGAACTCACCGTTGCCGAGGGGACTGTTATCTGGGAAGCCTACCCAAACCGTTGCCGCAAGCGTTCGCTGGTAGCCGGAAAACCAGGTGTCGGCGGCATTGGTGGTCCCGGTTTTCCCCCCAAGGTCGTCGCGCTTGAGGCTTAAGGCCCGCCGCCCCGTCCCCTTGCGGATGACGTCCCCCAAAATGTCGTTCATCTGATAGGCCACCCGGGCGTCCATCACCTGGGGCGCTTGAAGGGCTTGGGGTCGCGATTGGCAAGGTTCGGGGCAGACCGCCAGGGGCGCGGCCTCGAAAAGCGTTTCCCCGCCCTGGAGCGTGACCCGTTCGATGAGATAGGGCTCGACGGCATAGCCCCCGTTTGCAAAGAGGGAGAAACCTCGAGCGACCTCTAGGGGGGTTAGCGCCATGGTGCCGCCGCCAATGGCCAGCTGGAGGTTGCGCGGGAAGGCCGTGGTGTTGAAGCCCAGGCGCTCCGCATAGCGGAGCGTATGATCCACCCCGATATCGAGCAAAAGGCGCATGGAGACGAGGTTGACGGAGCGGGTCAGGGCTTCGCGAAGGCGAAGGGGGCCGCTGAACTCCCCGCTGTCGTTGCGGGGCCGATAGAGCCCTTCCAGGTTCGCGTCCTCGAAGACGAGGGGGGCGTCAAGGTAGATGCTGGCGGGGGTCCGCCCCGCATCCAGCGCCGCAGCGTATAAGAAGGGTTTGAAGTTCGAGCCTGGCTGCCGTGCGGCTTGGGTGGCGTGGTTAAACTGATTCGCGGAGAAGTCGAAGCCGCCCGCCAGGGCGCGCAGCGCCCCGTTGTCCGGGTCAAGCGCCACCAGGGCGCCCTGCACGCGCGGCATTTGGGAAAGCTTCCAGGCGCCCTCCTCCTGGGCAAGACGCACAATGTGGCCCTCCGCCACCACGTCCCCGGGCCGATCCGGGCGCCGGCCTCGGGCGTTCTCGGAGAGGTAGGGGCGAGCCCAGCGTAGCGTCCCTAAGGACACCCGCACCCGTTCCCCTGTCCCCAGGAGGGCCTCGAAGTGATCCTCGGCTACGGATGTCACGATGGCGGGGTGGAGCGCACCGTAGGGTGGGCGCTCCGCCACGGTGGCCTGCCAGCGCCGAAGCGTGGCCTCGTCCTCGGGATTCTCTGGCGGCGTCAGCAGGCGCTCCGGGCCGCGGTAGCCGTGGCGTTCGTCATAGGCCCGGAGACCGGTGCGCAGGGCCGCCTGCGCCGCTTCTTGGCGATTGCGATGGAGCGTGGTGACCACCTCGAGCCCATCCTCGTAAGCCGCCCGGCCGTATTGTGCAAGGATTTCCCGGCGAGCCATTTCCGCGGCCCAGGGGGCGTCGAGCTCGATGACCCGGTCGTGGATGGCCGCCGTAATGGGCTCGGCCTTCGCCGCGTCAAAGGTGGCTCGATCAATACTGCCCTGACGCAGCATGTTCGCCAGGACCACATTGCGTCGGCGCAGCGCCCGTTCCGGTCCGTTGATGGGGTTGCCGATGCTAGGGGCCTGGGGAATGCCCGCCAGCATGGCCCACTGCGCCAAGGTGAGATCCTTTAGGGGCTTTCCGTAGTAGGTCAGGGCGGCTGCCTCGGCTCCGTAGGCACGCTTCCCGAAGGGGATGACGTTGAGGTAGAGGGCGAGGATTTCGTCCTTGGTCAGGGTTTGCTCCAGCTTCAGCGCCAGAAGCATTTCCTTGAATTTACGGATAAAGGTTTGCTCTAGGGTGAAGGAGATATTCCGCGCCAGCTGCATGGTGACGGTGCTGCCCCCGGGGCCAATCTCGCCAGGGTTGGCGACCAGAAGCAGCACGGCCTTGCCCAGGGTGATCCAGTCGATGCCATGGTGGCGATAGAAACGCTTGTCCTCCGTGTCGAGGACGGCCTTGACGAAGAGTTCGGGGAAGGCCTCTCGGGGTAGAGGAATGCGTCGCCGTTCCCCGAATTCGCCCATGAAGGCCCCATCGGCGCTGAAGATCCGTAAAGGGGTTTGCAGGCGCAGGGTGCGGTAGCTCTCGGCCCGGGGCACCTGGGGGTCGAGGTACAGGTAGGTCCCCGCAAGGCCTAGCATCGTGCCGGACCCCAGAAAGGCGAGCCAGGGCACCAACATTTTTAGGCTGCGGGTAAGGGCCATCCCCGTCTTTCCCTGCCATGGGCGTGATTTCTCAGACTCGCCATCATACGGCGGGCTCGCCCAAGACGCATGGGGGCAAGTAGACTCGGGGGCAGAAAAGAGGAAGGGGAGCCTGGCCATCTCCAGGAATAGTGAAAAGCAGGGGCTGCTCGGAGTAGAGCTAACGGGGCGAGAGGTTCGCGTGATTGAACTTCAGCGTCGCCCCGGCGGCGAGGTGCCCGTGGTGACCGCGGTGGGAATGACGCGGACGGATTCCCCAGCAGCGCTCACCTCGGAGGCGCGGCTCGCGGCGCAGGCAGACGCCCTCCGGCGCTGTGTGCTGAGCGCCGGCGCTAAAACCCGTCGCGTCGTGCTCGCCGTTCCTCATGGCGCGGTGCTCAGCGCTGTGGTCCCCTTCGAAGGCGGCCTCTCCGAGGAGGCCCTCGAGCTCCGGGTCATGCTTGAGGCTGAGCACCACCTGTCGGCCTCCCTGGATACGGTGGCGCTGGATTTTGAGCGCCTCGGGCCCCGGAGCGATGGGCGGGAGGATGTGCTGCTGGTGGCCTGCCGAAAGGAAGTGGTCGCGGAGCAGCGCGCCCTAGCGGAAGCCGCGGGCTTGCAAGCCGTGGCGGTCGATGTGGAGGGCTACGCCCTCTGGCGGGCCCTGGGCGAAGCACGGTCCCAGCGCGGGGGAGAGGACCGGGTCACGGCCCTTTTCCTTCTGGGGCCCGGGGCCTTACAACTTTTTGCCTATCGCGGCGCGCGCCTTCTTTATGCGCGCAGCGATGCGGTGGGCTATGGGGAGGAGGCCATGCTCTCCGAGGCGGCCCTCGCCGCCTACCTTGAGGCGGCCCCGGCGCAGGCGGAGCGAGCCCTGGCAAGCCTCTACGGCGCCCAGCCAACGCTGGTCATCGATGAGGTGGCGGTGGCCGGCGCGGGCGCAGCCCTTCCGGGGGTCATGGCTGCGCTGGAAGGACGCTTGGGGCGCCCCTGCTGGATTACGGACCCATTCCTGCGCATGGCACTTGGACCTCGCGCCGACGCCAGCCTGCTGGCGGCGCAGGCGCCGGCGCTCATGGTGGCCTGTGGCCTAGCCCTGCGGGGGTTCACGGCATGAATCACATCAACCTACTGCCCTGGCGGGAGGCGGCTCGGGAAGCGCAAAAGCAGCGTTTCCTCAGAGCTCTCCTCCTTACTTTCCTGGGGGCCCTGCTGTGTGTGCTCGCGCTGCGAGTCGGGCTTGGGGTTCAGCTTGATGCGCAGGCCACGCGGAACGCCCGGCTTGAGGCGGAGCAGGCGCGCATCGAGGCGGCGGTGCAAACCCTTGCGGCCCTGCGGGAGGAACGGAAGGCCTTGCTCGATCGGCTGGCGGTGATTGAGGGGCTTCAGCGCGACCGACCGAAAACGGCGCTGATGCTAGATGCCTTAACGCGCCTTCAGGTGCCCGGGGCGCACTTTCAGAGCCTCACCTACCAAGAGGGGCAGCTTGCCCTCACCGGTATCGCTGAGCACAACGAAGCGGTTTCGGCCCTCATGCGGGGCCTGAAGGCGTCGCCGTGGTTCGACGCGCCGGAACTCAAAGGGCTGGTGGAGGCCCCGGACTTCGGCCCCCGGGCAGCGCGCTTCGAGCTGACCCTTGCCCATGTGCTGCCGCCCCATCCCTGGCCGCGCTCTGCGTCGTCAGGGCAGGCCGTCACGCAGGTCGAGGCGCGCTAGCGATGGGCATTCGTGATCAGCTTCAGGCCTTAAACGAGATTGACGTCGCTGAGCTTGACCTCTCTGAAGTGGGCCGATGGCCCACCCCGGCTCGCTGGGCCCTTGGGGGGCTGGTTTTGGCGCTGACCCTTTTCGCGGGTTATGTCCTGTTCTTGGCGCCGGCCCAGGAAGTCCTCGCCCAGGCCCAGCGGGAAGAGGTCCAGCTGCGGGAGGCTATCGAAACGCAGGCCCCCTATGCGGCGGCGGTGCCCCAGCTTCGCGCGCAGCAGGGGGAGATTGCCGAGCGCCTTGACCGGCTCCTGCGCCAGCTGCCCTCGGAAACGGAGGTTCCGGCGCTTCTTGAGGATATCAGCCGCGTGGGCGCGGAAAGCGGTCTGCGCTTTCGCGCCATCGATCTCAAGCCCGCCCGCGAGGAACCCTACTACGACGTGCTGCCTCTCGAGATTCGCCTTGAGGGGGGGTACCACGATCTGGCCCGCTTCCTGAGCGGGATTTCAGGGCTGTCGCGCATCGTCACGCTTCACGACTTCAGCCTTCGCCCCGTGGATTCGAGCGAGCGCTTGCTGCTCCAGCTTGAGGCGCGGACCTATCGCTACCGCGGCGAGGTCACGCCATGATTCGGGCGGCGGCAGCGATGGGCGGGCTCCTGCTGCTTTCCGCTTGCGGCGCGTCGCAGCGGGGGGAGGACCTCGACGCCTTCCTAGCTCGGGTGGCCGCTATGCCCGCGCCGACCCTGGCGCCGGTGCCCGAGCCGGACCCCTATGAGCCCTTTGCCTATAGCGCTTTTCGCCTTCGCTCTCCCTTTGCGCCGGAGCGGGCGCCCTTGCCCCTGGGGGCGCAGGAAACGCCGCCCTCGGCCCCCGATGCCTCCCGTCCCCGGGCCTACCTGGAGGGCTTTCTCCTCTCGGAGCTTCGCTACCTGGGGCAATGGGAAAGCGCGGCGGGGCTCGAGGCGCTAGTGCGGGATGGGGCGGGGCGAGTACACCGCGTTCCCCTAGGGGCCTATTTGGGCCCTGACCATGGGCAGGTGGTCGACGTGGGGCCCCGTGCGCTGCGGCTCCGGGAGCTGATCCCCGACGGGCTAGGGGGATGGCAGTATCGAGAAGCGAGCCTCGGGCTCAAGGCGGGAGACGACGCATGATGAGCGGCAAGGTTGGTCAGGCATGGGCCCTTTTCCTGTGGCTTCTCCTCCCGGGCGTGGGCTTTGCGAGCGTGCTGGAATCCGTGACGGTGGAGACGGCCTCGCCGCGCGCCGTCAGTCTAAGCTTTCACTTTTCCGAGGCGGCGCCCGAACCTCGGATCTTTGAGCTCGCCGACCCGCCGCGCTTCGTCGTCGATTTTGCGGACACGGCCCTCGGTCCGGCCCTGTCGACGCCCGCGCCTGCGGGGCTCCTTCGCGCGCTCCTGGGCGCCGAAGATGGGTCCCGGTCCCGCTTCGTACTGACCGTGGGTGCGGCGGCGGAGCTCATGACCACCCGGGTTGGCCGGACCGTTTCCTTGACCCTGCAAAACCCGGGAAGCGCTGCGCCGGTTCCCGCTGCGGAGGGGGCTCGGATAGAAGCGGTCAATTTCTCGGCAACGCCCGAGGGGGTGGGGGAGTTGCGCATCTTGCTTTCTAAGCCCGTGGCCGTGCCCGCGGTCACCGAGAACGCTGGGGGGCTTCAGCTCCGCTTTCCCGGCGTTCAGGTCGCTCAAGGGTTTCTGGGCCGCTCCGAGGTCCCCCCGGGGACGCCCCTGGGCGCCTATCGTCTCGAGGCGGCCCGGGGCGCAACGGTGCTGTCCATCAGCACTCGAGAGGCTGTCGCCTATGCGCTCAGCAAAGATGGCCCGGCCCTCACCCTGAGCCTCCGGGGCCGGGGCGAAAGCGCGCCCCCGCGCTACGCGGGGCAGCGCCTGTCCCTGAATTTTCAGGATGTGGAAGTGCGGGCCGTACTTCAGCTTCTGGCGGACTTCGCAGGCCTCAATCTGTTAGCAAGCAATGCCGTGGGGGGGTCGCTCACGCTCAATCTTCGCGACGTGCCCTGGGATCAGGCGCTGGATTTGGTGCTTCGCACCCAGGGGCTCGGCAAGCGCTTGGAGGGCAATGTGCTGCTGGTGGCGCCAGCGGAGGCCCTAGCGGCGCAGGAGCAGGCGGCCATGGCCGCCCGCACGCGCCAGGAAGGCCTCGCGCCCCTGGAGACCGCCTTCCTGCAGGTTCGCTACGCTCGAGCCGCCGATCTCGTGGCCCTCTTTCAAGCCGGCGCCGGAGCGGGCGACGGGGCCAGCCTCGTTTCCGAGCGCGGTTCGGTGCTGGTGGATGAGCGGACCAACGCCATCATTGCCTCCGATACGGCGCCTCGCTTAGCGCGCCTCAAGACCCTCCTAGATCAGCTCGATATCCCCGTGCGCCAGGTGCTCATCGAGGCGCGGATCGTCACCGCTAACACGAACTTCACGAACGAACTGGGCATCCGCTGGGGGGGATCCTTCGCTCGGGAGCGGGACGGCAAGGTCCTTCGGATTGACGGCTCGGCGGATGGCGCCGGGGCTGCCGTGAGTCTGCCCCTAAGCAGCCCCACCACGGCCTTCACCTTGGGGCTGTCGGGAAATAATGATCTGCTGGATCTTGAGCTCGCAGCGCTGGCCTCGGAAGGGGAGGCGGAGGTCGTCGCTCGGCCTAAGGTGCTGACGGCGGATAAGCAAAAGGCGACCGTTGCCTCGGGGGTAGAGATTCCCTACCAGCAGGCGGCGTCCAGTGGCGCGACAGCGGTGCAGTTTAAGGAAGCGGCCCTTTCCTTAAGCGTTACCCCGCAAATCACCCCCGACGACCGGATTATCATGGCGCTTCAGGTGAATCAGGATACGGTGGGGGAGGTGTTCAATGGAATTCCGAGCATTAACACCAACCAAATCGAAACGCAGGTGCTGGTGAACAACGGTGAAACGCTGGTGCTGGGCGGCATTTTCCAAACCACCCGGCAGCGCACGGAGGATCAGACGCCCCTGCTGGGGGACGTTCCTGTGCTGGGCCGCTTGTTCCAACGTCGACAGAGCGCGGATCGGAAGCAGGAACTTTTAATTTTTATCACGCCACGAATCGTGGATGGTGAGGGGGATGGTGCCGACGCCGGTGCACGCTAGGGCAGGACAGCGCGCCTAGCCCTCGCTACACTGGAGGCACACCCGGGGGGGTGTGCTTGCTGAGTAAACTGGTCTTGGGCGCCACGGGCGGGCCGCCGGGCCTTGGGGGGAATGAAGTTAGCCTATGGAAAAGCCACGAAACGTTTTTATTGTTGGCCCCATGGGGGCCGGCAAGACGACCGTTGGGAAGCTCTTGGCCGATGAACTGGGATTGGAATTCCTCGATTCTGATAAGGAAATCGAAGACCGTACCGGTGCAGACATCGGTTGGATTTTTGACGTAGAAGGCGAAACCGGATTCCGGAAGCGGGAAGCGGCGATGATCGACGAGCTCACGGCGCGCTCTGGGGTGCTGGTGGCGACGGGCGGGGGTGCCGTTCTGCTCGAGGAAAATCGCAAGCGCCTGGTGAGCCGGGGCACGGTGATTTACTTAAATGCCCCCTTGGAGCAACAGATTGAGCGAACGAGCCGAGACCGCACCCGACCGCTCCTCCGGGATGGAGAGCCTGGCGACGTGCTGGCAGCGCTGCAGGAAGATCGGGGTCCGCTGTATCAGGAGGTCGCCGATTTCACCTTTACGGCAGATCGTCGCTCGGCGAAGGCTCTCGCGCAGGAAATCGCACGGGCGCTTGAACAGAAAAGCAGCTGACCTATGAGCGTCCCCTCTCGACGGGTCTCCGTGGATCTGGGGGCACGCAGCTACGAAATTGCGATCGGCGAAGGCCTTCTGGATGATCCCACCCTGCTCCGGTCCTGGTTACGGGGGCGAGAGGTGTGCCTGGTCAGTAACGAGACCCTCGCCCCAGCGTTTTTCCCACGCGTTCAGGCGTTGCTGCCGGCGGACGCTCGGGTCACCCACTTCACCATGGGCGACGGGGAGCGGTTCAAGAGCTTTGAAACGCTAACGGCCCTGCTCGATACGCTCCTCGCTGAACGCCATTCCCGAGCCACCACGCTCATTGCCATCGGCGGTGGGGTTGTGGGGGATCTCACGGGCTTTGCGGCGGCCATTTATCAGCGGGGGGTGGCCTTCATTCAGGTGCCGACCACGCTGCTGGCGCAGGTGGATTCTTCCATCGGTGGCAAGACAGCGGTCAATCATCCCCGGGGTAAGAACATGATTGGCGCCTTCCACCAGCCTGAGGGCGTGCTGATCGATACGGCTTGCCTCAAAACCCTCCCGGAACGGGAGCTCCAGGCGGGCCTTGCCGAAGTCATCAAGTACGGTGCCATGCACGACGCCGACTTTTTCGCTTGGCTTGAGGCGCATATGGGTGCGCTGTTGGCCCGAGAGGGGGACGCGCTAGGGGAAGCTATCGCTCGGTCCTGCCAGGCTAAGGCTGAGGTGGTGGCAGCGGATGAGCGGGAGAGCGGCGCTCGAGCCTTGCTGAATCTAGGCCACACCTTTGGCCATGCCATGGAGACGCACACGGGCTATGGCCCGTGGCTTCATGGGGAGGCGGTGGGCGCCGGCATGGTCCTCGCCGCTGATCTTTCCGCCCGCCTTGGCCTCTTACCCTGGGCAGACGCAGGCCGCCTTAAGGCCCTCGTCGCCGCGGCGGGTTTGCCTGTGCTCGGGCCCGAGGGCATGGGACCGGAGGCCTACCTAGAGCTTATGGCGCTGGATAAGAAGGTGATCGACGGTCGCCTGCGCCTGGTGCTGTTAAGCGCCCTTGGGACCGGCGTGGTCCGGGATGACGTGCCCCTGGGGTCCCTTCGAGAAACCCTAGAGCGGGGGCCTGCCCTATGCCAGAGCCCGAGCTAGGGGCTTCTCCCCGGGCCCTGCGTGCGGCCGGGCTGACCCGCGACCCCTTCGCTGAGCCGGGCCTCTGGCCCGATGGAGAGGGGTACCTAGACGAAGCTCGTAGCCACACTCTGGCTCAGCTAGGGGCCCCGGACGCCTATGGGGCGCCGGCGGTTTTGCTGCTGGGTCTGCAGGGCATGGGCAAGACCGCCCTACTGACCAGCGCCCTGCGGAGCTTGCCGGAAGGATGGCGTGCCCTGGCCTTCAGTGCCGCTAGCGCTAGAACGGAATCCCAGCTTCTGGCCCAGCTCGCGGCGTCCCTAGGCCTCGATCTTGATCTTGAGCGACCCACCCCGGTCCTCTGGCGTGAGCTGGAAGACGAGCTCGCCGCGCGCCTCGATATAGGAGAGCGGCTCCTGCTGGCCGTGGATGATGCGGACTGCCTGGAAGCAGAGGCCCTTGGGGCTCTGCTGGAGCACTTCGCTCCCCTGCTCGCGCCCACGGTGTGTCTCGTGCTGGCCGGGCCTCCGGCCTTCGAGGAGCAGTTCGACGGGACCCTTCGGGAATACGAGCTCGATTTATCCGTTGAGCTGATGACCCTGGGGGCCTTAAGCGAGCCCAGCACCGCTGCCTACGTGACCCAGCGCTGGCAGGCCGCGGCGGCAGGGGGCAAGGCGCGGAGAACGCCGAGTTCAGCGGAGCTTGCGCGCATTCATTTGCTCTCCGGGGGTACGCCAGGGGTTATCAACGAGGTGGCCCGAAGCCTCCTTCTGGCTCAGCGTCAGCCCTGGCGGCCGCTCCTCGGGCTCATGGGCGTGGCGGCGCTGCTGGCGTTCACGCTGACCCTGTGGATTCCCGATCCGAAGTCTCAGTCTGATTCTTCGCCGATCGCTCAGCCTTCGGCGATCGCCGAGC
>JAURCQ010000001.1 GCA_030828335.1 Gammaproteobacteria bacterium
CTCGCCGCGGCCATGGCCCGGGGGAATCGCCTGCAGGATCTGCTCACGGAGGCTTTTGTCACGGGTCAAAGTGGCAACGCAGTGCTGCGCGCGGCTCTGGAGGCCGCCCAGGCCGAAGGCCTTGGGGGCGCCATCTACACCCATCCCCTGGGACTCCACGGCCATGCCGCGGGCCCGACCATTGGCATGTGGGATCAGCAGGGCGGGGTCCCGGGGCCTGGGGATTACCCCCTGTACCCGAATACGGCCTACGCCATTGAGCTTTACGCGAGCTACGCCCCGCCGCCCTGGGGCGGGCAGCGGGTGCGTATCAAGCTGGAAGAAGATGCCTTCTTTGACGGAGAAGCCGTTACCTACCTGAACGGTCGGCAGACGGCTTTCCACCTGATTCGGTCCCCCTAGGAAAGGACCTGGCCCTCAAACTCCCGGGGCTTGCCCTGCAACTTCGCGAGGCCGTTGAGCAGATCCTCGAGGATTAGATAAAGCGACGGCACGAGGAAGAGGGTGATTACCGTTGCGAAGAGCACGCCGAAGGCGAGGGAGATCGCCATGGGGATCACGAAGGCCGTGGCCCAGTTGGAGTCGGCGATCAGCGGCGCAAGGCCGATGAAGGTGGTGGAGGAGGTGAGCACGATGGCCCTAAAGCGCACCACTCCCGCCCGCGCCACCGCATCCCATACGGCGACCCCGGCTCGGCGCTGGCGATTGATGTAGTCGACGAGCACCAGGGAGGCGTTCACCACCACGCCGGAGAGGGCCACCATGCCGAGCATGGAGAAGAACACCAGGGGCTCGCCCATGAGGTAGTGACCCGTGATGGCGCCAATGGCGCCAAAGGGAATCACGCTCATGATCACCAGGGGCTGGAGATAGCTCTTCAGGGGGATGGCCAGCAGGGCAAAGATGATCATCATGGACAGCAGGAAGCCCTGGCCCAGGCTTGCGAAGGAGGAGGCCCGTTCCTCCTGCTCTCCCCCTAGGCCGACGCTAACCCCCGGATGCGCGGCCAGCAGGTCTGGCATGCGCGTTTCGTTAATGGCGCCGATGATCTTCTCCGGGGTGGTCCGGGCCCGGTCCACCTCAGCGGTGACGTTGACGATGCGCTGCCCGTCCTTGCGCAGAATGCGGGAGAAGCCGCGCCCCAGATCCATGGTGGCCACGGTGCTAAAGGGGACCTCCGCGCCATCGGCAGTGCGAATGCGCATGTCTTCGAGGTTACCGATGGAGCGCCGCTCTGCCTCGGGATAACGCACCATGACGCGTACGTCATCCACGCCACGCTGCACCCGCTGTACTTCCAGGCCATAGAAGGCCTGGCGCACCTGGCTCGCCAGGTCGTTCATGGTCAGCCCCAGGGCGCGCCCCTCCTTCGTTAAGCCCAGCTTGATTTCCTGCTTTCCGGCGCGGAAGGAGTCGGTGATGTCATAAACCCCGCTGTACCGCGCGAGCTCGCCCCGAAGGGTGGCGGCGAAGCGCCGCAGTTCGTCGACATCGCGCCCCGTCAGTTCGAAGTTGATGGCATCTCCCGTGGTAAAAGCCGCGGCGCTAAAGGACAGCTCTACCGCATCGGGGATGGGGCCGGTGAGTTCGCGCCAGCGCTGGGTCATGGCGCTAATGGACACCCCTTCCCGGTCCTTGAAGGGCGGCAGGGCGATGGCCACCTCAGCAAAGTGGCTCTGCCCCGGGCCGCTGCTCCGCTGGGGGCCACCCCCGCGGCCAATTTGGGTGCCGATGGAGGTCAGGGTGTGCTGCACCAGCGTCGGTGCCTCCGGGGGGCGCATGGCGTCGAATTCGTCCCGCAGCGTTTCCGCGGCGCGCTCGAGCTGGGCCACGGCCCGGGAGGTGACTTCCACGGGAACGCCCTCGGGCATGGTGAGGGTTGCGTAGATCCGGTCCCCCTCCACGGAGGGGAAGAATTGGAAGCTGACCCGACCGCTGGCGATGAGGCCTCCGGCGATGATGAGGGCGCCGACGGCCAGGGCCGCGGTGTTATAGCGCCCCCGCATGCTTTTCTCCAGGAGCGGCCGATAGCGCGTTTCCGCGAAGCGCTCGAGCCCTTCCTGGAGCCGGCTTTGGAAGCGAATCCATCCCTGAACCAAGGCGGTTTTCTCGAACAGGTAGCCTGAAGTTTTCCGGTGCCTGAGGTGCACGGGCAGGATCAGCTGGCTTTCGATGATCGAGAACACCAGGGCGATGATGACTACATAGCCAATGACGGAGAAGAAGTCTCCGATGCGCCCGCCCCCCAGCAGCAGTGGCAGGAAAGTGGCCATGGTGGTCAGCACCCCGAAGATCACGGGGATGGACACCTCGTAGGTGCCTTCGATAGCGGCGTGGCGCCGGTTTTCGTGCTCCAGTTCATGGGCGTAGATGCGCTCCCCGACCACGATCGCATCATCGACCACGATACCGAGGACGAGGATGAAGGCCATCACCGTCAGGGACGAGATGGAGATGTCGAAGAAGGGGAACAGCATGATGGCCCCGAGAAGGGCGATGGGGATGCCCGCAGCCACCCAAAGGGCCAGGCGGAAGCGCAGGAAGAGGGCGAGGATGATAAGCACCAGGACGAGACCATTGCGTGCGTTTTCCGTCAGCGTATCGAGGCGCACGCGTAGCTCTTCCGACTCCTCTTGCCAGATCACCAGTTCGAGGCCGTCGGGGAGCTCCGCGCGGGCCTTTGCCAGGTAGCCCTGGAGGGTCTCCGCCATCTCGATGATGTCCTCATCGCCGATGCGATACACCTTCACCATCACCGCGGGCGTGCCGTCGAAGCGAGCGAGGAGGTCGCCCTCTTCAAAGCCATCAATGATCGTTGCGACATCCCGAAGCAGCACCCGGGTACCGTCGGGGCGCGTAAGCACCACGACGTCTTCCAGCTCGATGCCTCGGTAGGCCTGGCCCTCGGTGCGGACCAGGATGTCGCCGCCATCCGTTTTGATGGTGCCGCCGGGCATGTCCACGGAGGTGCGGCGCACCGCGTCGGCCACCTGGGCCAGGGTCAGGCCGTGGCGCCGAAGGGTTGCTTCGGAGACTTCGATGGAGATTTCGAAGGGGCGGGTGTAGACCAGATCCGCCTGGGAGATGCCTGGCAAGTCTACGATGTCATCGCGAAGCTGTTGCCCAAGGAGCTTTAGGGTGCGCTCATCGGCGTTCCCCGTGAGCATGATTTGCATCACCCCGCCGCGGAACAGGAACTTCGTGGTCACTGGCTTTTCCGTTTCCCGGGGCAGGGTGTTGATCCCGTCCACCTGACTTTTGATGTCGTTGGCCACGGAGGCGGAATCGAAGCCATCGGCGACCTCGACGGCGACGGAGCACACGCCTTCGCTGGCCGTGGTGTTGATCTTATCGATGCCCTGGATGGACTCGATGGCCTCCTCGATGCGGATGCAGACGCCCCGTTCGACCTCCTCCGGGGAAGCGCCGAGGTAGGGCACGGTGATGCTCACCACGTCCGGATCGACGTTCGGAAACTCCTCCTGGTGGGTGGTTAGGAGGGACATCACCCCCCCCGCCAGGAGGATGAACATCAGGAGGTTCGCGGCAACGACGCTATCGACGAACCAGGTGATGATGCCCTTCATTGCTCAGCGCCCCCTTGCTGAAGGGGCTGGACGCGCATGCCCTCCACCACCGTTTGCAGCGGGGAAAGGCAAACCCGTTCCCCGGCGGCGAGGCCGTCCTGAATCAGCACGTTGTCCTCGAAAAAGCGAAGGGGGGTGACGGGGCGCAGTTCCAGGCGATTCTCTTCGTCGATCACAATGACCTGATTGCCCTCCCGCAGCACGGAGCGGGGGAGGGTGATGATGTCCTGGGCCAGGGTCCCGTCGATGGTGGCGGAGACGAAGAGCCCCAGGGGCAGGGGGGGCTCCGGGCGCTCTACCCGAGCCACGAGGTGGACCATGCGGGAGCGCGCGTCCAGTTCCCCTTCGGCGCGCAAGATGCGGCCCTCCCAGTGCTGCTCGACGCCCCCGAAGAGCGCGCTCAGGGTGACCCGGGGCGCCTGCTCGGGATCGAAGCGCTGCCCCAGCTGGAAGCCAAGGAAGGCCAGCTGCTCATCGGCGATGGGCAGGCGCACCTCCATGGCGTCGGTGGCGTAGAGTCGGGCAATCTCGCTGCCGCGGCGGACGAACTGCCCCACATCAATGTTCTCCTGACGAACGATGCCATCGAAGGGGGCCCGGAGCACGGTGCGCTCCAGATCCCGCTGGGCCCGGGCAACGGCGCTTTCCCCGGCACGAAGGCCGGCTTCCGCCACCCGCAGGCGCCGCTCTGCGCTCTCTAGGGCCGAGCGGCTGACCAGTCGCTTATCCAGCAGTGGCTTAACGCGATCGTACTCAAAGCGGGCATTGGCCAGCTCGGCGGCGGCCTGGTCCCGGGAGGCTTCGGCGCTTTCCAGGGCGAGGCGAGGGTCCGTGTCGTCGAGGCGGAGGAGCGGTGCGCCGGCCTCAAAGGTGCCCCCGGACACCATGGCTTCGCTTACCCACTCGATGCGTCCATCGACCTCCACCACCAGCGCACTTTCCGTGCGCGGCATGACCGAGCCTTGGCTGCGAACCTTGAGGCGCAGGGGGGCGGGGGTCACGGAGGCCACGCGTACCACCGGCGCCACCGCTTCCGGGGTTTCCGCCGATAGGGTGGGCGCCGTGGCGACCAGGCCGGCGGCGCCGATAAAGGCGGCGATCACGATGAGGATCGGGGTTGCAAAGCGCTTCATGACGGAAGACCTCGAGATGGGGGCGTGGGGAGTAGGGCGTTGACATCGCAGGTGGCGCCGGCGTCGCAGAGCGCCGCCCGCAGGTGATCACGATTCAGTTGGGTCAGAGCCTGAAGGGCGCGCCGGGCACTGCGGCGATTACGGCCTTCAAGGGCTCGGTCTAGGTCCCAGAGTAGGGCTTTGACCTCCCCCAGGGAGGCCTCGTCGGGCTCCGGGAGCCGAGGCCAGAGCCGCTCCAGGAGCTGCATGCGCAAACCGTTGGCAATGAGGCGCATGGGCAAATTGCCGCACTCCCGAAGCATGGCCTGGCTCAAGGCGAGGCGCGCCGTCAGCAGGTTCGGATCCCCCGCGGACAGAGCGAGGAACTGGGCGATGCGCTCTCGCACCGCGGCGATGCCCGCTTCCGAACCCCGGGCCAGGAGCTGGTCGCAGGCATCGCCGACCAAAAGCTCGAGCACCTTGAGACACTGGTCGACCAGCTCGGCATCGGGCACGGGGTGGAGGTCCAGGAGCGGGCCCAGCACATCAAGGCTTGCTTCATCGATCGCGGCCACCCGGGATCCGCCTCGGGCGCTCTTGGTCAGCCCTAGAGTTTCGAGCTTTCGCAGGGCCTCTCGCACCGCGCCGCGGCCCGTTTCAAAGCGCAGGGCCAGCTCCCGCTCCGAGGGGAGGCGTTCTCCCGGGCGATACTGTCCCGTGAGCACCTCATGGCGAAGGGTGCTGAAGACGTCTTCCGTACGAGTGGGGTGGGGGGCGCTCATGGCGGTCCTGGATCCTTACGGACGAGCGATGGTACGGATCTTTAGGTCGGTCCGCAATGGATGGTCCAAATTGGTATTACCAAATATACCGGAGGGGGCGCTAGGCTTGTGGCCCGTTTGCCCCTAGGCTAGGGCCTTCGGCCTCCCAGGGAGGTGTCTAGGGACGGCGCTGGGCGCCATAACTGCCATGAATCGAGTGCGCTTTCCCCTCGGGGCCATCGTTTATCACCACAAGCAGGGCTATCGGGGGGTGATCTTTGGGGTGGATGCGGAGTTCGCCCTCTCCGACGAATGGTATGAGCGGGTGGCCCAAAGCCGACCGCCTAAGGATGCGCCGTGGTACCACGTGCTCGTGCATGGCAGCAGTAAAACCACTTACGTGGCGGAGCGTAACCTGGTCCCCGCCGCGGATCGGGGCCCCATCGAGCACCCCCTCCTAGAGACCTTCTTTACCCATCTTGAAGGTGGGGTCTACGCCCCGAAGGGGCTGCATTAGAGGAGCGTCCCGAAGGGGCGCCCCTTCCACCCTCGCTTAGGGAAGTTCGGGGTCGATCGTTAGGGGGCCCGCGTCGGTGGTGAAGGGCCCGGCGGCGCCCTCAACCCTTTTTACCGAGAGGCTCAGGCCCAACCGATAGGGCCCGTGGGCCGCCTCGGCAGCGCAAGCGAGCACGGTCCCCAGGGGGTTTCCCGATGCCTCTCGCACGACCTCGCCCAGCGCTAGCGGTGCGGTGCTCTCGCCGCGGTAAAGGCGCCGCTTGGGCTGGCCGCGGTAGTGGAGCCGGGCGACGATCTCCTGGCCGAGGTAGCAGCCTTTTTTGAAGTCGATGGCGCCAATCAGGTCGAGGTTGAAGCCCTGGGGCACGTCCTGCTCGCTATGCTCGGCGGTGAAGGGTAAGCGCCCGGTGTCGAGCGTTCGGGCTAGCCAGGGGCCTTCCGGGCCCGGCTCAATGCCCTCGTGCTCGCACCAGCGCGCGAGGGCGGCGTCCTCCCCCCAAAGCTCCCGGTCTCCCGCCGGCGGCTGCACCCAGATCAGCCCATCGGCTGCGGGGGCCGTCGCGCCCGGGGCAAGGGATGGCTCTGCGCTGAGCCCATCCGAGGGCAGGGCCAGGCCCCGCGCCTCGCTGGTGCGCAGCGCGCATTTCGCAAAGCGCAGATAGGGCTCGAGAAAGGCGCTCACGGGGTCAATCAGCGATTCGTGGAGCCGAAGGGTGAGGGCCTCCGCCGCGCCCCAGGCCAGGAAAGTCGCAAGGACCTGGCCCTGGCGATTGCAGAGCGCGCCTTCGAGGGCCTGCGTACCGTCGAGGCGTCGCGTATCGCAGGTGCCGTAGCCCTGGAAGAAGGCGGCGGCATCCGCGCCCTCTAGGTGCAGCAGGGCAAAGTGTTCTAGGCGAAAGGCCTTGGCCGGTGGTTGGCGGTGCGCGTCCATGGAAGAGCCCCGTAATGATCGCGTGGTTCGTGAGACACTATTGCGATCCTCCGGCCCCGGTTCAAGGGTTCCGGTAAGCTTTGCCACCCTTAGGGTTCATCATAAGGAGCGCGCCATGACTGATCACGACGCCGCGCAGGCCGCCGCCGCACAGGACTCCGCCCTGAGCGCTGCGCGCCTGCACTGGCGTAGCCGCCGGGGGCTCCGGGAGCTCGACTTACTCTTTCTCCCCTTTGTGGAGGAGGCTTATGCCACCTTGCCCCTCGCGGAGCAGCTGGCCTACCAGCGCTTGCTTGCCGAGGAGGACACGGAGCTCTTGCTGTGGATGACCGGGCGGGCGGCGCCCCTCGATCCCGAGCTGAGCGGGATCGTGGCAAAGATTCGGGCTCATGCCGGGGCCATTGACGGCTAGGGAGACGCCAGGCTTCGGCGCCCTTCCCTTTGGGGAGCACGCCCTGGCGTCATCACCGAGCCAAGCGTGGATCCACAGCGGTTTTTTTCTGTTGGCGCTGGCCCTGGCAGTCACCATGGCGGCAGAGGGGTGGCCCCTACCCCTGGCCCTGGTGCTCATCGCCGGAGCCCTCCTTCGGGCCTGGGGGCCTCGCCAATGGCAATCGCCGCGCGCCTACCGCCGGGATGATCGCGGCGTCGCCCTTTGCCTTCCCCGTCGCCATTGGGTTCAGCTTGAAGCGCTTACGCTCGCGGGCTACGCCCCGCTCTACCTGTGGCTTCGGTGGCGCGAGCCATCAGGGCGCCGGGGCAGTGCGCTGCTGTGGCGCGGCAGCTTGCCCGAACCCCTCTATCGCGCCTTTGTACGTCAGTACCGGCGCTTCCCTGCCCTCACGCTGTTTTAGGTGCGCCAGCGGTGGGACGCGAGGGCGTCGAGACGCAGCGGTGAGGGGGAGAGGACCGTATCCCGGGGCGCTTCGGAGCATTCGGGATAATCCTTGTTGTAGTGCAGGCCGCGGCTTTCCTTCCGGGCCAGCGCCCCTTCGATAATCAGTTCCGCCACCAGGGCGAGATTTCGGAGCTCGAGCAGGTCCCCGCTGATGCGGTGATGGGCGTAGTACTCATGAATCTCTCGCCGAAGCATTTTGATGCGGTGCTGGGCGCGCTCGAGGCGCTTGTCCGTCCTCACAATGCCGACGTAATCCCACATGAAGCGCCGCAGCTCCTCCCAGTTGTGGGAAATCACCACGTCTTCATCGGAGTCCGTGACCCGGCTTTCGTCCCAGGACGGGAGCGTGGTTTCCGTGCTCGGCGCCTTCTCCAGGCGTTGGACGATGTCCTCGGCAGCTGCCTTGGCGAAGACGATGCATTCAAGGAGCGAATTGCTTGCCATGCGATTGGCGCCGTGAAGCCCGGTGAATGCGCACTCCCCGACGGCGTAGAGCTGGGGCACGTCGGTGCGCCCCCGGGCGTCCGTGACCAGGCCGCCACAGGTGTAATGGGCGGCCGGCACCACGGGGATGGGCGCCTTCGTGATATCGATGCCCAGTTCCAGGCATCGAGCAAAGATGTTCGGGAAGTGGTGCTTTAAGCGCTCGGCGGGCAGGTGGGTGACGTCGAGATAAAGGCAGTCGGCGCCCAGCCGTTTCATTTCGTGGTCGATGGCCCGGGCCACCACGTCCCGGGGCGCGAGCTCGGCTTGGGGATGGAAGCGATCCATGAAGCGCTCCCCGCTGGGGAGCCGCAAGAGGCCGCCCTCGCCGCGGAGCGCCTCCGTGATCAGGAAGCTCTTGGCCTCCGGGTGATAGAGGCAGGTGGGATGGAATTGATTGAATTCCATATTCGCGACGCGGCAGCCCCCACGCCAGCCCATGGCGATGCCATCCCCCGTGGCTCCGTCGGGGTTGGAGGTGTAGAGGTAGACCTTGCTCGCCCCCCCCGTGGCCAGCACGGTGTGCGTGGCCTGAAAGGTTTCCACCTGCTCCGTTAGCGTATTGAGGACGTAGGCGCCCACGCAGCCCGAGCCCGGCAGGTTGAGCTTCTCCCGGACGAGGAGATCCACCGCGAGGTGATCCTCGAACACCGTGAGCCGGGGGCGGCGCTGCGCTTCGGCCAAGAGGCTGTCCTCCACGGCCCGCCCCGTGGCATCGGCGGCGTGGACAATGCGGCGATGACCGTGGCCCCCTTCCTGGGTGAGGTGATAGCGAGCGTCGCCGTCCGAGCTTTGCTCCTGGTCGAAGGCCACGCCCCGGGCGGAGAGCCACTCAATGGCTCCGGGCCCCCCCTCCACCACTTGGCGCACGATGTCGGGATGGCACAGCCCCGCGCCGGCGGTGAGGGTGTCCTGGATGTGCTTGTCGACGTGGTCGTCGCCGTCGAGCACGGCAGCGATGCCCCCCTGAGCCCAGGAGGTGGCGCCCGCCGCGAGCGGTCCCTTGGACAGCAGGGCGACGGAAAGGTGCTCGGGGAGGGCCAGGGCCGTGGCGAGGCCCGCGGCGCCACTGCCGAGAATCAGGACATCGAAGCGGTGCTGCGCAGTCATGGCGGGGTCTTCGTGGTGTTGCGCTCCTTGGAGCGGAGGGCTGAGTATACGCCCGTGGGGAGAGCAGCCCACGGGAACTTTCAAGGGCTCAGGGGGTCTAGCAGAAGTGAATCAGGAAACGGAGCCGAGGCCCATGGCCCAAACCGCTTCATCGCTGTATGCCTCCGCCGAGGCCCTGGCCGGACAGGGGGAAGACCAGGCCCTGCTGGCCCGGGCCCTTGCGGGCGATCTTCAGGCCTTCGACCTGCTGGCCTTGAAATACCGGCCCCGGTTGAAGCAGCTAGTGCTGCGTACGGTACGCAGCGAAGACGACGCTGATGACGTGGTGCAGGATGCGCTGCTTCGCGCCTACCGAGCCCTCGGCAGCTTCCGTGGGGACGCCCAGTTCTACACCTGGCTATGCCGCATCGCGATCAATGTGGCGAAGACCCACGTCACCCACCCCTCCCGTCGGGTGATGAGTGACACGCCGGTGGAAGAGGCTGCGCCCCAGCTCACCCAGCTGGGTCCCGAACACGACCTTGCTTCGGAGCAGCTCCAGCGCGTGATCTTCCAGGCCCTGGAAGCGCTCCCCGAAGCGCTGCGAACGGCGCTTACCTTGCGTGAGTTTGAAGGGCACAGCTACGAAGAGATCAGCCAGTTGATGGATACCCCCGTGGGCACCGTGCGGTCCCGGATATTTCGCGCCCGGGAAGCGCTCGATGCGGCCATCGCGCCGTTGCTGGAGGAAAGCGGGCTATGAACGACGATCAGAAACGCGAGGCGCGGCTGCGTCAGGCCCTTTCGGCGCTCCTAGATGGGGAAGCGCACGAGCTGGAGGTCAGCCAGGTGCTCGCAAAGGCCAAGGGGCATGACGAGGTGAAAGCTCGGTGGGCACGCTACCAGCTTGTGAGTGCGGCGCTTCAGGCTCCGGGCGCAGCCCAGAGGGCCGCAGCGAGTGCCGCGCCTCCCCCCGCGGACGCCACCCCCTTACCGGCGGCAGGGAGTCTTCGCCGGGGGTTCGGCTGGGGGAGCTTTGCCCTGGCCGCCTCCCTCACCCTGGCGCTTGTGGTGGTGCTGCGCACCATGGCCCCGGGCGCCGAGCCCGCGCCCATGGTGGCAGCCCTCACCGGGCCCCCCGCGCCCATCTTGGCCGCGCCGCTGCATCCCGTGGCGCTGGGCGGTGAGCCCTCCTCCGGCGGCGCTGCGGTGCAGATCACCATGCCCCGGGCCTGGGCCGCCTCGGGAGAGCTCGGCCCTGGCGCCGCGCGTCACTTGCAGACGCTGATGCGACGCCATGCGGAGCTGAACCTATTAGATAGCGCGGGCTCCCTCATGCCGGCGGTGCGTTTGGTTGCCCACGCCGAAGCGCCGTGAGAGCCCCGCTTCTAGCCCTTCTGCTCGCGGTGCTGGCGGGCGGTGTTGTCGCCACCGAAGCGGCGCCAGCGCGCGCGCCCGGTAGCGCCGAGGCGTGGCTCGAGGCCATGACCGCGGCCCTGCGGGCGAACGCCTACGAAGGGCTTTTGAGCTACGCCCAGGAAGATGGCGTCACGGAGCTTCGGCTCATTCACGGCCATCATGGATCGGCGATTTATGAGCGCCTTTCCCGCCTTGACGGAGAGGGGGAGGCGCTCCTGCGCCGAGGGGATGAGGTTTACTTCCTCGGCGCCCAGGACGAGGCCCTTCCCGAAGGCGCCGTACCTCTGGTGCAGCACCCGGTGGCCAATTTCGATGCCATCCCTGACAGCTATCGGGTGGGCCTCGGGCCCCAGGTAACGGTTGGGGGGCGGCGCGCGCAGCAGGTGCGGATCGATCCTCGGGATAGCTACCGCTTCGCTTACCACCTTTGGCTCGACGCCGAGACAGCGCTGCCCCTACGGCTGACCATGAATCACCCCCAGGGAGCACCGGTGGAGGTGATGCAGTTTCGGGCGCTGGCCGTGGGGGAGGAGCCCCCGGAGGCGGCCTTCCAGGTGCCCGAAGGTGCGCCCCATCAGCACCCCCTCGCTCCGGCCTTTTCCCCGGAAGCAGAGGCCGTCCCGGCGCTCCCCCTGCAGCGCCTGCCCTGGCGCCTGGCCTGGGTGCCTCCGGGCTTTGAACTCTTGGCGGAGATCGCCGAAACCCCCGCGATGCTGCGCCTAGGCGACGGGCTCGCCACGGTCACCGTGTTCATTGATGCTGCCGTGGAAGACGCCCCCGTGGCGCTGCAGGATGGCCCCACGGCGGTGGTGGTGCGGCACCGGCCCCATTGCAATGGGGCGACCTATCAAGTCACCGTGATTGGTGAGGTCCCCTTGCCCGCGGCGGAGCGCATTGCGGAGTCGCTCCATTGCACCGACGACGCCTCTTGAAATCCCGGGGGGCTTCCCCCCACCTTTCCCCACTGGTCCATTGAAGGAGCACCCCATGCTCACCCAAATCCTAGCCCAGCCTCTGCGGCGCCCGCTGCAGCGCTGGATGGCCCTTCTTTTGACGGCGTTCATGCTGAGCGCGCCCCTGGCCCAGAGCGCGGCGCTCCCCGATTTCACGGAACTGGTCAAGGAACAGTCCCCCGCGGTGGTCAACATTTCCACCGTGTCCCGAGCGGAGGCCTCCGGTCACCCGGGGCTGCCGCCGGGCATGGATCCGGAGCAGCTTCCAGACATCTTCCGCCATTTCTTCCGCGGTATGCCCGAGGGGCCCAGCCAGCGGGAGCGGCGCTCCCTTGGCTCGGGCTTCATCATTTCCGAGGATGGCTACGTGGTCACCAATAACCACGTGGTGGAAGGGGCCGACGAAATCTTCGTTCGCCTTCAAGATCGGCGGGAGTTTGAGGCCACCCTCGTGGGCCGGGATCCGCGCTCCGATCTTGCGCTTTTGCAGATCGATGCGGAGGATTTGCCGACCGTTACCCTGGGCGCCTCGAAGGACCTTGAGGTGGGGGAATGGGTGCTGGCCATTGGCTCCCCCTTCGGTTTCGACTATTCCGTGACCGCAGGCATCGTGAGCGCCAAGGAGCGCTCCCTCCCCGATCGCAATAACGAAAACTACGTGCCCTTCATCCAGACCGATGTGGCCATCAATCCGGGCAATAGCGGCGGCCCGCTCTTTGATTTAGACGGTCGGGTGGTTGGCATTAACTCCCAGATCTACACCCGGTCCGGGGGCTTCATGGGGCTGTCCTTTGCCATTCCTATCGACGTCGCCATGAACGTGGTGAAGCAGCTTCGGGAAGATGGGTCGGTCGCCCGTGGGTGGCTTGGGGTCATGATTCAGGACGTGAGCCGGGATCTGGCCGAATCCTTTGGTCTGCCCCGTCCCGCCGGCGCCCTGGTCGCCCAAGTGGTCCCGGACTCCCCCGCCGAGGCGGCGGGGCTCCAGCCCGGGGACGTCATCGTGCGCTTTGCCGGGGAGTCCATTGAGCGAAGCGGAGACCTCCCCCACGTGGTGGGCCTGTTGGAGCCCGACTCAGAAGCCGAGGTGGAGCTCATTCGAGCTGGCGTACGGGAGCGCCTCACGGTGACCATTGGCGCCCTGGCGGACCCCGGGGAAAGGGTCGCCGCGGGAAAGGCGGCGTCCCCCAAGGACGATGATCGCCTGGGCTTGACCCTCGAGCCGCTGACCGACGCCTTGAAGGAGCGACTGCAGGTTGAGACAGGGGTCGTGGTGCGTGCCGTGGCCGAGGGGCCGGCGGCGGAGGCGGGTCTACGCCCGGGAGACGTCATCACACGGCTGAATAACGTGCCCATTGCCTCCCTAGGGGACTTTCAGGAAGCGGCGCAAAACCTCCCCGCCGGGCGCTCCGTGCCCATCCTGGTGGTGCGCCGCGGCGTTCCCGTTTTCCTCGCTCTGCCCCTTCCCCAGGACAATTAAGGCGGGGGTAGGGCGACCCGCTCTGGTGTACACTTCGCTCCCCGTCGGGCGCTTCCTCAAGGATGCGCCCCTTCGGGCTGGCTTTCGGGGAGCGCAGCGCGCCTCGCCCCGGAAGATTCACAGCGCGGGCGCAGCGTAAGAGGACCCCCAGTGACAGATCTGTCGCACTTACGAAATTTTTCCATCATCGCCCACATCGACCACGGTAAGTCGACCCTGTCCGATCGCCTTATCCAGGTTTGCGGGGGGCTCAGTGATCGGGAAATGGCCGAGCAGGTGCTCGACTCCATGGAACTGGAGCGAGAGCGGGGGATCACCATCAAGGCCCAGAGCGTTACTCTCCATTACGACGCAGCGGACGGCCGACGCTACCAGCTGAATTTCATCGACACGCCGGGGCACGTGGACTTTTCCTACGAGGTATCGCGCTCCCTCTACGCCTGCGAAGGGGCCCTCCTGGTAGTGGATGCGGGGCAGGGGGTAGAAGCCCAGTCCGTGGCGAACTGCTACACGGCCCTCGATCAGGGGCTCGAAGTGGTCCCGGTGCTGAACAAAATGGATCTGCCGCAGGCGGACCCGGAGCGGGTAAAGCTGCAGATCGAAGAAATTATCGGCATCGATGCCTCCGATGCCATTCCCGTGAGCGCAAAGTCGGGCATGGGCATCGATGTGCTCCTCGAGGCGCTTATTGCGCGCATTCCGCCCCCCACGGGGGAGATAGACGGCCCCTTGCAAGCTCTCATCATCGATTCCTGGTTCGACAACTATCAGGGCGTGGTATCCCTCGTGCGGGTTACCCAGGGCACGATCAAGAAGGGCGATCGGGTCATGGCGCGGTCCATCGGCAAGGTGCACCAGGTCGATCAGGTGGGCTGCTTCACGCCGAAGCAAACCCCGAAGGACGGGCTCCGGGCCGGGGAAGTGGGCTACGTGATCGCGGGCATCAAGGACGTTCGGGGTGCGCCGGTGGGGGACACGCTGGTGCTCGAACGCTCCGATGCGCCGGCCCTTCCGGGCTTTGAGAAGGTGAAACCCCAGGTCTTTGCGGGGCTTTTCCCCGTGAACGCCGATGATTTTGAAGATTTTCGCGATGCTCTGGAAAAGCTCACGCTGAACGACGCGAGCCTGTTCTACGAACCGGAAACCTCCGATGCCCTTGGGTTTGGGTTTCGCTGCGGATTTCTGGGCATGCTCCACATGGAGATTATCCAGGAGCGCCTCGAGCGGGAGTACGACCTCGATCTCATCACCACGGCCCCTTCCGTGGTCTACGAGGTGCTGCTGAAGAATCAAGAAACCCTCTATATCGACAATCCTTCAGCGCTGCCCGATCCCTCCCGCATTGAGGAGATTCGCGAGCCCATCGTGCGCGCCAATATCCTCGTGCCCCAGGAGCACGTCGGGGCCGTCATGACCCTCTGCCAGGAGCGGCGCGGGTTGCAAGTGGACATGCAGTTCCTCGGGGGGCAGGTTTCCCTCGTTTACGATTTGCCCATGGGAGAGGTGGTGCTAGATCTCTTCGACCGCCTAAAGTCGGCCACCCGCGGCTTTGCCTCCCTCGAGTATGGCTTTGACCGCTTCGAGGCGGCCTCCGTGCAGCGGCTCGATGTGTTGATTAACGGTGAGCCCGTGGATGCCCTAGCCCTCATCGTGCACAAGCAAAATTCGGCCTACAAGGGGCGAGATCTCGTGGAGAAGATGCGCGAGCTCATCCCCCGTCAGATGTACGATGTGGCCATTCAGGCGGCCGTGGGCTCTAAGATCGTGGCCCGCTCGAACGTCAAAGCGCTCCGGAAAGATGTGACGGCCAAGTGCTACGGTGGGGACGTTTCCCGGAAGCGCAAGCTCCTAGAAAAGCAGAAAGCGGGGAAGAAGCGCATGAAGCAGGTCGGGCGCGTGGAGATCCCCCAAGAGGCCTTCCTGGCGGTGCTCCAGGTCGGGAAATAAGCGATGAGCGATCTGTTGAACTATCTGCCCCTGTTCCTGGTCCTGGCGACTTTGGTTACCGGGGTGCTTTGGGGCCACGATCGTCTTCGGCGTCGCCCCCAGCGATTGGCGGCAGCGGCTGCCCTGGACGAACGCACCCCTGCGGCGGCTCGGGGGCCGGCCTACGAGAAGGCTCGCACCGCGCTTCTGGCCGACCCCCCGGCCATGGAATGGGGCGGCAGCTTTTTCCCCCTCCTGGCCGTGGTTCTGGTGGTGCGTAGCTTTCTCTTTGAACCCTTCGTCATTCCCTCGGGCTCCATGCTGCCGACCCTGGAAGTCGGGGACTATATCCTCGTGAATAAGTATCGCTATGGGCTGCGCTTGCCCGTGCTCGGGACCAAGGTCCTGAGCCTCGGAGCACCGGAGCGAGGCGATGTCATGGTGTTTTATCCCCCCCATCTCGATGTTTACTACATCAAGCGTGTGGTGGGCCTGCCCGGGGATTTCATCCGCTACGACAACCGCACGCTTTTCATCAATGGAGAACGCGTTCCCTTAGAAGAGCAGGGCATCGGGCCCGATGGGCTCGAGCGTTTTATGGAAACTCTTGGCCCCGTGACCCACGAAATTCAGTACGAACCAGGCCGCGGGCGCAACGTACAGGAGTGGCGCGTGCCCGCGGACGCCTATTTGGTGTTCGGCGATAACCGAGACCGCAGTGCCGATTCGCGCAGCTGGGGCTATGTCCCGGAGGCCAACGTGATCGGGCAAGCGGTGGCGATCTGGATGCACAAGGCGCCGGGCTTGGCCCTTCCCCGCTTCTACCGCAACGGAATCATTGAGTGACGCCGGAAGCGCAGCGGATGGCGACGGAGGCGTTGCAGCAGCGCCTCGGCTATCGCTTCACGGACTCCGCCCTTTTGCTTCGGGCCCTCACCCATCGCAGCGTGGTGGGACAGGGCAGCTACGAGCGTCTTGAGTTTCTTGGCGATGCTTTTTTGGGTTACGTCATCGGCCGGGAACTCTATGTGCGCCATCCCGAAGCCGCGGAAAGCGCCCTCACCTTGATGCGGGCTAAGCTCGTGAAAAAGGGCGCCCTGGCGGCCCACGCCAAGGCCCTGGAACTGGCCCCCACCCTTCGGCTTGGCCCGGGCGAGCAAAAAAGTGGAGGGCATCGCCGCGATTCCATCCTGGCCGATGTGGTGGAGGCGCTCCTCGGCGCCGTGCTCCTTGATGGGGGGGCGGCGGCCGCGGAGGCGCTCGTGCTCCGCCTCTATGGGACGCAGCTTGCGGAAAGCACCCCGGAGGCTGCACAAAAGGATCCGAAAACCCAGCTTCAGGAGTGGCTCCAGGGCCGCGGCCATCCCTTGCCCCAGTACGAGGTGGAAGCGGTCCTGGGGGAAGATCACGCCCAGGCTTTTGTGGTGCGCTGTGAAGTGGCTGCGCCTCCGGGGACCTTTCACGGGGAAGGGGGGTCGCGCCGGAGCGCAGAGCAGGCAGCGGCGGCCCAAGCCCTCCAGGCCCTTCGAGGAGAGCGCCCATGAGCGAAACGCGCTGCGGAACCCTCGCCCTCGTGGGCCGGCCTAATGTTGGAAAGTCGACGCTCTTAAATGCGCTCCTAGAGGAGCGGCTCGTGATCACTGCGGATCGCCCGCAGACCACCCGCCACGCGATCCTCGGCATCCGCACGGACGGCGACGATCAGCTGCTCTTCGTGGATACGCCGGGGCTTCATGACGGCGGCCGGCGCGCCCTAAACCGAAGCATGAACCGGGCGGCCCGGGGCGCCCTCTTTGATGTGGATATCGTGGTGATGGTCGTGGAGGCCGGCCGCTGGGGCCCCGCGGACGACTACGTGCTCGAGCAGGTAAAGCAAGCTCGGGGCATTCCCGTGCTCGCGATTAATAAAATCGACGCCCTGCCCAAGCGGGAGGCGTTGCTGCCCTACCTCGCTCAGGCGGCGGCTCGCCACGACTGGGCAGACCTCGTGCCCATCATGGCCCGCCGGGGGGAGAACGTGCCGCGCCTGCTCTCCGTGCTTCGGGGCCACTTGCCCCCGGGGCCTCACCATTACGAGGCCGATGCCCTCACCGATCGCTCCGAGCGCTTCCTGGTGGCGGAACTGATCCGGGAGAAGCTGACGCGCCGCTTGGGCGACGAACTGCCCCACCAGCTGTCCGTGGAAGTTGAGCGCTGGCGAGAGGGGCCCGATAAGCGAGAGATTCACGGTGCGATCTGGGTGGAGCGGCCGGGGCAGCGGGCCATCATCCTGGGCCACCAGGGGTCGCGCATTAAGGAAGTCGGCATCGAGGCGCGCCAGGAGATCGAGCGTCGCTTCGGGCGCCCGGTGCGGCTCGAGCTTTGGGTTAAGGTGCGCTCTGGCTGGACCGACGACCTCCGCGCCCTGCGCCAATTGGGTTATGACAGCGAGCAGGGTTGATGGCGAGCCCGTGGACGCCGGCCTACGTCCTCCATCAGCGGCCCTTTCGCGATCAAAGCGTGGTTCTTGAGCTGCTCACCCAGGACGGAGGACGCTTAGGCGCGGTCTACCATCGCGGTCGCGGTCGGAAGGCGCCGCCCCTGGCCTTCGTCCCCGGGGAGTGGCAACTCTCGGGCCGCGGCGATCTGCGCACGGCCTACGGATTTCAAAGCGGTCCAGGGCAACCCCTGACCGGTCAGGGGCTCTTCGCAGGCCTCTACATGAACGAACTGCTGCTTCGCCTCTTTCCCCGGGAGGCCCCGGCGGAGGGGCTCTTCGAGGCCTATGGGGAGGCGCTGGAGGCGCTCCGCCTGGCACCGCTGGCGGAGCCGGTGATTCTGCGCCGCTTTGAGTGGGCGTGCCTTGAGGCCCTGGGCCTGGCCTTTTCCCTGATGGAGGATAGGGGCGGCCAAGCGCTGCGTCCGGGCGGCGCTTATCGCTTCGAGCCGGGGGTGGGGCTGCTGGCTGCGGCGCCGGGGCAAGGATGGGCGGGGGCGGAATTGCTCTCGTTGGCGGAGGGCGATTTCTCGACGCCGGCCCTCCGGACCCTGGCCCGGGCGCTCTTTTCCGCGGCCCTTGCGCCGGCCCTTGGAGGGCGACCCCTCCAGGGTGCGCGCTTTCTCTCCGATCCCGATGGAGGTTTGAGCTAGATGGCTCGAAAACGCTTTGCCAGTGATCAATGGGTGACCGTGGAGTCGCTCAATGACGAGGGGCAGGGGCTGGCTCAGGTTGACGGCTACGCTCTGGAGATTGCTAACGCGCTCCCCGGCGAGGCGGTGCGGGTGGCCGTGCTCAAGCGCCGTGGGCGCACCCTGCGCTGCCTTGCGCTTGCGGTCCAGAAAGGCCATCCGGATCGCATCCCTGCGCTCTGTCCGCAGGCTGGACGATGCGGCGGATGTAGCCAGCAACACCTCACTCCGGAACTCCAGCGGAGCGCGAAGCAGGCGGCCCTGGCGGCCCTCTATGAGGCGGCGGGGGTCGAGCCCCCGGCGCGCTGGCTGGCGCCGCTCCTGGGCCCGGAATGGGGGTATCGACGAAAGGCTCGCCTTGGGGTGCGCTATCGCCCCCGGGAAGGAGATGTGTTGGTGGGCTTCCGGGAGCGTGGGGGTTGGGTCTCAAAGGCCTCGAGTTGCCCCGTGCTGGCGCCGCCCTTCGCGACGCTCCTGGGGCCGCTCAAGGTCCTCATCCGGACCCTGTCCATACCTGATCAGATTCCCCAGCTCGAGCTGGCCGCGGGGGATGAGGGTGCTGCCGTGGTCCTCCGGCACCTCGCGCCCTTCACCGATGAGGACCTGGATCGGCTGCGAGGCTTTGCCGAGGCCCAAGGGCTCACGCTGTATTTGCAGGCGGGGGGGCCGGACACGGTGACCCCCTTGGTCCCCGCGGTGCCCCCACCGCTGACCTATGCCCTTCCGGAATTCAAGCTGACGTTCGCTTTTGAGCCTCTCGATTTCACCCAGGTGAACAGCGAGATCAATCAGAAGATGGTGACGCAGGCGCTGGGGCTCCTGGCGCCGACTCCGGGCATGAAGGTGCTCGATTTATTCTGCGGGCTGGGCAACTTTACGCTGCCGCTCGCCCGCCTTGGAGCCGACGTACGGGGCTTTGAGGGCAGTGAAGCGCTGGTGGCTCGGGCGAAGGCGAACGCCGATCGTAACGGGTTGGGGGCGGTCCCCTTCGCCGTGGCCGATCTCTATAGTGATGCCTTCGCGGCAAGACACTTGCCTAAGGCCGAGGCGGTGTTGTTAGATCCCCCCCGCTCCGGCGCCGAGGCCCTATGCGAGGACCTCGCGAGCACGGGCGCGCGCCGGGTGGTGTATGTGTCCTGCAATCCCAAAACGCTAGCGCGAGACGCCGCTGCGCTGCAGCGCCAGGGGTACCGGCTGGAAGCCAGCGGCATCATGGATATGTTTCCTCATACGAATCACGTTGAGTCCATGGCCCTTTTTATTCAAGCGGCGCCTCCCTCCGGCGCCTAAGACCGCAGAGACGAGGGACGAGGTGTGGTTAAGGTAAAGGATGATCGGCCCCGCACCGAGACCGGTGAGGTGGATGTGGAGGGCTGGCTGGCCGCCTTCTGCGCTGAGGCCCCGGCGCGTAATCCTGAGCGTTTGCGGGAAGCAGTCCTGCGGGCGCGGCAAGCAGAGCAAGATGCGATCGCCGCGAAAAACCTTTGGGCCTCGGGGATCTCCAGCTTCGAGACGGGGCTCGATATGGCGGAAATTCTCGCCGAGCTCCGGGCCGACGAAGACGCCATCATCGCCGGCTTGCTTTACCGCGCGGTGCGGGAAAAGAAGCTTGAGCTTGAGGCGGTCGAAGGGGCCTTTGGGCCACGGGTTCGTGGGCTCGTCGACGGCGTTTTGCGCATGGCGGCGGTCAGCGCCCTGAAGCTGTCCTCTGCGCCGAAGGCCATTGGCTCTCAGGAAACGCAGATCGAGAACGTCCGCAAGATGCTGGTGGCGCTCATCGATGACGTGCGCGTTGCCCTCATCAAATTGGCCGAACGCACCTGCGCGATTCGAAGCGCGAAGCTCGCGCGTCGGGAGCGGCAACTGCGCGTGGCCCAGGAAATTGTCGACGTCTATGCCCCCCTGGCCCATCGCCTCGGCATTGGCCAGCTGCGCTGGGAGCTAGAGGACCTGGCCTTCCGCTATCTCGAACCCGAAGCCTATAAGCGCGTGGCCACGCTCCTGAAGGAACGCCGCAAGGCCCGGGAGAGCTATATCAAGCAGGTCGTGGCGACGCTCACGGAGAAGCTTGAGAGCTCGGGGATCCATGCCGTGGTCTCGGGGCGGCCGAAGCACATCTATTCCATCTATCGAAAGATGCAGCGGAAAGGTATCGGTTTTGAGGAGATGTACGACGTCCGTGCGGTGCGGGTCCTCGTCGACGAGCTCCGCGATTGCTACGGTGCCCTGGGCGTGGTGCATTCCCTGTGGCGCCACATTCCCCGGGAGTTCGACGATTACATAGCCTCTCCAAAGGAGAACGGCTACCGCTCCATCCACACCGCCGTCGTCGGGCCCGAGGGCTTAACGCTGGAGGTGCAAATCCGTACCCAGGAAATGCACGAAGAGGCGGAGCTCGGCGTGTGCGCCCACTGGGCCTATAAGGGCGACACGCTGACTGACGATAGCGCCTACGATCGTAAGGTGACCTGGCTGCGCCAGGTGCTTGAGTGGCAGGAGGAGCTCGGAGACCTTGGCTCCCTCGGCGATAGCCTTCGCCGGGAGTTCGACCAGGAGCGCATCTATCTGCTGACCCCAGAAGGCCACGTGGTCGATCTCGCCCCCGGTGCTACACCGCTCGACTACGCCTACCGTATTCACACGGAAGTGGGTCACCGATGCCGGGCGGCGCGGGTCGACGGCCGTATCGTCCCCTTAAACACGCCGTTGGAGACGGGGCAGAAGGTGGAAATTCTGACCGGCGACCAGGAAGAGCCGGCGTCGAGCTGGTTGAACCCCAACCTCGGCTATCTCACGACGCCCCGCGCTCGCGCCAAGGTGCAGGCCTGGTTCCGAGCCCGGGATCGAGCGCGAAACCTTGACGAGGGGCGTCAGCGGGTCCTTCGGGAACTCACGCGCCTGTCCCTGGATGCGCGCGTGTTGCCTCGCGTGCTGCCATGCCTCGAGCTTGATTCTGAGGACGCGCTTTTCGGCGCTGTGGCCGTGGGGGAGCTCACCATGGAAGCGGTGCTCGAAGCCGCCCAGGCGGTGGCCGAGCGGGAAGGAGAAGACCTTCAGCTGGATCTTCTACCTCAGGCCGCAGAGCCCCTTCGTCCCGACGTGCTGGGGGCCGGCAACCGAGCCGTTACCCTCGCAGACTGCTGCACCCCGGAGGGGCATCACAGCATTCTCGGGGAGGTTTTTGAGGGTGCGGTGCGCGTGCATCGCCGGGAGTGTCCGCAAATTCTCACCCTGGAGCGGGATGGGTCGGGGAGGCTCATCAAGCTGGAATGGGGCAGCAGCATTCCCCGTCGCTTCCCCTTTGATATTGAAGTGCGTGCCTACGATCGGGCCGGTTTGCTTTTCGACGTCACGCACGTTTTTGCCCAGGAGCACATTGATGTGCTCTCGAGCACCACGCGCACCGATCGCTTGGTGTCTACGGCCACCATAGAGCTCACGGTGGAGCTCGATGGCCTTGCCTCTCTCGGGCGTTTACTTGACCGGATTACTCAGATTCCGAACGTTATTGACGCGCGGAGAGCCCCGCGGGATGGGGTTGGAGCGACGCTTGTCCGGTCCTAGGGGCCCGTGTAAGGTTCCCGGTCCCAGTCATTCATGCTTTCTGAAAGAGAGCGCCGCGCAACCCCCCGCGCGTAAAGTCGAAGCGAGTCGTCCATGCGAATAATCTTATTGGGTGCCCCCGGCGCAGGAAAAGGAACGCAGGCCCAGTTCCTGATGGATAAGTTCTCCATTCCCCAAATTTCCACCGGGGATATGCTCCGCGCGGCGCGCGCGGCGGGTACGGAGCTTGGACAGGAAGCGGAGCGTTACATGAGCACCGGGGAACTGGTCCCTGACGCGCTCATCATCGCGCTCGTGAAGGACCGCATCGCTCAGCCGGACTGTGCGAATGGCTTCCTGCTCGATGGTTTCCCCCGCACCATTCCCCAGGCCCAGGCCCTCGATGAGGCTGGCGTTTCCATTGACGAAGTGGTGGCGCTGGACGTCGATGACGAGGAAATCGTCAACCGCCTATCCGGTCGCCGGGTGCACGAAGCCTCCGGGCGGATCTATCACGTGGAATACAATCCGCCGAAGGTGGCCGGGCAGGACGACCCAACCGGCGAGCCCCTCATTCAGCGGCAGGATGACCAGGAGGAAACGGTGCGCCGGCGCCTCGAGGTTTATCGGGACCAAACCCGGCCCCTGGTGGATTTCTATCAGGGCCTGGCCGCGGATCGGCCCACCCTGCGCTACTCGGGCATTTTGGGCTCCGGTTCCGTGGAGGCCATTCGCGACAAAATCTTTGCGGCGCTGGATGCACCGAAGGGCTAAGGTCCTTGCGCTAAGGCTGCAAGCCAGAAGTCTGGAGAGCGCGCGTTTCCTTGGGAAGCGCGCGCTTTTTTGTGCGTTCTTATAAAGTGGGTGAGGGATCCCGGTGGTAAGGATGAAATTTAAGCAGGGTCCTCGTATGATGCGCGGCAGTTTTGCGGACATCCGCCTTTTTTGAAGCAACCGAAGGAGCATCCCATGGCGAAAGCGCCACGAGCGAAAACCGCAGCAAAGGCCCCGGCAAGTCCGGCTAACCCCGAGCTGGCTCGCGCGGAAAAAGCGCTGGCTGCGGCGCAGAAGGCCATGGAGGCAGATCGGGCCCGGGTCGCGGCGGCAAAGAAGCGCGTTTTGGCCGCGCAGGCGAAGGCCCGCGGCTCCGTCCGTAAGGCCGACAAAAATGCCCTAGCGTCCGCGCGGGCTGCGCTGCAAAAGGCGAACGAAAAGGTGCGGGCAACCCGCGGGACCCTGGCGTCGGCGCAGGCAGCCCTGCGGGCTGCGAAGGCCAAGGCCAAGGTGGCTGCGCAGAAGGCCACCATCGAGGCTGGACTCGCCGCTGCCAATGCTGCGGCGCAGGCCAAGGTGGCCGAGCGCCTAGAAAAGGCCGTCGCCCAATTCCGCACCAAAAAGGCTGCGGAGCTTGCGCGAGTTGAGAAGCGCCGGGCCGCTGCTCGGGCCGCTGCTGCGGCGCGTCGGCTCCGGGCCCTAGAAAAAGGCGTTGCGAAGAAGCCGGCTGCGAAGAAGCCCGCTGTGAAAGCGCCCGCGGCGAAGGCGCCTGCAGCGCCGAAGGCCGCAGGGAAAAAAGCGGTTACCAAAAAGCCCGCGGCGAAGAAAGCACCGGCTCGCAAGGCGCCGGCTAAGAAGCTTGCCGCTAAAAACTGAGTAGGGCGCCCTTCGCCCTCAAGGCGATAGGACGTTGGAAAAACCCCGGGGGTCACCCTCGGGGTTTTTTTATGCCAGCGGTAAAAAGGTGACTTCCGCCCCCGCGGGAATATCGCCTTCCGGGAGCGGAAGATCGAGCAGGCAGTTGGCTTCGGCGAGGCCGCTGAGTAGATGGGAATCCTGCGCGTCGAAGGCTTCCACGGAGAAGCCCTGGGCCGTGGCCGTAAAGATCCCCCGCTGGAAGTCACGACGCCCCGGGGTCTTTTTCAGGGCCTTCGTCAGCGTTCCCCGGAGGCGCAGGGTAGGCGTTAGGATTTCCCCGGCGAGCAGGCGCAGCGCCGGCGCAACCAGTAGGTGGAAGGTGGCAAAGGCGGAAACGGGATTCCCGGGAAGGCCAAAGAAGGCCCGTTGTCCCTGCAGCATGCCGTAGCTGAAGGGGCGCCCGGGCTTCAGCGCGAGGCGGTGGAAGGTTAGGGCGCCTTGCCGTTCGAGCCAAGGTCTCAGCACGTCCGCGTCGCCCACGGAAACCCCACCGGTGGAGATCAATGCGTCGGCCCCGGCCTCGAGCATTTCCCCGAGGGTGTGCTCGAGCGCTGCGGTGTCGTCATGGCTGTGCCAGCATCCCAGCACCTCGACCGGCAGGGCCGCAAGGGCCGCCGGAAGTAGGGCTTGGCTGGCATCATGAATCTGCCCCCAGGTCAGGGGCGTGCCGGGTGCGGCGAGCTCGTCCCCGGTGCTAAGGAGGGCGACCCGGGGGCGGCGCCAGCAGTGTACGGCGCCGAGCCCTGCGGCCGCGAAGAGTCCAAGGTGCCGGGCATGAAGGGCAAGGCCAGGATGCCCGAGGCGCTGGCCCTCGGCGACGTCGCCCCCGGCGGGACGCACATAGCGCCCGCCCTCAAGGGGCTGTTCGGTAAAGATGCGGCCCCCCTCTCGGCGCACCTCTTCCTGGGGCAGGACGCTGTCGCAGCTGGGCGGCACCGGCGCGCCGGTGAAGATGCGTACGCAGCTAGCCGGGGGTAGGGCTTCGTTCCAGGGCCGTCCGGCCCAGGCCGTTCCAACCACGGTCAGCCCCCCATGGGCGAGCGCACCCAGCTCCGCGGCCCGGCAGGCGTAGCCGTCCATGGCCGAGGCTGGGAAGGGAGGGACGGCGTGGGTGGCCTGGGGCGTTTCGCTCAAGATCCGTCCCAGGGCTGCGCTTAGGGGAAGGCGTTCCTCCGTCTGCGGGGCGGGAAGCGTGGCTTTTAGCTGGGCCCAGGCGTCGTCGAGCTCGATCATGGCAAGGGTCGTCCTTTGCAGGGGAACGCCGTATTCTAGCGCCCCGACGAAAGGGACACGCCATGCTGGGATCGCTTACATCACCGTCGAACGTTCTCGCCCTCGATACCTCGGGGCCCGCCTGCTCCCTCGCCTTAAGCAC
Organism: Gammaproteobacteria bacterium; assembly: GCA_030828335.1. GTDB lineage: Bacteria > Pseudomonadota > Gammaproteobacteria > Pseudomonadales > Azotimanducaceae > Salivita. Next base: position 24,934 of record JAURCQ010000001.1, read on the forward strand.
GGCGGGGCAGGTGCTCGAGCGCCACGAAACGGGCGCCCGCATTCACAATGAACGGCTCCTTGCCCTGCTCGATGAGCTGTTCAAAGAAGCGGCCCTGGCTCCCCGTGCGTTGGACTGTCTTGTGCTTTCCGTAGGCCCCGGCGCCTTTACGGGACTGCGCATTGGCACCTCTGCGGCGCAGGCTCTGGCCTTTGCCGCGGACGCGCCGGTGCTGTGCGTTTCCAGCCTCGAGGCCCTGGCGCTGACCCATCAGGATGCGTTGCTGGCCGCGGGGCTCGACGCCGTGGAGGTGCTGGTGGATGCGCGCATGGGAGAGCTCTACCGAGCGACCTTCGCCCTCGGTGAGCGCGGGCTTGCCTATGAGGACGAGGACGAGATCACCACGGTCGAGGCCCTGACGGAGGCGCCGGCCCTTTCCTCCCGCTGGGGGCTGATCGGCGATGGGCAGAGCCTTCCGGCGCTTTCAGCACGGGGTGCCGAAGTGGGTTTCCAGGAGCCCAGCAACATCGTTCGAGCTCGGGCGCTGTTGCCCTTGCTGGCCCAGCGTGAGCCCGGCGCTCGGGAAAAGGCCGTGCCGCGTTACCTCGAGGGGCGCGTGCGATGGCAGCCCGCGCCGGCCCCGGGCATGCCTGTCTCCAGCGCTTGATGATTCAGGGGGCGTTGCCATCCGCTTCCCTTTTCGATGGGCTCTCGGAGTGTGCGCTTCCCGAGGGCTGGGGCTGGCGTCGGGAAGGACCCCTGACTCTCGTGCCTCCCCCGGCCCTGACTCTCGCGCCGCTCACCTTGGACTTTGGGTCCGGGCGCCTCGCCCATCGATTACTGAGGGCAGCCGAAGAGCCCTTGGTGCGGGCCCTGGGGCTGCGTCGGAAGGACGGCCCGCGCCGGGTGGTGGACATGACCGGAGGGCTTGCGGGGGACGCCTCGCGCATGGCGGCAGCGGGGGCTGAGGTGCTGTTAATCGAGCGCCACCCCGCCGTGCTGGCGCTGGTAGTGGATGCCCTCCGGCGCGCTGAGGCCGAAGGGCCAACCCCCTGGGGAGACCGGCTGCGACTGAGCTTGGGGAACGCGTGCGACGCCCTTCCCGAGGGCTTCGATGGAGCCTACCTCGACCCGATGTATCCCCCGCGGAAAAAGGCCGCCCTGGGTGCTCAGGAGCTACGCGTCCTTGATGCGCTGTTTGCGGCGTCGGAGGAGGGAACGCGGGCGGAGGCGAGTACGCCTGAGGCGCTGCTTGCCGCGGCTCGGCGCGGGACCTTTCGGCGCATCGTTATGAAGGGGCCCGCGAGCTACCGACCGCCGCCTCCTGCACCGGATTTCGTTCATCGGGGTAAGGCGGTGAACTTCTACGGCTGGCTGTCTTCCGCAAACAGCGCCTGAGGCGTAGCGAACTGGCTTTGCAGGGCAGGGTCGATGGCGCTGCGACCCAGGCGCAGCGTGTGCCCGAGTACTTCCGTGGGGAAGAGGGCGCCGTCCCGAAGGGTTGCGAAGCCGCCCTCCACCAGCGCCAGGGCGAGATCGTGGCGTTCCGCCGCAAAGCTCTTTTCATCCCCCTCTAGCACCGAGGTCCAGCGCAGGATTAGGGATCCCCAGCGGGTTTCAAAGGTTTTGGGATCGAGGCCCGGGCGTGCGCTCAGGAGTTGCCCCGCCAGGTAAAGGCGGTGCAGTAGGTCAGTCCCAAGCTGCGCGAGCAGCGGGGCGAGGGGATGGGGGCTCGGGCGCCAGCCTCGGCAGCGGCCCCGAAGCAGAAGCCCCATCTCTTCCAGCGCTGCGAGCTGGGTCTGCAGAGGGGGAAGCCCATCGCTTGCGGTGGGGAGCTTCCAGGCGTGGGTCAGAAGTGGGGTCAGGCGGGTCAGGGCTTCTGCCAAATAAGCCTCGCGTCGAGGCCGTTTCACAAGCGCAAGGAGCACCGCAGGCAGGATGACGCAGTGGGCAAGGCCGTTTCGATACCAAAGTAGATAGGGCGCTGCGCGCTTGGCGCTGAGTACGGGCCCAAGGGGATCTTCGATGCGCTCCAGAAGCCCATCCTCCTCACCCCGTGCCAGGAGCGCCTTGGCGTCCAAGTTGGGATGGGCCTGCAGGGGCGAAAGGGGTAGGCGATGAAGTAAGGCTTCCAGCGCCTCTAGGCTTTCCAGGGCCTGTTGCTCCCGCAGCCGGGCCTTGGGCGCGGCAAGGAAGAGGAGGGCGAGGCGCCCGATGCCATTGGCGGGTGCGACGGCGTTAATGCGCCCGAGCAGCGTCGCGCCCAGGGTCCGTAGGGTGGCGCTATCCTCCGGACTGGCCTGCGGGTGCTGCGCGAGAAAAGCCGGTAGGGGCAGGGGCTCCCCGAAGGTGACGGTGACGCCCCCAAAGCGCTGGCGCAGGAATTGGCGCGCCGAGCGGAGCAGGCCCAGAAGGCTTTCCCGTTCCTTTTCGCCGCCGCGGAGCTCCTTCAGGTAGCTGCCGCCTTCAATGATGCGCTCGTAGCTGAAATGCACGGGCACAAAGGCGAGGGGCCGACGAAGCCCCCGGTTGTGCGCACCCAGGGTCATGCGCAGCATGCCCCAGCGCGCGCTCAGCATGCGGCCGCTTCGGCTGCGGCCCCCCTCCACGAAGTACTCCATGGCGAAGCCGTGGGTGAAGAGATGGTCCACATAGCTCTCAAAGACTGCGGTGTAGAGGGGATCCCCGGCGAATTTCCGGCGCATGAAAAATGCGCCCCCGCGCCGGAGCAGGGGGCCCGCCACGGGAAGGTTGAGATTATTCCCGGCAGCGATATGGGGCAGCATGACGCCCCCATAGAAGAGCACGTAGCTGAGCAGCAAATAGTCGATGTGGCTGCGATGGCAAGGGACGTAAACCAGGGTGTGGTCCCCGGCGAGCTCCCGGGCGCGATCGAGGTGCCTGACGGTCACCCCGTCGTAAAGGCGGTTCCAAAGCCAGCTGAGCAGCCAATCGAAAAAGCGCACCGTGGGGTAGGAGATATCGGAGACGATCTCCTCGGCCATGGCTCGGGCGTCGCGCCAGGCTCGCTCCCGGGGCTGGTCGGCGGCATCAATGGCCGCGCGCACCCGAGGATCCTGAAGCACCTCCCCCAGGAGGGTGCGGCGGTGGGACAGGTCCGGGCCGAGGAGCGCTTCCCGGTGTCCCCGAAAGTGCTGCCGTAGAAGCCGTAGGAGGCGCCGCTCGGCGATGGCCGGCGGGCAATCCCGGGGGAAGGCCTCCTGTCCGATGGCCGGGGCAAAGCGCAGAAAGATGTGGTGCCGGTTGAGCGCAAAGGCGAGCCAGCGTCGGAGCCGGCCCGTGGTGGACCAGCGCTCACTAAATAGCCAGGGGAGGAGCGCGCCCTGGCGCTGGGGGGCACGTCCCCAGAAGACAGACACGGCGAAGATCTGCGGCGGCGCTTCGCTACCCAGCTGCTCCGCGAGCGCGGGCAGGGCCTCGGAAAAGCGTCGGGCGCTGCGCCGTCCAAATAACCAGTGCCCTTCCCGGCGGCGCAAAAAGACCAGGCCCGGTGTTGCGCTTGGCCCCGCGAGCTCGCCCTGGGCAAGGGGTAGGCCCTGACGAAGGCATACGCTTTCCAGCGCCAGGCGCGCCAGGTGGGAGCGCTCCTCAAGGACGTAGACGGGGGCGGAAGCTAGGTTGGCCGGTAGCCCCTCGACATCAAGGGCGCGGGCGCGGAAGGCGCGGCCCAGAAGCCCCCGCAGCAGGCGATACCCCAGACTGTCCCCCCATGGCCGTGCCACGGCGCGCCCCTCTCCCAATGATCTGGGCATCAGTGTAGCAAGGGCATCAAAGAAAAAGCGTCAGGGGTTCGTCGGGTCCCGGCCCTCGTAGTAGCCATCGATGGTTCGGGGTGCCTCCTCCCCGTCGCGCTGGGGCGTGACGCGCCATATGCCATTGGCCTTACGCGTTGTCACCGCTTCCACCTCCTCAGTCTCCCGAAGAATGGTGGGGCGAAGGAAGACCAAAAGGTTCCGCTTGATCCGCTCCCGGCTCGTGTTCTGAAACAGCTTGCCGGCCACGGGAATGGCGGACAGGAGGGGGACGCGCTGCACCGATTCCTGCGTGTCGTCCTGGATCAGGCCACCGAGCACAATGGTCTGCGCATCTTCGGCGAGGATCACCGTGTTGATGGTGCGCTTGTTGGTAACGATGTCGGAGAAGCCCCCGGCCCCGATGGCCCCGGCGTTGGCCACGGAGGACACCACCTGTTCCACCTCGAGGCGCACCGAATCCCCTTCGTGGATGTGCGGAACGACGCGCAGCGTGATGCCCACGTCTTCCCGCTGAATCGTGGTGAAGGGGTTGTTCGCACCGCTTTGGTTCGTCGTGAAGGACCCCGTGCGGAAGGGGACGTTCTGCCCCACCACAATGGAAGCCTCCTCGTTATCCAGGGTGAGGATGCTCGGCGTGGAGAGGAGGTCTGAGTCGCTGTTGCTGTTCAGGGCTTGGAGGACTGCCCCGAAGGAGACGCCATTGGACAGCTTGGCCACGGCCACGGAGGGGCTGGTGAGGCTCGCGCCGGCGCCGAGGAGGTTTAAGTCCTGGGTGCTTTCGATGGTGCCGTCGCCAATGCTGTTTCCGAGCAAGGCTTGGAGTGCGCCGGCGAGGGGGCTGACGGCCAGGGGGGCGGAACTGCCCTCCCGGTCGATGACGGCCAGGTCGACGCCGAGGTCGCGGCGATCCTGCACCGCGACTTCCACGATGGCGGCTTCGATGAGCACTTGGGTCCGACGGACGTCGAGGCTTTCGAGAAGGTTGGAGACCTCCGCCAGGGTTGAAGGATCGCTTCGCACCACCACCGCATTGAGAGAGGGGTCCGCGGCGATGGTTGTTGCGGCGGCGTCGCCCTTGTTTCCTTCCTTTCCGGTCACGATCCCCTGGAGGAGCCCCGCCACCTCTTCCGCATCAGCGTGGCTTAAGCGAAACACCCGGGTGGAGCCCTGGCGGGTGGCGGGCTGGTCGAGCTGGCCAATGAGGCGCTGAAGGCGAGCGAGGGGCTCGGCCTGGCCCCGAAGCACAAGGGAATTGTTCCGGGCGTTGGCCACCACCTGCACCGCCTGGGGATTATTCCCCGATTCCCCCAGGGCGTCCGGGGCGAGTTCGGCCAGAAGGGCCACCATGGTGTCGACGTAGGCCTCTTTCAGGGGTACCACCACCACCTGTTCGTCATTGGCAACGTCGATTTCCTGGATGATCTTTTCCATGCGCGCGATGTTCTCCGCATGGTCCGACAGGATGATGACGTTGGGCTTATCGACGGACGCAACGTGGCCGTATTGGGGAATGAGGGGCCGGAGGATTTTGACCAACTCGTTCGAAGGAACGTTCTCGGCCTTGATGACTCGGGTCACAATGGCTTCGCCATCGGCGCCCTCCGTGAAGTCCAAAGGCGCGCTGGACTGCTTCGCTAGCGTTTGCTGCACGATTTTGATGACCCCGCCGGCGGGGATGGCGGCGAAGCCGTGCACCCGAAGGACCGATTGGAAAAGTTCATAGACGCCGTCCTCATCGAGCGCCGTAGACGACACGATCGTGATGCGCCCCTGCACCCGCGGATCGATGACGAAGTTCTTGCCCGTGATGCGGGCGACTTCGGAGATAAAGGCGTCAAGCTCGGCGTCCTTGAGATTGATCTGCCAGCTGCCCGTTTCCCCCTGAGCCCCAAGGGCAAGGGTCAGGAGCATCGCCACGGCAAGCACCCGCCGACCGCTTCGGGCGAGAAGGCGACGCAGCATCAGGAGAGGATTCGACATGGGCGGCTCACTCAGGAATGGGGGCGGTAACGAAAAAGGTTCGCTGGCCGCGTTGAATTTCGAGGCGTGCGCTGCCCGAGGCCAGCACCGCATCAATTTGTTGGGGATTCTGCGCCAGGCCGTCGACGCCCTGGCCATTGACCGACAGGATGCGATCCCCGGGTCTGAGGCCCACCTGGGCCAGCGCGGCGGCAGGCACTTGGTTGTTGATTTCCAGGCCAGCGCCGCCGCTGGCGGGCGCGAGGCCGTAGCTGGCAAGGGCGGATTCCCCCTGTTCCGCGAGGGCGCCCTGGAAGGCGCGCAGGGCAGAACGGGGTGAGAAGGCGTTGGCGCTGCCGGAGCCCGGCGCGCTTGCGGAGGCGCTTCCCAGGGCGCTCGCGCTGCGCTGCCGGGATAAGGTCGGGGTCACGCTAGCGCTGCGCCTATCCTGGACTCCGGGGAGGGCCGAAGGGAGGGCCGATAGGGCTGCGCTGCCCGTGCCCTGGGCGCGGAAGCCGGCGGCGGCGGCGCCCTTGGGAAAACGAAGCACCTCCAGCTGGCCCTGGCGTCGGAGCAGGACCTGATCTTTCTGGACTTCGGCAAGTACCGCGCCCCCGGGAAGGGACGCGCCTTCCAGGTAGCGCCGCGGCTGCCCCCCGGCGGCGGAGATCAGGGCGCTGGATTCGCTGCTGCCGCTGAAAAGTCCGTGAAGCGTGAGGGCGAGGCGGGTTTCCGGTGCATTCACCACGGGCCCTGCGGCAGACGGCCCGGCGGCGGTGCCGAAAAGGGCGGTCTGCAGGAGCCGCTGCCGGTCGTAAGCCGGCGTCAGCGCCGGGGTTGCCGTGGCGCCGGGAACGGCGGGAGGCGGGGTGGTGAACAGCATGACCCGATCCGCAAGATAGGTCCCAAGCGCTATGAGCAGCGCAACGCTGAGCGCCCTGGCCCCTCGCTTGGATCCGTTAGCGGTCATGGTGGCCTCCGCAGCCATCGACGAGTCCGCCAGAGTGTACCAGCGTCCCCACGCCGGGCATCACAGCACGCGCTCCGAGAGTTCAAGGAGCACCGTGTCGTCGCTCATGCCCTTCGGCGCGGGGAAGTCGGCTAGGCGAAGTAAACGTCGTCGCACGGCCAGATCAACCCAGCCGCCGGGGCGGAGCACGAGGGACAGCACGGGGCCGCTGGGGGCGGATACTTCGGCCCCCAGCTGCCCTCCCGCCCCGGGCGCCAACGTCGCGCTGAGGGGCGGGAACGTGGGCGCGTAGCTATTGCCCCCAAGGCGATAGCGCACTAGGCCACCGGTCCAGCGCAGGGCGCCGGACGCGCTTTCAAGCTGGTTTCCGTAGCCGGATAGCATGAGATCGCGACCCTGGAGCGTGCCCTCCGGCGCGATTGCATAAGGGGCCAGCGCGTCCTGGAGGGCTCGGCTATCGAGGGTCAGCCGTTGCACCGTCGCGCGCCAGCCGGTGGGGGAAAGCTCGGCGTCCGCCGTACCCTGAAGGGCGGGCCCCTGGAGGCTGAGGGTCACCGGGACGCCGTCGAGGCTGGTTGGGAGGCCCATGGCCCAGCGCAGCGTTCCCAGCCCTTGGCCTCGATAGGTGAGCTGGCTTTCCCCGCGAAGCAGGTGGCCCGCGGTGCCGCTGAAGCTTAAGGGACCTTGGCTTGGAAGGGGCAACCAGGCGGCGGGGGCTCGCAGGAACACCGTGAGGAGAAAGGCGCCGATCACCCAGGGGGCGCTGCGAAGCCAGGGCCTTACCCCTTCCATGGGATCTCTCGCCAGGCCTGCCCCTGCCCCTCGAAAAAGCGATCGCTTTCGAGGGCCTCCCCTTCCGCCCAGGGTTCGGCGGCATAGCGAAGCTTCGCCGCGGGAAAGGCGGCGGCGAGGGCTTCCCCGAGGGCCTGGTCCGTGCTCCAGGGGGTGAGGGCGGCGGGCTCGAGCCCAAGGGCATGCCAAGCGCCGAGGGCTCGGGCGGTGAGACGAAGGGAGAGGTCCCCATGCTGCGCTGCCCAGCCCGCGCCCCGGGATGCGGGGGCGAGGGCGCCGCCCAGGGCCTCGCCCAACCAGCCACGCAGAGCGTCGTCTTGGATTCCCTGGAAATAAACTTCGAGGTCCGGTAGTTCGGGCATGGCGGTTCTCTTCAAGCGCAGGCCGCACTGTGCGCGCGGCAGGTCACATTTTTATGACGGCAGTCGGGGCAGTAGGCGTTCCCCCAGAGCCTCGTAAACGTCCCGCAAGCGCGGCAGGTCCGCGGCGAGGACCCGCTCGTCGATTTTGTGGATCGTCGCATTCACGGGGCCCAGCTCCACCACCTCCATGCCCCGGGGCGCAAGGAACCGACCGTCGGAGGTGCCGCCGCCGGTGGACCTTTCGGGTTCGTAGCCCACAACCTGCGTGAGGGCCTGCTCCGTGGCCTCAATTAAGGGACCGCCATCGGTAAAGAAGGGCGGGCCCGAGAGGGCCCAGGTGAGCGTGTAGTCGCAATTTGCTTCCGTGAGGCATGCCTCAACGCGGGCTTGGAGCCCTTTCGGCGTTTGCCCGGGGTTGAAGCGAAAGTTCACCTCGGCGGTCAGGGCGCCGGGGATCACGTTGGTGGCGCCGGTCCCCGCATTCACATTGGAAATTTGAAAGGTGGTGGGGGGGAAGGGGCCGTAGCCCTCATCCCAGCGCTGCGCCACCACCGCCGCGAGGGGCGCCAGGGCTTCGTGAATGGGGTTTCGGGCCTTCTCCGGATAGGCCACGTGGCCCTGAACGCCCCGCACCTCAAGGTGGCCGCCTAGGGAACCGCGGCGGCCGACGCGAATCACGTCGCCGAGCTTTTCTGCGCTCGAGGGCTCCCCCACCACCACCCATTGGGGTAGATCGCCCCGCGCTTCGAGCACATCGGCCACGTGCCGGGTCCCGAATTGGGCCGGTCCTTCTTCATCGCTGGTGAGGAGAAAGGCCAGCCGACCTGCCCGAGGGTGCTGGCAGAGGCGTTCGGCGGCGCAGACCATGGCGGCCAGGCTGCCCTTCATGTCCGCGGCCCCCCGGCCCCATAGCCACTCCCCGTCAAAGTGGCCTTCGAAGGGCGGATGGGTCCAGGCCGCCTCCGGCCCCGGCGGCACCACGTCGGTGTGGCCCGCAAAGGCCAGGGTCGGGCCGTCCGTGCCCCAAACCGCCCAGAGATTGGAGACGCCCCCTTCGTCCATGCGTTCGCAGTGGAAGCCGAGCGCCTCGAGGCGCTCGGCGATCAGGGTGAGGCACCCCGCGTCCTCTGGGGTCACGGAGGGGCGGCGGATCAGCGCCTGGGTGAGCGCGAGGGTGGGTTCCATGGCCTAGGCGCCCTGGTGAAGCATGGGGTTTAGGGCGATGGCTTGGCGATTGCTCCGGCATTCCACCGCCCCGGTTTCACTGTGGCGAATAAAGAGCATGTCGCTGCCGCCGGCAAGCTCCCGCGCCTTGCAGACCCGAACCACGGCGCCCTCTTCATCGCGCAGGGTCACCCGGGTGCCCGGGGTGATGTAGAGGCCGGCCTCAATGGTGCAGCGATCCCCCAGGGGGATGCCCGTGCCGGCGTTGGCGCTAATGAGGCACGACTCCCCGATGGAGATGCGGGTGGTGCCGCCTCCGGATAGGGTGCCCGCGGTGCTGGCGGAGCCGCCCAGATCCGAACCCTTGCCCACCACCACACCCTGGGAGATCCGTCCTTCGATCATCCCGCTGGCCAGGGTGCCGGCATTGAAGTTAATAAAGCCCTCGTGCATGACCGTGGTGCCTTCCCCGAGATAGGCGCCCAGGCGAATGCGGCTGCCATCGCCCATACGTACCCCCGAGGGCACGACGAAGTCGGTCATGGTGGGGAATTTATCCACGGCGAACACCTTTAGGGTGCGGCCAAGCAGGCGCGCGTTCAGCTGCCGTTCTTCTAGCTCTTCTAGGGCCAGGGCCCCTTCGCTGGTCCAGGCGACGGTGGGCAAGGCCGCGAAGATGCCGTCGAGGTTCAGGCTGTTGGGCAGGCACAGACGGTGACTCAGGAGGTGAAGCTTGAGGTAGGCCTCGGCGGTCTCCGCGATGGGCCCGTCTTCCCCTAGGCAGGTGAGTAGTACCGGGCCCTGGGCCTTCAGCAGCGTGCTTGCTAGGGCCGCCGGGGCCGTTTCTCCGGCCTCGAGCCAGCCTTGGCAGAGGCGCTGGAGATCCAGCGGCGACAGCCGATGTACCCCAGCGGTGTCCAGCGCTGCGGCCCGGAGGCCAGCCAGGAGCCCGGCGCCGGGTGCGAGGATCGGCTTCGGGTAATAAACGGCCAGGACGGATCCCTGGGCATCCTGTTGAGCAAGACCGAGGGCTACGGCAAACATGGTGACTCCTAGCTTTGGGGGGCGCGCTGCCCCGGCGTTTGGTCGAAGGCTTCATCCAGGCGTTGGCGGATGGTGTCCTGAAGCCGGGCCAGGGTGGCGGGATCGGTTATGGGCTCCCGGTCTTCCCCGGTGATGTAAAAGACGTCGTCGATGCGTTCGCCGAGGGTTGCGATCTTGGCGCCCTGAAGCGAAATCCCTTCTTCCAGGAAGATCAGCCCAAGGCGGGCGAGGAGCCCGGGACGATCGTTGGCCACCACGCGCAGATCCGTCACCGGGGTGCGTGGATCGTTCTCCACGAACACCTCCGTAGGGGTTTGGAAAGCCCGGAGGGCCCGGGGAATGCGCCGGCGCACCACGTCTGGGAAGGCATTGGGCTCCGCGAGGACTTCCCGAAGGGTGGCCTCCAAATGGCGCTGAGCGCCCTCGTCGGTGAGGGGCGTGCCGGCATCCGTCAGCACCATGAAGCTGTTGAAGCATTCCGCGCTGCCGGTGGTGTGCACCCGGGCTTCATGAACCGAGAGGTCCTGCTGATCGAGGATGGCCGCCGTAGCGGCAAACAGGTTGGCCTGGTCATGGGCAAAGATGAAAACTTGGGTCGCGCCCTCATGGGCCCCACCGGCCTGGGTGTAGGTGCGCACGCGCACCAGGGGCCCGTTGGCTTCGAGGTTATGGCTCAGCGCCGCCTCGAGCTGCCACACAATGTCCTCAACCTCGAGGCGCAGGAAGTAGTCCTCGTCCGTTTCACTAAAGAACGCTGCCACGGCCCCTGCTTCGATGCCCCGGGTCGCCAGGGCGTCGAGAGCGGCTTGCCGGGTGCTGGCGATCCAGTCTTCTCGGTCCGGGACGGCCGTGCCATGGGCCGCAAGCAACTGGCGAGTTTCCTCGAACAGCTGACGCATGAGGGTGGCGCGCCAGCTATTCCAAAGAGATGGGTTGGTGGCGTTAATGTCCGCCACCGTGAGCGCGTAGAGATAGCGGAGGCGCTCCTCTGTTTTGACTTCCTCGGCGAAGGCGGTAAGCACCTCGGGGTCGCTGATGTCCTTGCGCTGTGCGACATCGGACATGAGGAGGTGCTGGCGGACGAGCCAGCTGACCAGTTCCCGGTCGGCGGGTTCGAGGCCGTGGCGTTGGGCAAACGCTTCGACGTCCTCGGCGCCCAGGGTGGAGTGGTCGCCCCCGCGCCCCTTCGCAATATCGTGGTAGAGCCCCGCAATATAGAGAAGCTCGGGCTTGGGAATTTGGCGCATGCACTCGTGGGCCACGGGGTAGCGGTCCTGGGCGCTCTCGTAGAGAAAGCGCCGCAGGTTCCGCAGGAGCAGCATGGTGTGCGCGTCTACCGTATAGATGTGGAAGAGATCGTGCTGCATCTGCCCGATGATGCGGCCGAATTCCGGTAGGTAGCGACCGAGCACGCCGTAGCGCCGCATGCGCGTGAGCTGGGAAACCAGCCGGTGGGGGCTTCGCAGCAGGGCCAGGAAGCAGGCGCTGTTCTCGGGGTCCGCCCTAAAGGCATCGTCGATGAGGTCCAGGCTCTGGCGAATCATGCGGATCGTCGAGGCCCGGACGCGATCGATGTCCTCCCGGTTGGCGAGGATGACAAAAAGCTCGAGGAGGGCTCGGGGGCGTGCGCTGAAGACGTCGTCGCGGCGTGCGGCCAGCGTATGGCCCTGAACCTCGAAGTCCTCGTTGATGATTTCCCGGGGCTCGGCCACAGCCGGGGAAACGATGGCTTCGTCAAAGTGCTGAAGGATGAGGTCGTTTAGCTCCCGGAGCGCAAGCACATGAACATAGTAGTCGTGCATGAAGCGCTCAACGGCAAGCTGACCGCCGCTGTCTTCGTAGCCAAAGAGGGTCGCGAGCTGCCGCTGGTAGTCGAAGCGAAGCTGCTCCTCGGCGCGCTTCGCCAGCATGTGCAGGCCCCAGCGCACCTTCCACAGAAAGTCCCGGCCCTGGAGCAGCGCCAAGAGCTCGTCGGCGGTGAGGAAACCAAGGCTAATCAAGTGTTCAAAATCGTTGGTGCCGTAATGGTGCCGGGCTACCCAGCCGAGCATTTGGATATCCCGAAGGCCCCCGGGACCATTCTTGACGTTGGGCTCGAGGTTGTACTCCGTATTGTCGTAGCGCCGGTGCCGCTCGTTTTGCTCTTGAAGCTTGGCATCAAAGAACGTGGAGTCGGGCCACAGCTTCGCTTGGCTCAGCCGTTCCCCTAGCTGGAGGCGCAGGCGCTGGGCGCCGACCAAGGTGCGCGTTTCCAGCAGGTTGGTCATAACCGAGACATCCTGCCGAGCCTCTTCCACGCACTCGCTTAGGGTGCGGACGCTGTGCCCAATGGTCGTGCCCAAATCCCAGAGGCTGTGAAGAAAGGCCTCGAGGACGCCCTTCAGCTCGGCGTCTGGGGGCTCGGCGAGGAGGATGAGGATGTCGATATCGCTAAAGGGGTGGAGTTCCCCCCGGCCGTAGCCCCCCACGGCCAGCAGGGCGAGGGGCGGGTCGCCCTGATCCCCGGCCCGGGGCCAGGGGTGGGTGTTAAAGAGTTCCGTGAGGGCCGAGTCAAAGAGGCTCGCCCGGGCTCGAAGCAGAGCCGACACCTCGGCCCCCTGGCTAAACTGTTGATCGAGCTGGGCCTGACTGTCCTGGAGCCGGCGCCGGGGACTGACCAGGGGGGCGGTCACAGCGTTTCTTCGCTCCGGCGGGTGAGGATCTCCGCTCCGTCGGCCGTGACCAGGAGCGTGTGCTCCCACTGCGCCGAGGGCTTGTGATCCTTCGTCACTACGGTCCAGCCGTCTTTCAGAAGCTTCACCTCCCGGCGCCCGGCGTTGATCATGGGTTCGATGGTGAAGGTCATGCCTTCCTTCAATACTTCACCTGTTCCGGGGCGGCCGTAGTGAAGGATTTGCGGCGGCTCGTGGAAGCCCCGGCCAATGCCGTGCCCACAGTACTCGCGCACCACGGAAAAGCGCTGGGCTTCCGCGTGGCGTTGAATGACGTGACCGATATCTCCCAGGGTGGCCCCGGGGCGCACGGCTTCGATGCCCAGGTAGAGGCACTCCTGGGCCACCCGGCTGAGCCGCTCCCCGAGGACGCTCCCCGTGCCCCCGACGATGAACATCTTCGACGTATCCCCATGCCAGCCATCCTTAATCACGGTGACGTCGATGTTCAAAAGGTCGCCCCGCTTCAGCGCCTTCCCTTCCGTAGGAATGCCGTGGCATACGACGTGGTTCACGGAGGTGCAGACGGAGGCGGGAAAGGGCGTTTGCCCCGGGGCCCCGCGGTAGTTGAGGGGGGCAGGGATGCAGCTGAGCGCCTCCACGATGAAGCGGTGACATCGGGCGTTGAGGGCGGCGGTGGTGACCCCGGGAACGACGTAGGGGGTGATCATCTCCAGTACGGAGGCGGCGGCTGCGCCAGCAGCGCGCATGCCGGCAATCTCCTCCGGCGTCTTTAGCGAGTCGGCCATGATTCGTGCCTTCGAACGGTGGCGGCTTTCGCCGCGCAGGGGGTTTGTGCTATAACGCGCGCCGCGGACGGGCGGCAGCAGCGGGAATCGCCCCAAGCATACCTTGAATCGCCCATCCTTCGCTGCTGGAAGGGGGCAAAAATACGCACACGCTTCGACACACCTTGCTGGGGTGCCCCTTGGGGTCGGCAGGTGGGGGGCGTGGAGGCCTAACCCGGAGAAAAACCGTGACCGACATTAGCATGCGCGATTTGCTGCAGGCGGGGGTGCATTTTGGGCACCAAACCCGTTACTGGAACCCGAAGATGGCGAACTTTATCTTCGGCGCTCGTAACAAGATCCACATCATCAACCTCGAAGAGACGCTCCCGCGCTTCCGTAGCGCGCTGGACGAAGTCCGCCGCATGGGCGCGAAAAAGAACAAGCTGCTCTTCGTGGGCACCAAGCGTGCCGCGGCGAAGATCGTTCGCGAGCAAGCGAGCCGCGCCGGCATGCCCTACGTCGATCAGCGCTGGCTCGGCGGCATGCTCACCAACTACAAAACCATTCGCCAATCCATCAAGCGCCTCCGGGATCTTGAGATGGAAGCCAGCGATGGCACCTTCGAAAAGCTCACCAAGCGGGAAGCGCTCATGCGCACCCGGGAAATGGAGAAGCTCGAGCGCTCCATTGGTGGCATTAAGGACATGGGCGGCCTGCCGGACGCGCTCTTCGTGATCGACGTCGAGCACGAGCGCATCGCCATCAGCGAAGCCAACAAGCTGGGGATCCCGGTCATTGGTATCGTGGATACGAACAGCAACCCCGATGGCGTTGATTACGTCATTCCCGGGAACGACGATGCCATTCGGGCCATCCGCCTCTATGTGGCGGCCTTTGCCGATGCGATCTCCGCCGGTAAGCACTCCGCTTCTGGGGATGTGTCTGCCGATGAGTTCGTCGAAGTGGAAGAAGACAGCGCTGCTGCGCCGGCCACCGAGGCCTAGGTCCAGTTCCTTTCAGGGGGCGCGCCTGGCGCGCCCAAATCAGGTCAATTAGCGAGGATAGGCACGTGGCAATTACCGCAGCCATGGTTAAGGAGCTCCGGGAACGGACCGGGCTCGGCATGATGGATTGTAAAAAAGCGCTGGTGGCATCCGAGGGGGACCTCGAGCTCGCCATTGAGCAGCTGCGTAAGGACGGGGCCCTGAAGGCCGCGAAAAAAGCCGGCCGTACTGCCGCAGAGGGCCTCCTGGGGCTTCGCGTCGCCGACGACGGCTCTTCTGCCGCCCTGGTTGAGGTCAACATCGAAACGGACTTTGCCGCCCGCAACGAGCGTTTCATTGCGTGGGTGCAGCGGGTTGCCGATCTGGCCTTCGAGGCCGGCTCGGACGACGTCGCCGCGCTGCTGGAGGCTGGCCTCGAGGGCGAGCGCGAAGCGCTGGTGCAGGAAATTGGTGAAAACATCACCGTGCGCCGCATTGCTCGGGTCACCGGTGCTCGGGTGGCGGCCTATGTGCACGCCGATAACCGTAAGGGCGCGCTTGTGGGTCTCTCGGCGGGGGATGAAGCCCTCGGCAAGGATCTCGCCATGCATGTCGTGGCTCTGAATCCGAAGGTCGCGACGCCGGAAGCGCTCGACCCGGCAGATCTCGCCAAGGAGCGGGAAATCTACGAGGCGCAAGCGGCGGAGAGTGGTAAGCCCGCCGAGATCGTCGCCAAGATGGTCGAAGGCCGCGTGAACAAGTACAAGGCCGAGGTCAGCATGACGGAACAGCCCTTCGTGAAGGACGGTAACGTCAAGGTCAAGGACCTCCTAAAAGACGCCGGCGCCGCCCTCGAAACGATGATTCGCTTTGAAGTGGGCGAAGGCATCGAAAAGGAAGAAACGGACTTCGCTGCTGAGGTAGCGGCACAGGTTCGCGGCGAGGCCTAGCCTCGCTGGACAAGAGGGTCGGGTCATGTCGAAGCACTCCAGAACGCTGAAGTACCGTCGTATTCTGCTCAAGCTGAGCGGCGAGGCGCTCATGGGGGATCAGAACTTCGGCATTGACCCGAAGGTCCTCGATCGCATGGCCGTGGAAATTGGCCAGCTCATTGGGGTTGGGGTGCAGGTTGGCCTTGTGGTGGGGGGCGGTAACCTGTTCCGAGGGGCCGCCCTGAATGCTGCGGGCCTCGACCGGGTGACCGGCGATCACATGGGCATGCTGGCCACGGTCATGAACTGCCTGGCCATGCGCGATGCCCTAGAGCGGGCCAATATCTCTGCCTCCGTCATGTCCTCCATCCCCATGAGCGGGATCGTGGAGCATTACGATCGGCGCCGAGCCATTCGCTATCTCGAGCAGGGCGACGTAGTGCTCTTCGCTGCCGGCACGGGGAACCCCTTCTTTACGACGGATTCCGCGGCGTGCCTCCGCGGCATCGAAATTGATGCGGACGTGGTCATGAAGGCCACCAAGGTCGACGGCGTTTACACCGCCGACCCCGTTCTAGATCCCTCGGCAGAGCTGCTACCGACCCTAACCTACGATGACGTCCTTGAGCGGGACCTCGGCGTTATGGACCTCACGGCCATTTGCCTGTGCCGGGACCACGCCATGCCCCTGCGGGTGTTCAATATGGGTAAGGTGGGCGTGCTGCTCAAGCTCATGCTGGGCGAGGAGGACGGCACCCTAATCCAAGGAGATGCACGGTGATCGACGAGATTAAGGACGATACGGAAACGCGCATGGAAAAAAGCGTGGCGGCCCTGGAAACGGCCTTTGCACGCATCCGCACCGGGCGAGCCAGCCCTGCGCTCCTGGACGACATCAAGATTGATTATTACGGAACGCCTACGCCCTTAAATCAGGTGGCCAGCGTGACCGTGGAAGAATCCCGGGCCCTTTTGATCTCCCCCTGGGAGAAGAAGCTCGTGCCCCAGATCGAGCGGGCGATCTTAAAGAGCGATCTGGGCTTAACCCCCAATGCCACGGCGGACGTCATTCGCCTGCCCATGCCGCCCCTGACCGAGGAGACGCGGCGTGACCTGGGAAAGCAGGCTCGGGCGGAAGCGGAGCATGCGCGGGTTTCCGTGCGCAACGTGCGCCGGGATAGCAACAGTCAGATCAAAGAGCTCCTGAAGGAGAAGATGATTAGCGAGGATGACGCTCGCCGCGCCGAGGAAACGATCCAGAAGATCACCGATCGTTTCATTGCGGAAGTCGACAAGCGCCTCGAAAGCAAGGAAGCTGATCTCCTCGAGATCTAAGACACGAGGCCTCCCCATGTCTGAAGCGACATCGCCGCAGCTCGAGGATGGAGCGCCGCCGCGTCACGTGGCCATCATCATGGACGGCAATCATCGTTGGGCGCAGAAACGCCACTTGCCGGGGTCCGCGGGCCATCGCGCCGGTGCCCGCGCCGTGCGTCCGGTGGCGCAGCGGGCGGCGGAGCTCGGGGTGGAGGTCCTCACCCTTTTCGCCTTTTCCACGGAAAACTGGTTCCGCCCCCGGCGGGAAGTGTCCCTTCTCATGGCGTTGATGCGTCGGGTCCTCACGGAAGATGTGGACGAACTCCATCGAGAGCGAGTGCGGGTGCAGATCATCGGCGATCGAAGCCGCTTCTCCGATGACCTGCAAAAGCTCATGGCCGACGCGGAAGCGCTTACCGCCGACAACACGCGCATGACCCTCATGATCGCCGCGAACTATGGCGGTCGCTGGGATATCGTGAATGCGGCCCGGGCCCTGGCCGAGGAGGTCGAGGCCGGTCGCCTTCGCGCTCAGGACATCGATGAAGCCGCGCTGGACGGTGCCCTTAGCCTCGCCGGCGTACCGCCCCCGGACCTCTGCATTCGCACCGGCGGGGACCATCGCATCTCCAACTTCTTACTTTGGCAGTTCGCCTATACGGAGCTGTTCTTCACGGATCGCTTCTGGCCCGATTTTGACGGAGCAGCCCTCGAGGAAGCGCTCGGCGAGTTTTACTGCCGGCAGCGGCGCTTCGGGCGCCGCTAGGGCGCCCGCTCCTCGCCGCGGCCAGCACCCAATCCAAGACCTATTCAGGGTACACTGGGCCCAACGCTGGGGAGAGGGCGGGCCATGCTCAAGCAACGTATCCTGACCGCCGTGCCCCTGGCCGCGGCCTTCCTTGCCGCCCTGTTCTATTTGCCCTCTCCGGCCTTTGCGGGCCTCATTGCCCTACTGCTGCTCCTGGCGGGCTGGGAGTGGGGCGCCCTCGCGGGCCTTAGGGCGGGCCCCCGGGTCGCCTTTTTGCTGGTGCTCGCGTTGCTCCTCGGCGCTCTCCTCGGGCAGCGTGGGCAGCTTGAGCCCTGGCTCTTCCCCCTGTCCCTCGGGCTTTGGGCCTTCCTTTCTCTGCTCGTGCTCACGTTCCCGCGCAGCGCCCCTGTCCTCCGAGGGACGGAGCTTCGCCTTGGGCTCGGGGTTTTAGTGCTGGCGCCTGCTTATCTCGCGGTGCTGGTGCTCTACAGTGCGGGCCCTTGGCATCTTTTGTGGGCGCTGGGCGTGGTGTGGGCCGCGGATATCGGCGCCTACTTTGCCGGGCGTCGCTTTGGAAAGCGGAAGCTGGCGCCGGCGGTCAGCCCCGGGAAGAGCTGGGAGGGGGCCCTTGGGGGACTCGCCTGCGCGCTCCTCGTATCGCTGGCCTTTGCCTACGCCTTGTCCGTCCCCCGGGGTGCGCCACTTCTGCTGTTCACCGTGCTCATGGCCGTTCTGTCTATCTTTGGGGATCTTTTTGAAAGCGTGCTCAAGCGCACGGCCGGGGTGAAGGACTCGGGAGGGCTCCTGCCGGGGCATGGCGGCGTTTTAGATCGTCTCGATGCGCTGCTCCCTGCCTTGCCTCTGGCTGCGCTGGGTCTCGGGGCCCTGCCCCCCACCGCTTAGAAGGGACGCCTATGAAGCCCGATCAGCTCACCATTCTCGGCGCCACCGGGTCCATTGGCGAAAGCACCCTGGCGGTACTGGAGGCGCATCCGCAGCGCTTTTCCGTTTTTGCCCTCACCGCTTATCGTCAGGCCGACAAGCTGCTGGAGCAGTGCCTGCGCTTCCGTCCCCGCTATGCGGTGCTGGTGGACCCAGCCGGGGCGAAGGGCCTTGCAGCGACCTTGAAGGCCGAGGGTCTTACGACGGAGCTCCTTGTGGGGGCCGAGGCCCTTGTGGCCGTGGCCGAGGCCCCGGAGGTGGACCAGGTCATGGCGGCCATTGTGGGGGCGGCCGGGCTTCCGCCCACCTTGGCGGCCGCGGAGGCGGGAAAACGGGTGCTTCTCGCCAATAAGGAAGCCCTGGTGGTCGCCGGTCCCCTGTTTATGGAGGCGGTCCGCCGGGGCGGGGGCGCCTTGCTTCCCATTGATAGCGAACACAACGCCCTGTTCCAGTGCATGCCCCCGGGCTACGTGGCGGGCCAGCCTCCGGCAGGGGTGCGAAAGCTCCTGCTCACGGGATCGGGCGGACCCTTTCGTCGCCGCGATCCGGCGACCCTCGGAGCCGTGACTCCGGAGGAGGCCTGCGCCCATCCCAACTGGTCCATGGGACAAAAGATCTCCGTGGATTCCGCGACCATGATGAACAAGGGGCTCGAATTCATCGAGGCCTGCCTTCTGTTTGCGACGCCGCCCAGCGGGATCGAAGTGGTGATCCATCCCGAGTCCGTCATCCACTCTCTGGTGGCCTATGAGGATGGGTCTGTGCTGGCTCAGCTGGGCCCCCCGGATATGCGCACGCCCATTGCCGCGGGCCTATCCTGGCCGGATCGGATCGACGCCGGCGTTTCCCTCCTTGATCTCGTGGCCGTGGGTTCCCTGACCTTCGAGGCCCCAAGCTTTGAGCGCTTTCCCTGCCTTGCCTTGGCGCTGGCGGCCGCGGAGCGGGGAGGTTTGGCCCCGGCGTGGTTGAATGCCGCCAATGAGGTGGCCGTCGCCGCCTTCCTTGCGCGGCGCATCGGATATCTGGCGATCCCTGCTATCATCGACCAGGTGATGCGGGGGGCCAACCTCGCCCCAGCGGATTCCCTCGAGGCCGTGCTCGCCGCGGACCGCGAGGCGCGCTTGGCGGCGGAAGCGCTGCTCCCCACCTACGCGGCCTAAATTTCAAGAGAGCACCGCCTCATGGAGCTGCTTCAAACGATTTTTGCCTTGCTGCTGACCCTTGGAATCCTGGTGACGGTTCACGAGGCCGGGCACTTTTTTGTTGCCCGCTATTTCGGGGTGCGCGTGCTGCGCTTTTCCTTGGGCATGGGGCCGGTGCTGTGGCGGCGCCAGGGGGTGGGGGGCACGGAATTTGCCCTGAGCCTTCTTCCTATCGGTGGCTACGTCAAGATGCTTGAGGGGGACGCCGATGGCATAGCCTCGGCGCCTCGCCAGCGCGCTTTCAGCGAGACCCACCCCGCGGCCCGCATCGCCATCGCCCTCGGGGGACCGGTGGCCAACCTTCTGCTCGCGGTGCTCGTGTATTGGGTTCTCTTCGTCGTCGGGGTCTCGGGCCTCGTGCCCTACGTGAAGGCTCAGGAGGGCGCCGAAGGGCCCGCCGTGGGTGCTCGGGTGCTGGCCGTCGATGGCCAGGAAACCCCCAGTTGGAACACCGTCAACGAGGCCTTGGTCCGACGCCTCGGGGAAACGGGGCAGATCACCTTTACGCTGGAGGGGGGGCGGGGCCCCTGGACCCTTGAGCGCCCCATTGAGCGCTGGCTCGCCGACGCAGAAGCGCCGCAGTTTCTTGCCGAACTGGACCTCGAGCCGGCCTATCCGGTGGTGCTCGGTCGCATCCTCGAGGCCAGCCCGGCGGAGGCCGCGGGCTTGCGCCCCGGAGACCGCATCACCGCCGTGAATGGGGAGGTCGTGGAGCACTGGCGGGCCTTCGTGGAGGCCGTGCAGGCTGCGGGCGCGACGAGCCTGACGCTCGCTATCGAGCGGGACGGTCAGCCCCGTCGCCTAACGGTCCGGCCGCGCCTGGAGGAGGGCAAGGGCTTTGTCGGGGTGGGCCCGGCCTACGCGGTGCAGCGCTGGGGCCTAGGGGAAGCGGTGGGGGAGGCGCTCGTGGCCACCTGGGATAAGACCGCCATGACCCTGGGTCTCGTCAAGAAGATGGTGCAGGGCCTCGTCTCCACAAGAAACTTGAGCGGCCCCATCACCATTGCTAAGGTCGCCGGCGACTCAGCGAAGTCTGGGGTAGAGACGTTTCTGGGCTTCCTTGCGCTGCTGAGCGTCAGCCTCGCGGTTTTGAACCTGCTTCCCATACCGGTCCTTGATGGGGGGCACGTGGTGCTACATGTTCTCGAATGGGTGCGCGGTGCACCGCTTCCAGAGCGCGTGCAGGCCCTGGGGGTTCAGGTGGGCTTAATGCTGGTGGTGAGCTTAATGGCCCTGGCCCTGATTAATGATTTTTCCCGACTTTAGAGACGCTTAGTGAAATTTCCCTTTTCTTCCTTTCTGCGCTCGGCGCTCGTCGCGCTGACGTTCGGCTTCGCATCCCTGGGGGCCGGGGCAGAAGACGCCGGCAGCGCCGCGGCCTTCACCATCGGGGATATCCGAGTGCAGGGGTTGCAGCGGGTCTCTCCGGGAACGGTGTTTGGCTTACTCCCGGTGAACGTCGGGGATCGCTATGACGAGTACTTGGCGCGGGAGACGCTCCGCTCCCTCTTTTCCTCGGGCTATTTTAGCGATATCGGCGTCGGGCGCGACGGCAACGTGCTGGTCCTTACGCTCTTGGAGCGCCCGGCCATCGACTCCATCACCCTTGAGGGCAACGAATCCATTGAAAGCGATGCGCTGCTCGAGGGGCTGGCGGGCTCGGGGCTTGCGGAGGGGGAGATTTTTCAACGGGCCACCCTTGAGCGGGTCGAGCTCGAGCTGACGCGCCAGTACGTCTCCCAGGGCCGCTACGGTGCCAGCATCGAGGCGGAGGTCGAGGATCTCCCGCGGAACCGGGTGGCGGTGAAGATCGAGATCGAAGAGGGCTCCGTGGCCAAGGTGCGCCATCTGAATATCGTGGGGAACACGGTGTACTCGGACCGGGAGCTCCTGGATAACTTCGAGATGAAGCTTCCGAACCTTCTCTCATTCTACAAGAACGACGATCGCTACTCCCGGGAAAAGCTCTCCGGCGACCTTGAGCGCCTTGAGGCCTATTACAAAGACACGGGTTACGTGAATTTTCGCATCGACTCCACCCAGGTGACCGTCAACCCGGATAAGAGCGAGGTGTACATCACCATCAACGTCGATGAGGGAGACAAATATACGGTCAGTGACGTGGAGCTCGCGGGGGAGCTTAATGACGTTCCTGCCGAGGCCCTCGAATCCCTCCTCCTCGTGTTCGAAGGGCAAACCTTTTCCCAGGCCCTGGTGACGGCCACGGAAGAACGGCTAACGAGCGCCCTTGGCAATGCGGGCTATACCTTCGCCGAAGCGAATGGCGTGCCCGAAGTTGAGGAAGACGAAGGTACGGTGAGGCTGCGCTTCTTTGTGGATGCGGGGCAGCGTGCCTATGTTCGGCGAATCAACTTTCGGGGCAATACCCTGACCCGGGATAAGGTGCTGCGCCGGGAAATGCGTCAGCAAGAAGGGGGCTGGGCGTCTACCTCCCAGATTGACCTCTCCAAGGTGCGCCTAGAGCGCCTGGGCTACTTTAAGAACGTCAATGTCGAAACGCCTGCCGTTCCTGGCACGGAGAACCAGATCGACGTCGAGTTCAGCGTTGAGGAACAGCCCTCCGGGAGCATTTCCGGCACCCTTGGCTACGCTCAGCAGGCAGGCCTGATTCTGGGGGCTCAGTACCAGGAGAACAACGTATTCGGCACCGGGAACTCCACCAGCGTGGGGATCAACTGGTCCCAGTTCCAGCAGTCCGTGAACTTCAACTTCTTTAACCCCTATTTCACCGTCGACGGCATCAGCCGGGGCTTCAATCTGTTTTATCGGGAAACGAATTTTGGGCAGCAAAACATCGCCCGATTTTTGACCAACGCTTATGGCGCGGGGGTCAACTTTGGCTACCCCATCAGCGAAGTCGAGCGCCTCAATTTTGGGGTGAATATCGATTACACGGATATCACCGCGGGGCTGTTCCCGGCGCAGGAAATTACCAGCTTTATCCAGTCCGAGGGCAGCACTTTCCTGAACTACACGGCGAACCTCACCTGGATCAACTCTCAGCTGAACCGGGGGCTCTTCCCCACCCGGGGCTCGTCCCAGAACCTCTCGG
This sequence comes from Gammaproteobacteria bacterium, assembly GCA_030828335.1. GTDB lineage: Bacteria > Pseudomonadota > Gammaproteobacteria > Pseudomonadales > Azotimanducaceae > Salivita. Next base: position 47,619 of record JAURCQ010000001.1, read on the forward strand.
CGGAGGTCGCTCTTCCGGGCAGCGACCTCGCCTTTTTCAAGGTCCGCTACGAGGGTCAGAAGTTCATACCCCTCGGGCCCATCTTCACCCTTCGGGCTCACACCAAGCTGGGCTACGGGGATGCCTTTGGAGGGAGCTCAACGCTGCCCTTCTATGAGCACTTCTTCGCTGGCGGCTTCGGTTCCGTGCGGGGCTTTGAGCTGAACTCCCTGGGTCCCCGGGCTACCGAACCCCCGGACTCTCCCTTCCAGGGGCGCCGGCCTCAGCCCTTTGGGGGGAACGTGTTAATCAGCGGTGGCCTGGAGGTGATCCTGCCCGTGCCCTTCGTGGAGGATGACCGGCAGTTCCGCCCCGTGGCCTTCTTCGACTTCGGCAACGTGTTCAACACAGACTGCCCGCGCACCAGCACCCGCTGCTACGGGCCTTCCCTGGATGACATGCGCTATTCCCTCGGCCTTGGGGTGACCTGGCTCAGCGGCTTCGGCCCTCTGTCCTTCGGGGTAGCTCAGGTGTTCAACGAAGACGCTGATGACCAAACGCAGTTTTTTCAGTTTGAGCTAGGGCGAACGTTCTGATGGTCAGGTGTGCTCGGCGCGCGGGCGCGGTACACTCTCGCGCTTGGCGCAGCGATCAGCGCCTAGGGTTTTTTCGTTACCGAATGAGGGAGATTTCACTGTGAAGCGAGTACTGGCTTTTGTCCTGGGTCTTGGTGCCTTGGGCCTCGCCCCCTTGGCCGGGGCGGAACTCAAGATTGCCGTTGTCGATGTGCAAGCCGCCATCGGCCAAACGCAGGAAGCGAAGACCTTCCTTGAAAAGGTTCAGGAGTCGCTGGAAGCGGATCTGGAGCGCATCCGGGAGCTCACCGCGCAGCGCGCAGAGATTGAAGAGAAGGTCCAGCGGGACGCGGAAGTGATGGGTGAGGAAGAGCGTACCCGCCTGTCGGAGGATTACGAGCGCATCACCTCAGACCTCCAGTACCGCACGGAGACCTACCAGAAAGCGGTGAATCGCCGCCGCAATGAGCTGTTCCAGAAGATGGGTCCCGGCGTCCAGGCTGCCCTCGATGACCTCGTGAAGCTCGAGGCTTACGACTTGGTTCTGCCCCGGAACACGGTGATCTACGTGAACCCCAAGCACGACATTACGCGTAAGGTCACGGAAGTCCTCGACAAGCAGAGTTAAAGCAAGGCGACAGTCGGCGGCGTCGGTTTCGCCGGCGCCGCCCCGGCTGAAAGGAGTCTTGCGGTGGAATACCCCCTTCCCATAGAAACGATCCTTGAGCGCCTGCCTCATCGCTACCCGTTCCTCCTCGTGGACCGGGTCCTGGAGGCGCAGCTCGGTGAGTCCATTCGGGCGCTGAAGAACGTCACCATCAACGAGCCCTTCTTCCAGGGGCACTTCCCGGGCCACCCGGTGATGCCCGGGGTGCTGATGGTGGAGGCCCTGGCGCAGACTGCGGGCATCCTGGCCTTTTTGACCCATAGCCAGCACCCGGAAGAGGACGCCGTGGTGTACTTGGCGGGCACGGACAAGTGCCGTTTCAAGCGCCCCGTCACCCCCGGGGATCAGCTCATCCTGGAGGCGAAGTTTCTTGTGGATAAGCGTCGCCTGATGAAGTTCGCCTGCCGCGCGCTCGTGGACGATCAGGTGGTATGCGAGACCGAGCTGATGTGCGCGCAGCGCGTCCTGACCTAGCGTGCCCCCCCGCCGGCCCCGTCCTCCCCTACCGCTTTGGCTCTCCGACTGGGGTGATGTCCCGGAAGGCTGGATTGCAGGTGTCGATGAAGTCGGTCGCGGCCCCCTGGCCGGTCCCGTGGTGGCTGCGGCGGTGGTGTTTCCCCCGGGGGAAACCCCTCCGGCGGTCGGCGATTCCAAGACCTTAAGTGCAACCCGGCGCGGCGCCCTGGTGCCGGAGATCAAGGCCCGGGCCCTGGCCTGGGCCCTGGGCTGGGCGGACGTGGAAGAAATTGATCGGATGAATATCCTGCAGGCGAGCCTCCTGGCTATGCGTCGGGCCCTGGAGGGGCTTGGGCGCGAGCCTGCGCTGGTGCTGGTGGATGGGAATCAACGCATTCCCGAGCTCTCCTACCCCCAGCGAACGGTACCCCGGGGCGATAGCCGGGTGGCGGCCATCGCGGCGGCCTCGATTCTGGCCAAGGAGGCTCGGGATCAAGCGCTTTGCGCCCTGGGTGAGCGCTATCCTGGCTATGGCTTCGAGCGCCATTCCGGCTATCCTGTGCCGGAGCATCTTGCTGCCCTCGAGGCCCTCGGGCCCACCCCGGCCCATCGCCGAAGCTTTGGGCCCGTGCGGCGCTGCTTGGCTGCCTTCACCCCGGGAGAGGAACCGAAGCCATCGTGACCGCCCCGCCCTTTGTCCATCTCCGCGTGCACTCGGAGTACAGCCTGATTGATGGGCTGGTCCGGGTGAAGCCGCTGGTGGCCCGGTGCGAAGCCCTTGCCATGCCCGCCGTGGGCTTGACCGATCACAATAATCTCTTTGCCCTTCTAAAATTCTATGGGGCAGCCCGAAGCGCGGGCGTTAAGCCCATCGTCGGCTGCGACCTCGCCCTGCGGGACGAGAAGGGGGGGCTAAGCCAGGTGACGGTTTTCGTTGAAAACGCCACGGGCTATGGCCACCTGACGCGCCTGATCTCCGATGCCTACCTCGCGCCGGAGCGCGCCTCCGCGGTGGCCGTGGCGAAGGCTGCGCTCCTCGCGCACAACGAGGGTTTGCTCCTCCTTCTCGGGCGCCATTCTCCCCTCGGCGCCCTCGTCGAGGAGGACGCGGCGTCCTTTGATGGGGCTCTGGGGCCCTGGCAAGAGGCTTTCGGGGACCGCCTCTTCTTCGAGCTCACCCGAACCGGCCGGGCTGGCGAGGAAAGCTGGCTCACCGCCGCCATGCTCGCTTCGGCGCGCCGGGGGGTGCCGGTGGTGGCGACTAACGACGTGCGCTTTCTTGAGGCCGACGACTACGAGGCCCACGAGACCCGGGTGTGCATCCATGAGGGGCGGGTGCTGGGCGATCCTCGCCGGCCCCGACGCTACAGCGAAGCCCAGTACTTCTGTAGCGCCGAGGAGATGCAGGCCCGCTTTGAGGATATCCCGGAGGCGCTCAGCAACACGGTGGTGATTGCCCAGCGCTGCAATCTCACCCTCTCCCTGGATACCTACTACCTTCCGGAATACCCCATCCCCGAGGGGGAAACGCTCGAGGGCTACTTCCGCCGCACAAGCTGGGAGGGCCTTGCGGCGCGCTTGGCTCGGCTGCCGGCGCTGCCCGAGGGCGGGGAGCAGGGGCGCAAGGCCTACGAGGCGCGGCTTCAGGAAGAGCTCGACATCATTTGCCAGATGGACTTCCCGGGGTACTTCCTCATCGTCGCGGAGTTCATCGCCTGGGCGAAGGACAACGGCGTGCCCGTGGGGCCCGGGCGGGGTTCCGGCGCGGGCTCCCTGGTGGCCTACGCGCTCGGCATTACGAACCTGGACCCTCTGGCCTACGACCTGCTTTTCGAGCGCTTCCTGAATCCCGAACGGGTCTCCATGCCCGACTTCGACGTGGATTTCTGCATGGAAGGGCGGGACCGGGTTATTGGCCACGTGGCTGACCTCTACGGCGCCGGCGCCGTTTCCCAGATCGTGACCTACGGCACCATGGCGGCGAAGGCCGTGGTGCGAGACGTGGCCCGGGTCCAGGGCAAGCCCTATGGTCTCGCCGATAAGCTTTCGAAGATGATCCCCTTCGAGGTCGGCATGACCCTGCACAAGGCCCTGGAGCAGGAGCCCACGCTGAAGGCCTTCGTCGCAGAAAACGAAGAGGTCAGCGAAATCATGGACATGGCCTTCTCCCTGGAAGGCCTGGTGCGCAACATCGGAAAGCACGCGGGCGGGGTCGTCATTGCCCCGGGGCAGCTCACGGATTTCGTGCCCCTCGTCACGGACGAGCAGGGTGCTCTCATGACCCAGTTCGACAAGGACGACGTTGAGCGGGCCGGCCTGGTGAAGTTCGACTTCCTGGGCCTTCGGACCCTTACGATTATCAACTGGGCGCTGGAAGCGATTAACGTCCAGCGCGCCGCGCAGGACGCACTGCCCCTCGATATCGACGCCATTCCCCTGGATGACGATCGGGTTTTCGGGCTCCTGAAGCGGGCGGAAACCACCGCCGTCTTCCAGCTCGAATCCCGGGGCATGAAGGAGCTGATCAAGCGCCTGCTCCCGGACAGCTTCGAGGACATCGTGGCCCTGGTGGCCCTGTTCCGCCCCGGGCCCTTGCAGTCCGGGATGGTCGATGACTTCATCGATCGAAAGCACGGGCGGGCGACGGTGACCTACCCTCATCCGGCCCTCGAACCCATCTTGAGCAATACCTACGGCGTCATCCTCTATCAAGAGCAGGTGATGCAGATCGCCCAGGTGCTGGCTGGCTACACCCTTGGCGGCGCCGATCTCCTCCGCCGGGCCATGGGTAAGAAAAAGGCCGAGGAAATGGCGAAGCAGCGGGAGATCTTCCTCACCGGGGCCGCAGCCCAGGGGATCGATGGGAGCGTGGCCTCCCCCATCTTCGATCTCATGGAGAAGTTCGCGGGCTACGGCTTCAACAAGTCTCATTCCGCTGCCTACGCCCTCGTTTCCTACCAGACCGCTTGGCTGAAGTATCACTATCCCGCCCCCTTTATGGCGGCGGTGATGTCCTCGGACATGCAGAACACGGACAAAATTGTCGTGTTCATCGAGGAGGCTCGGCAGATGGGGCTTACCCTGCGGCCGCCCGATGTGAATCACGGTGCCTACCGCTTTCAGGCGACCGCGGAGGGGGAAATTATCTACGGCCTGGGCGCGATTAAGGGCGTGGGAGAAGGGCCCATCGACGCTATCGTGACCCGTCGGACCGAAGCCGGGCCCTATGAGGATCTTTTCGATCTCTGTCGGCGAGTGGACGCCCGGCGCTTGGGCAAGCGCGTGCTCGAAGCGCTGATTCGCGCCGGGGCCCTCGATTCCCTTGCCCCCAGGACCGAAGCGGGCCCGGCGCACCGGGGCGCTCTGCTGGCGCAGCTGGACGAGGCGCTGCAGGCCGCGGAGCAAGCGCTGCGGAACGACGCAGCGGGTATGGGAGATCTCTTCGGTGGCCTAGAGGCGCCGGCGGCGGCGCCGGGGCTCCCGGTGGTGCGTCCCCTAAGCGAGCATGAGCGGCTTCGGGGCGAGAAGGAGACCCTGGGGCTTTACCTGACGGGCCACCCCATCGATAGCTACGAGGAGGAGCTTCGGGCCATGGTGCCCACGCGCCTATCGGAGCTGAAGGCCGATCGCGGTGCGCAGCTGGTGGCGGGCCTCGTGGTGGATCTCCGGGTGGTTCGCACCAAGCGCGGGGACGCCATTCTCTTCGCGACCATCGACGATCGCAGCAGTCGCCTCGAGATCCTGATCTCCGGGGAAGTGCTCGATGCCCATCGGGAAAAGCTGGTGAAAGATGCGGTGCTGCTTTTTGAGGGGGAGCTGTCCTTTGACGATTTCTCCGGCGCCCTCCGCATGCGCCGATGCCAGGGCGTTTTCTCCATGACCGAAGCGCGGCAGCGCTTTGCGGTCGCCCTCGAGCTTTGCGTCTCGCAAAAGGGCGAAACGCTGGGGTTTGCGACTCAGCTGGCGGAGGCGCTCGCCCCCTACCGGGGAGAGGGCTGTCCCGTCGCGGTGCACTATCGTCGCTGCGATGCCGAAGTCCGACTTCGCTTGTCCGACGAGTGGCGGGTGCTCCCCAGCGATGACCTCCTGGAGCGGCTCCGGGAGCGCCTTCCTGTCGACCGGGTTGCCCTGCGCTACCCTGAGCACCGTGGACTCTAAAGCGTCCCTGCAGCGCCTGCTTACAGCCCTAGGGACGGCCCTGGCGCCTCCGCCAAAGGGGCTCTGGGTCGCCTGCTCCGGGGGGCTCGATTCCCTCACGCTCCTTCACGTAACGGTGCGGCATTGCCGGGAGGCGGGGTGGGCGCCCCCGGGGGTGGTGCACGTGAATCACGGGCTTGCTCCCCACGCCGATCGGGCGGAGGCCGAAGTGCGACGGGTTGCCGTAGCCCTGGGCCTCCCCTGGCATGGCGTTCGCGTATCGGTGCGTGCGGGCGCGTCGGGGCTCGAGGCCGCGGCCCGGGCCGCGCGCTATGAGGTCTTCGAAGCCCTGCTGAGCGTGGGGGAGGCGCTGCTCCTGGCGCACCACGAGGACGATCAGGCCGAGACGGTCTTTCTTCGCTTGCTCCGGGGCGCGGGACTTGGGGGCCTGGGGGCCATGGCGCCGAGCCGGCCCCTTGGCCGGGGGCGGCTCCTTCGCCCCTGGCTCGCCGAGCCCCGGGCGCGTCTTGAGGCCGCTGCGGAGGGCCTGGCCCTTACGCCCGTAGAAGATCCGAGTAATGAAGATCTGCGCTTTGACCGCAACTTCCTTCGCCGGGAGATTTTCCCAACGCTGGCGGCCCGCTGGCCCGGGTTTCCGCAGCGCGTTGCCCATAGCGCGGCGGTGCTTCGGCGGGCAGCGGAGGCTCAGGCCCTTCCCGGGGGGGCAGAATTGGCGGGCGCGGGGTCCCTAGCGCTTCAGGATTTACCTCTCGGTCTCGAGGCGCGGGGCGATGCGCTGGTCCGCTGGCTTCGGCACCGGGGTGTGCGGGTGCCGAGCCGCGCCCAGCTCCTCGCCTTCTGCGCGCAGCTGGAGGCTCGGGAGGATGCCTTGCCCCAGCTGGACCTTGGGGTGTGCAGCCTCCGGCGCTGGCGCGGTGCCCTTTGGTTGACGCCCCGGCTGCCCGCGCCGGATACGGAAGCCCGGCCCCTGGCGCTCGGCCGCTGGCCCTTCCCCGGGGGGACGCTCGAGGTGCGGGAGGTGGAGGCCGGGCGGGCGCCCTTCGCCCTGGCCCCGGGGGCCTTTCATGTTCGCCAAGGATCTTTGCCGGGGCGACTACGTCTTCAACCGGACCCTTCTCGGCCCCGGAAAACCGTCAAGGCCTTGCTACAGGAGGCCGCTGTCCCGCCCTGGCAGCGCCCCTATTTGCCCCAGCTCTGGGCGGGAGATCGTTTCCTGGGTTGGCCCGGGGTGGCGCTGGCGCTTGAGGGGGAGGGCGTGAGGGAGGCGGCCTCGGGCGCCGGGCCTAGATGGGCGCTTCATTGGCGCTTCGAGGCCCTCGACGGGGCAAAACGCGTTGAATAGGGCGGGTTCCGCTGTTAGGCTGGCCTCCCATCTCCGGCCCGCTATTCCAGCGAGTCTCCTCATGAGATGGGAGCCTCATGACCCAATATATTTGCGTAACCGGCGGGGTGGTTTCCTCGCTGGGTAAAGGCATTCTCGCGGCATCCCTCGCCGCTGTGCTCGAGGCCCGCCAGCTCAAGGTCACGATCCTCAAACTGGACCCCTACATCAACGTCGATCCGGGCACCATGAGCCCGTTTCAGCACGGGGAGGTCTTCGTCACCGAGGATGGCGCAGAGACGGACCTCGACCTTGGCCACTACGAGCGCTTTCTGCGCACCCGCATGACCCGCTTTAACAACTTCACCACGGGAAGCGTCTACGCCGAAGTGCTAAAGAAAGAGCGCCGCGGGGATTACCTCGGCGGAACCGTACAGGTCATTCCCCATATCACCGATGAGATCAAGCGTCGCATCAAGGCGGGGGGCGAGGGCTACGATGTAGCGCTCCTGGAAATCGGCGGAACGGTCGGGGATATCGAGTCCCAGCCTTTCCTTGAAGCCATTCGTCAGCTTCGCCTCGAAGTGGGGGGGCAAAACTGCCAGCTCATCCACCTCACCCTGGTGCCCTTTATCGCCACCGCCGGAGAGACGAAGACGAAACCGACGCAACATTCCGTTAAGGAACTGCGGTCCATCGGGCTTCAGCCCGACGTCCTAATTTGCCGCTCGAGCCACGAAATTGACGAGAGCTCCCTGCGCAAGATTGCCCTCTTCACCAGCGTGGAAGAGCGGGCCGTGATCCCCGTGGAGGATGCCGCGACCATCTACGCGATCCCGGCCATGCTTCACGCCCGGGGCCTCGATTCCATCATCTGCGAACGGCTAGGGCTCGAGGCGCCGCCGGCGGATCTTTCCGAGTGGAACCGGGTGAGTGAAGCTCTGCTGAACCCCCAGCGGACCCTGCGCGTTGCCATGGTTGGCAAGTACATGGAGCTCATGGATGCCTATAAATCCCTCACCGAGGCCCTGAGCCACGCGGGAGTTGCGCGTCACGCGAAGGTCGTCATCGATGCCATTGACGCCGAGCGGGTAGAGCGGGAAGGGACGGGGTGTCTGGAGGCGGCGGATGCCATCTTGGTCCCCGGCGGTTTCGGCGCCCGAGGCTTTGAAGGCAAAATTCAGGCGGCCCGCTACGCCCGGGAGCAGGGCGTGCCCTATCTGGGTATTTGCTACGGCCTGCACGCAGCCATCATCGAGTACGCCCGTCACGTCGCGGGGCTCGAAGGGGCAAACTCCACGGAAATCGACCCCGCCTGCCCGAATCCCATCGTGGCGCTGGTCACGGAATGGACCGACGACGAGGGGAAAACCCAGCTGCGTGACGAGGGCTCGGACCTGGGCGGCACCATGCGCCTCGGCGCTCAGCGCTGTAATCTCGTCCCCGGGTCCCTGGCGCAGCGTACCTACGCCGCGGAGTCGGTGTCGGAGCGGCACCGCCATCGCTTCGAGGTGAACGAACGCTTTGTGCCCGCCCTCGAAGCTGCGGGGCTCCGAATTGCCGGGCGGGCGGCGAAGGATGAGCTGGTGGAGATGATCGAGGTCCCGGAGCATCCCTGGTTCCTGGCGTGCCAGTTCCACCCCGAATTTACCTCGACGCCCCGGGAGAGCCACCCGCTCTTCCTCGGCTTTATTGATGCGGCTCTTGCGGAGCACGCACGGCGCAGCGCGACGGCCTAGGCGCAGCTGACCAGGAGATGAGCATGGAACTTTGCGGATTTAAGGTGGGCCCGACCGAGCCCCTGTTCCTCATTGCGGGGCCCTGCGTGATTGAAAGCCAGGCCCTGGCAGAGGAGACCGCCGGGACCCTCAAGGCCCTTACGGCGCGCCTCGGCATTCCCTTCATCTACAAGTCGAGCTTCGATAAGGCGAACCGCTCGTCCCATGCGAGCTATCGCGGGCCGGGCCTCGAGGCGGGGCTTAAGGTGCTTGAGCACGTCAAGAAAACCTTTGATCTGCCGGTGCTCACGGATGTGCATGAAGACACCCCCATGGAAGAGGTGGCCAGCGTGGTGGATGTGCTTCAAACCCCTGCCTTCCTGTGCCGGCAGACGAATTTTATCCAGCGCGCCTGCTCCGTGGGCCGCCCCGTGAATATCAAGAAGGGACAGTTTCTGGCCCCGGGGGATATGGCGAACGTGGTGGATAAGGCTCGGGCCACGGGCAATGAGGCGATCATGGTGTGCGAGCGGGGCGTGAGCTTTGGCTACAACAACCTCGTCTCGGACATGCGGGCCCTGTCGATCATGCGGGAAACGGGGGCGCCGGTGGTTTTCGATGCCACCCACTCCGCGCAGCTTCCCGGGGGGAAGGGTACGGCGTCCGGGGGCATGCGGGAGGTCATCCCCGTGCTGGCCCGTGCCGCCGTGGCGGCGGGGGTTTCCGGGCTGTTCATGGAAACCCACCCGGACCCGGAAAAGGCGCTGTCCGATGGGCCCAACAGCTGGCCCCTGGGGAAGCTCGAGGCGCTGCTTGAAACGCTTCTGGAGCTAGATCGGGTGGTGAAGGCGCGGCCCTTTGCCGAGGACGCCTTTCGCTCGGCCTAAGTTATTCGGGGGAGTGCCCTTGGGCGCTGCTTAGTCATTGTCAGATTAGAGAACGCTAAGGGGAACGGGGTGGCAGAGATTCAGCAGATTATCGCGCGGGAGATCATGGATTCCCGGGGCAATCCGACGGTGGAAGCGGACGTTACGCTGAGCGACGGCAGCTTCGGCCGGGCCGCGGCGCCCTCCGGCGCTTCCACCGGGTCCCGGGAAGCCCTTGAGCTTCGTGACCAGGACGCGGGGCGCTATCTGGGTAAGGGCGTGCTCAAGGCCGTGGGGGCCGTGAATGATGTCCTCGCCCCGGCGCTGCTCGGGCACAGCGCGCTGGATCAGCGGGGCTTGGATCAGCGCATGCTTGAGCTTGATGGCACGCCGAATAAGGCGCAGCTCGGCGCCAATGCTTTGCTGGCCGTTTCCCTGGCGGCGGCCAAGGCGGCAGCGGGCGCACAGGGCCTGCCCCTCTATGCCCACATTCGCGGCCTAGCGGGCACCGACTACGCCATGCCCTTGCCCATGATGAATATCCTAAACGGCGGGGAACACGCGGATAACAACGTCGATATTCAGGAGTTCATGATCCAACCCGTGGGCGCCGGCAGCTTCCGTGAGGCCCTGCGCTACGGGGCGGAAATCTTCCATGCCCTGAAGGCTGTGCTGAAGGCCCGGGGCCTGGCCACCGCCGTGGGGGATGAGGGCGGCTTCGCGCCGAACCTGCCGAGCAACGAGGCGGCCCTTGAGGTGATTGCGGAGGCCGTGGCGAAGGCGGGCTTTAGCCTCGGTGACGACATTACGCTGGCGCTCGATTGCGCGGCGAGCGAGTTCTACAAGGACGGCGTTTACCATCTCGCGGGGGAAGGGCAGCGCTTCGACGCGGAAGGCTTTGCGCAGTATCTGGCCACGCTGTGTGAGCGCTACCCCATCGTTTCCATCGAAGATGGCATGGACGAGAGCGACTGGGCGGGCTGGGCGGCCCTGACGCGGCGCCTGGGGGACCGGGTCCAGCTTGTCGGCGACGACCTCTTTGTGACCAACACGGAGATTCTGGCCCGAGGCATCGAAGAGGAGGTGGCCAACGCTATCCTCATCAAGTTCAACCAGATAGGCACGCTCTCGGAAACCCTCGACGCCATCGCCATGGCGTCCAAAGCGGGCTATGCAAGCGTCATCTCCCACCGCTCCGGCGAGACGGAAGATGTCACCATCGCTGATTTGGCCGTGGGCACGGGAGCAGGGCAGATCAAAACCGGGTCCCTGTGCCGCTCCGACCGGGTCGCGAAGTACAACCAGCTGCTCCGGATCGAGGAAAGCCTCGGTGCCGAGGCCCCTTTCCGTGGGCGCGGTGAGCTCCGTAGCTAAGCTCGGGGGCGAAGGCCTCCGGTCCGTTCCGGGGCCGGGGCTGCGTTGGCTAACGCTTGGGCTGCTCGTGCTGCTGGGGGCGCTTCAGCTTCGGCTGTGGACTGGAAAGGCGAGCTGGGCAGAGGTTTGGAATCTCGAGGCGCGCCTGCAGGCTGCCGAGGCGGAAAATGTCCGCCTGGCGGAAGATAACGCGGCCCTTGAAGCCGAGGTGCGGCGCCTAAAGGCCGATCCCCGGGAGCTCGAGGGGCGGGCTCGGGAAGATCTGGGCATGATTCGCGACGGAGAGACCTTCATCCTCGTGCTGCCGCCCGCGGAACCGTCCCCATGAGCACGGCGCGGCGCTGGGTGGTGGTACCGGCTGCGGGGGTGGGGCAGCGCATGGGCGGTGCCGTTCCTAAGCAGTATCTTGATCTGGCCGGACGGCCCCTCCTCCACTGGACGCTGGAGGCCCTGGCGCCCCTGGGCGCGGAGGCCATCCTGTTGGTGGTGGCCCCCGAGGACCCCTATATCGAGGCCCTGGCGCCGGCCCTTAAAGCCCGCGTTCCTGGCCTTGAGATCCACCGCACGGGCGGCGCTAGCCGAGCCGCATCGGTGGCGGCGGGGCTCGCGGCCTTGGCGCACCGGGCGGCGTCAGAGGATTGGGTTTGGGTGCACGACGCGGCCCGGCCCTGTCTTGGTGCCCGGGCCTGCGCGGCGCTGCGCGCCGTGGAGACGCTCGCCGAGGACGGGGCGCTCCTGGCCCAGCCCATGGATGAGACGGTAAAAACGGCGACGGCGGGCCGGGTGCAGGGCACGGTAGATCGCTCTACCCTCTGGCGGGCGCAAACGCCCCAGGGGGCGCGCTTTGCTAGCCTTGCCGAAGCGCTGGCCCGCGCCCTTGCGGAGGCGCCGGAGGCCATTACCGATGAAGCCTCGGCGCTCGAGCGCCGAGGCCTTGCTCCGCGCATCGTTCCCGGGGAGGCCAGTAACCTCAAGGTGACGCACCCGGAGGACCTCGCGCTGGCAACCTTTTGGCTTCAACGACACGGACGGTGGACCCCTACATGCGCATAGGTCACGGCTATGATGTTCACCGATTCGGAGACCCTTTGCCCCCGGACGGCGTGATTATGCTCGGGGGGGTCCCCGTGCCTGCGGCCCGGACTCTCGTGGCCCATTCCGACGGGGACGTGCTCCTCCATGCGCTGTGCGATGCGCTCCTCGGGGGGGCAGCCCTGGGGGATATTGGCCATCATTTTCCCGACACGGACCCGGCCTTTGAAGGCGCGGACAGCGCACGGCTCGTGGAAGCGACGGTGGCGGCCGTCCGGAGAGCCGGCTTTGTTCCTCACAACGTCGATCTGACCCTGGTGGCGCAGCGCCCCCGGGTCGCGGCCCATGTGCCGGCCATGCGCGCCCGCATTGCTGCGCTGCTGGGCCTCCCGCAGGGCGCGGTGAACGTCAAGGCGACCACCACGGAAGGCCTGGGGGCCGTGGGGCGAGAAGAGGGGGTTGCCGCCTACGCCGTTGCCCTTCTTGAAGCTGCGCATGCTTGAGCCGCGCTTTGCCCTTCCCGATGCCTGGCCCCAGGACCGTGCCCCGATCCTAGCTTCGCTGCTTTACGGAACGTCCCCGGAGGCCTTCGCCGTCGAAGAGCGGGGCGCCCCCCCGCCCGCGGCCGCCGAGGGGGCTCACCACTGGGCCCTTTGGGTCGAGAAACGTGGGCTCTCCACGGCGGCGGTGGCCTCGGCCCTTGCGCGCTGGGCGGGCTGCCCAGCGAGCGCCGTAGGCTTTGCGGGGCAAAAGGATCGCTACGCGGTGACGGGGCAGTGGTTTACCGTTCCCCGGGGGGTGGCCGATCCGGAGCCGTCCCTCCCGGAAGGGGAAGGATGGCGAGCCCTACGGCTCTACCCCGCCGCCAAGAAATGGCGCCGGGGAGATCACACGGGGAATGGCTTTCGCTTGCACCTTGCGGGCCTTCCCCTGGCGGGCGCCGCCCTGGAGGGGGCGCGCCCCGCAGTGCAGGCGCGTCTTCTCGCCCCTATCGCCAATTACTTTGGTCCCCAACGCTTTGGGGTGGGCGCGGGAAACCTCGACGCTGTGCAGCGATGGCTGGCGGCCGGTGCCCTGCCCCGGGGCGTGCCCCGAAGCTTTGTCTTCTCCGCCGCCCGAGCCTATCTTTTTAATCGCCTGCTGGCGGCGCGCGTTACGCACTTTGGTCTGACGACCCACGCCGATGATCACTATGACGAGGCCGGCGTGCCCACGGCGCCCCTCTGGGGCCGGGGGAGAAGTGCTAGCCGGGGCGCCATGGCCGAGCTAGAGGGCAGCGTCCTCGAGCCCTACGGTGATCTCTGCCATGCCCTTGAGCATGCGGGGCTCCGCCAGGATCGCCGAGCGCTGTGGATTCGCCCCGAGGCCGTCCACTGCGAGGCGGCGGCCCCGCAGCAGCTTCTGCTGAGCTTTGAACTTCCCCGGGGGAGCTTTGCGACGGCGGTGCTCGCCGCCCTCGGCCCCGCGACCTGGCGCCCGGCGGAGGCGGCATGACCGAACCCAATTTCGAAGGCATTGGCTTTACCAGCCGCCGTACCCGGGACCGCTTGATCGGACGGCTCGAAGCCGCGGGGATTGGAAATCCGGGGGTGCTTGAGGTGATGCGCCAAGTGCCTCGGCACATCTTTATCGACGAGGCCCTGGCGCACCGGGCCTACGAGGATTCCTCCCTGCCCATCGGTCACGGGCAGACCATCAGCCAGCCCTATATCGTTGCGCGCATGACCGAGCTCCTCGTGGCCCAAGGGCGCCTCCAGCGGGTTCTAGAGGTGGGCAGCGGCTGTGGTTATCAAACCGCCGTCCTCTCCCAGCTGGCGGACCGGGTCTGGACCGTGGAGCGCATTGGGCCTCTGCTGACGAAGGCCCGGCGCCATTGGTCCCAGTTAAAGCTTCGCAATATCACGGCGCGCCTAGGGGATGGCTTTGAAGGGTGGGCCGACCGCGGCCCCTTTGATGGGATTCTGCTTGCGGCGGCGCCCCGGCAGGTGCCGCGAGCATTGCTGGAGCAGCTGGCCCCGGGGGGCGTGCTGGTTGCCCCCGTAGGGGACCGGGACGAACAGGTGCTCGAACGGCATTGGCGCGAGGGGGCTGAGCTGAAATCCGAGGTCCTCGAGGCTGTGCGCTTCGTTCCCATGCTCGGGGGGACCGCCTGATGGGCTTCTGGGGCGTTGCCCTGAGGGGTTATGCCATGGGCGCTGCGGAGCTCGTGCCTGGGGTTTCCGGGGGCACCATTGCCTTTATTTCTGGGCTCTATGGGCCGCTTTTAGCGAGCCTAGCGGCCTTCGACGGAACTTTCCTTCAGCTGCTGCGCCGGGGCGACCTGGGAGCCGCCTTCGCCCACGTTCATGGGCGCTTTCTGCTGACCCTCGTGCTCGGCATGGGCGCGGCGATCCTCTCCCTGGCGGCCCTCCTCAAGTTCCTGCTGGCCACCCAGGCTATGCTGCTTTGGGCCTTCTTCTTCGGCCTGATCCTCGCCTCTGCGGTCCACGTGGCGCTTTCCGTAGGGCGCTGGGGGGCGCTGGAGGGGGCGGCGGCGACCCTGGGGGTGATCGTGGGCGCTTGGCTCACCGTGCTAGGGGGAAGCTTTTCCCTCAGCGATGGTCCTCTGGCCCTATTCTTCGGCGGCGCCCTGGCGGTGTGCGCCTGGATCCTGCCCGGGGTATCGGGAAGCTTTCTGCTCCTGGTCCTAGGCCTCTACGACCGGGTGCTGGGGGCCATCGCCGGAGTGGTGGTTCCCGATCTTCTCGCCCTGGCCGCGGGCTGCGGCCTGGGCCTTTTGCTTTTTGTTCGCCTATTGCAGCGCCTGCTCCTGACGGCGCGTAAGGCAACCCTGGCTGCGCTGGGGGGCTTTATGTTTGGCGCGCTGCAAATGCTCTGGCCCTGGCAGCGCATCGAGGCCTATCAGCTTGGCCGGGACGGCGCCATGCGCGTACTGCGCTCCGAGCCTCTGGGGCCAGGCGCCTATGCCCAGTTCTATGGCGAGGATCCCCAGCTCTGGGCCGTGGCTGGCCTCATGTGCCTGGGGGTCGCCGTGGTCTGGGGCCTGGCGCGAGGTCAGGGTCATGACAGCGCCTAGGGTCCTGGCGGCCCTCGTGCTGGTTGCTCTGCTCTCAGGTTGCGCCTCTTCCCCGGCGCCCGTCGCCGACCGAGGCGATCGCGCAGCGGCCTCCGGTAGCCGCTACACGGTGCAGAAGGGCGATACGCTCTATTCCATTGCCTGGCGCGCGGGGCTGAATTGGAAAACCCTTGCATCGCTCAACGGCATCGGCCCCCCCTATCGCATCCAGCGGGGCCAGGTGCTTCAGCTCCGGGCAACCCCTTCCAGGGTCCGCACCGCCTCTGCCCCTGCGCCCGCTCGAAGCGCGCCAAAGCCAACGCCTTCACGTTCGAAGGCCCGCAGCCCTAAGCCCTCGCCGATGCCCACGCCTCCGCCCCTGAAGGGGCCGCTACGCTGGGCCTGGCCCGTGAGCGGCACCCTAGAGCGCCCCTTTGCGGGGAGCGGTGCAGCGCTCAACAAGGGGCTCGATATTCAGGGGACGCCGGGGAGCGTGGTGCGTGCGGCGGCGCCGGGGGTGGTGGTGTATGCGGGCGCTGGGCTGCGCGGTTTTGCAGCGCTCATTATCGTCAAGCACGATGACACTTGGCTATCGGCCTATGCCCATAACGCGGAGTCTTTGGTGAAGGAGGGGGCGCCGGTGGCTGCCGGGGCTAGCTTGGCGCGCCTAGGGCGGGGCGCCCAGGGCCAGCGCTTGCATTTTGAGCTGCGGCGGGACGGAAAGCCGATTGATCCCCAGACCGTGCTGCCGAAGGGCGGACCCTAGCGCTCGAGGTATTGCAGCTTGTCTGGAACGCCGTTCCATTCTTCCGCGTCGGCGGGGGCGTCTTTCTTTTCCGTAATGTTCGGCCAGATCTCGGCGAGCTCAGCGTTAAGCTCGAGGAAGGCCTGCTGATCGTCCGGGAGCTCGTCTTCGGAGAAAATCGCATCCACGGGGCATTCGGGCTCGCACAGGGCGCAATCGATGCACTCGTCCGGGTGGATGACCAGGAAGTTGGGGCCTTCGTAAAAGCAATCTACCGGGCACACCTCGACGCAATCGGTGTGCTTACACTTGATGCAGTTATCACCTACCACAAAGGTCATTGCGTCTTCCTTCGCTTAAAAAGTCGAGGGGCCTGAATTTGGGCGAGCGCTATTGTAGGAACTCTTTCCCCGCAGCGTCTATACGCCCTGTTCCTCCGATAGGGCCCGGAGCTCATAAAGCGCGAGGAGGGCTTCCCGGGGGCTTAGGCTATCGGGATTGAGGGCCGCCAGGGCTGTGCGTAGGGGGTCCTCGGGCGGTGCGAGCTCGCTACTGGGCGGCGCCCCGG
Source organism: Gammaproteobacteria bacterium (assembly GCA_030828335.1). Lineage (GTDB taxonomy): Bacteria > Pseudomonadota > Gammaproteobacteria > Pseudomonadales > Azotimanducaceae > Salivita. The sequence goes on from JAURCQ010000001.1 coordinate 64,133, forward strand.
GGCTCTGGAACAGCCCGAGCTGGGGCGTGTCTCCGGCGCCCGCTTCCAGCTGGGCCAAATGCTTTTGTGCGCGGCCCAGCACGGCCTGGGGCACGCCGGCCAGCCGGGCGACGGAGAGGCCATAGCTTTGGCTCGCGGGGCCTTCTTCGACCTGATGCAAAAACACGATGCGTCCCCGGTGCTCTTGAGCTTTCAGGTGCACGTTAGCCACCCCCGGGACCTGCTCCGGGAGCGCCGTCAGCTCGAAGTAGTGGGTAGCAAAAAGGCAAAGGGCCTTCTTCTGTCGCGCGAGGTATTCAGCGCTTGCCCAGGCGAGGGCCAGGCCGTCGAAGGTGGAGGTGCCCCGGCCGATCTCATCCAAGAGCACCAGGGACGCCGCCGTGGCGTTGTTCAAGATATTGGCTGTCTCCGACATTTCCACCATGAAGGTCGATCGGCCCCCGGCAAGATCGTCGGAAGCGCCGATGCGCGTGAAGATGCGGTCGAGGCGCCCTACCCGAGCGGCCCGCGCCGGCACCCCTGCGCCGGTCCAGGCGAGGAGGGCGATGAGGGCCGTTTGCCGCATGAAAGTGGACTTCCCCCCCATGTTCGGCCCAGTGATGATGAGCATCCGCCGGTCATCGGTGAGCTCAAGATCATTGGGGATAAACGGGTCCTCTCGGGTGGCTTCGACCACCAGGTGGCGACCGCCCTCGATGTGCAGCTGGGGCGTTTCGCAGAGGGTCGGCGTGATCAAATCGAGGGTCCGGGCGCGCTCCGCCAAGGTGCACAGCACGTCCAGCTCGGCGAGGGCTCGGGCCAGGGGGCGAAGGGCCCCGAGGGCTTCCTGCAAGGTGCCCAGCAGCGCCTCAAAGAGCCCCTTCTCCCGGGCCAGAGCCCGGCTCTGCGCCGAGAGGGCCTTGTCCTCAAAGGCTTTGAGCTCCGGTGTGATGAAGCGCTCAGCGTTCTTTAGCGTTTGCCGTCGCACCCAGCTGGCGGGCGCGGCTTCCGCGTCCCGGCGGTTGGTCTCTAGGTAATAGCCGTGCACCCGATTGTAGCCAACCTTTAGGGACGTCAGGCCCGTGCTCTCTCGCTCCCGCGCTTCGAGCTCCGTCAGGAAGGTGCCCGCATCCCGGGCAAGGCTGCGCAATTCGTCGAGTTCCGAATCAAAGCCGTCGGCAATGACGCCCCCATCCCGGAGCACGACCGGGGGATTCTCTACCAGGGCGCTTTGGAGCAGCGTTGCGAGGGTCTCCTGCGGCGCCAGGGCGTCCCGTAGCGCGGGGAGGCGAGAGGGGGGCTCGGTCGCCTCAAGGGGCGGGAACTGGTCCTGCACGGCAGGCAGCGTCAGGAGTGCATCGCGGAGCTTGGCCAGATCTCGGGGGGGCGAAGATCCTAGGGCGACGCGGCTCAGAATGCGCTCCAGGTCGCCGATGCTTTTGAGCGTGGGCCGGAGATTTTGATCCGGACCATCGAGGCGGGCGATGGCGGCCTGCCGGGCGAGCACTGCCTCCCGGTCCCTAAGTGGGCGGTTTAGCCAGCGCAGGAGCAGCCGGCTCCCCATGGCCGTGGCCGTGGTGTCGAGCATACGGAGGAGGGTGAACTGTCGTTCCCCGGTGATCTGCTGTTCGATTTCAAGATTCCGCCGGGTGTGGGCGTCCAGCAGCACGGCGTCGCTGCTGCGCTCCCGGGAGAGCTCCGTAATGTGGGGGAGGGCGCTCTTTTGCGTGGCCTTGGCATAGTCCAGCAGGGCCCCGGCGGCCCCCAGGGCCAGGGTTAGATCCTCTGCTCCGAATCCGCTTAGATCTCGGGTGCCCAGCTGCTCCAGGACGGCCCTGCGTCCAGCCTCTTCCTGAAATTGCCAAGGGGGGCGTCGAACGCCCTTGAGCCCTTGAAGGGCGGGGGAGGCTTCCTCGGAAACCAGCACCTCCGCGGGTTGGAGTCGCCCCAGCTCCGCGGTGACGGCCTCCCAGCTGGTGACTTCCGTGACCGCAAAACGTCCCGCGGATAAATCGAGCCACGCCAGGCCGTAGGGCCGCGTGCCTTCGGGAGCGATGGCCCCTTCGGCGATGGCCAGCAGCAGGCAATCTTGCCCGGCCTGGAGCAGGGCCTCGTCCGTCACCGTGCCGGGGGTGACGATGCGCGTCACCTTCCGCTCCACGGGCCCCTTGCTTTGGGCGGGGTCCCCCACCTGCTCGCAGATGGCCACGGCCTCGCCGAAGCGGAGGAGCCGCGCCAGATAGTTCTCAGCCGCGTGGTAAGGCACCCCGGCCATGGGGATGGGCTCGCCGGCCGATTGGCCCCGGGTGGTCAGGGTGATGTCGAGGAGCTCCGAGGCACGCCGGGCGTCCTCATAGAACAGCTCGTAGAAATCGCCCATGCGGTAGAACAGGAGCACGTCTGGGTGCTCCGCCTTGAGCGCCAGATACTGCTGCATCATGGGGGTATGTTGGGGCGATGCGGTCACAACGGCGGTGCCTAGGCTAGGGAAGCTGGGCAGTGAAGCACTGGCCTTCAGGAGCGTCAACCAAGGCGCACGGGGCGTGCAGCAATGACCCTCTTGGCAGGGTTGAAATCCCGTGATACTGTCTTTTCGTACAGTATCTAGAGCATCCCCTGGCGTCGGATCTGGCCTTGCATCGCAATGCCGGATTCCGCGCCCTAGAATGGGTGCTTAAGCCGTCCCGGCGGCCCCCTAACCCAAGACGAGGCATCTCATGGCGATCACCGATAGCACGGGCAACAAGGATAAGGCGCTTTCCGCGGCGCTTTCGCAAATCGAGCGTCAATTCGGTAAGGGCTCCATGATGCGCCTCGGGGACCGGGAGCAGGTCAACATTCCGGCCATTTCCACGGGTTCCCTAGGGCTAGATATCGCCCTGGGCATTGGGGGGCTTCCCCGGGGCCGCATCGTTGAAATCTATGGCCCCGAATCCTCGGGTAAAACAACCTTAACGCTGCAGGTTATTGCCGAGGCGCAAAAGCTCGGGGGCACCTGCGCTTTCATCGACGCGGAACACGCGCTTGATCCCATCTACGCTGAAAATCTCGGCGTAAACACCGATGACCTCCTTGTCTCCCAGCCCGACACGGGGGAGCAGGCCCTCGAAATCTGCGACATGATCGTCCGCTCCGGTGCGGTGGATGTGGTGGTGGTCGACTCCGTCGCCGCGCTCACGCCGAAGGCGGAAATCGAAGGAGAGATGGGCGATGCGCACGTGGGGCTTCAGGCGCGCCTCATGAGCCAGGCGCTCCGGAAGATGACGGGGAACATCAAGAATTCCAACACCCTGGTCATCTTCATCAACCAGATTCGCATGAAGATCGGGGTCATGTTCGGCTCCCCGGAAACCACCACCGGCGGGAACGCACTGAAGTTCTACTCCTCCGTTCGCTTGGATATCCGCCGCATTGGCGCGGTGAAGGAAGGGGACGAGGTGGTGGGTAACGAAACCCGGGTGAAGGTCGTCAAGAACAAGGTGGCGCCCCCCTTCCGCCAGGCCGAGTTCCAGGTCATGTACGGCAAGGGCACCTTCCAGCTTGGGGAGGTGATCGACCTGGGCGTGAAGCAAGGTCTCATCGACAAGTCTGGCGCCTGGTACGCCTATAAGGGCGATAAGATCGGCCAGGGTAAGAAGAACGCGGCGGATTACCTCGCTGAGCACGCGGACATCGCCGAGGAAATCGAAGGGGCTATCCGCGAGGCGCTGCTCCCCAAGCCGCGCCGTGCGCCGGAGGCCGTCGATGTTTCTGCGCCCCCCGCGGCTGATTTCGGCTAGCGCCCATCCGTTTAGGCTCAAAGCTTTAGGATGGGTGACGGGGATCCTGCCCTTCGAGAAGCCGCCTTGCGGCTTCTCGCGCGCCGGGAGCACAGCCAGCGGGAGCTGGCGCAGAAGCTTCGCAAGCGCTTCCCTGAGGTGCCGGGAGAGCAGCTCGAGGCCGAGCTGAAAGCCCTCGCGGAGGCTGGTTACCAGTCCGATGCGCGGCGCCAAGCCTCCCTGATCCGCCAAGCGGAACTTCGAGGGCAGGGGCCTGGACGGCTCCAGGCCAAGCTTCGGGCGGAAGGCTTGCCTTCGCCGGAAACCCCGGAAGATCCCACCGCCCTTGAAGCGCGCCTTGCGGCGCTTCAGCAGCAGCGCTTCGGCGGTGCCCCAAATAATGCCAAGGCCTGGCAGAAGCAGGCCCGGTTCTTCGCCTACCGCGGCTTTCCTCCGGGGCTCATCCGGCGCTGCCTCGGGGAAATTCCCTGGGGGGATTCGGAGGCCTAAAGGGGCTTTCCTGCGTTCCCGGGCGCCCGGGGCTTAGCGTATACTGCGCGGCTGCCCGGGCAGCGCCTTCCGCGCTGCATCGCTGATCCCCAAGCGCTGGAGTCGCCATGAAAAGCGCGGACATTCGCCGCACCTTCCTTGAGTTCTTTCAAGAGCACGGCCATGAGATTGTGCCCAGTAGCCCTCTTGTGCCCGGGAACGATCCCACCCTGCTATTCACCAACGCGGGCATGGTGCAGTTCAAGGACGTGTTCACGGGGCGGGAACAGCGGAGCTATCACCGCGCCGTTACCAGCCAGCGCTGCGTGCGGGCCGGGGGAAAGCACAACGATCTCGAGAACGTGGGCTACACGGCGCGGCACCATACCTTCTTCGAAATGCTGGGGAATTTCTCCTTCGGCGATTACTTCAAGCAAGACGCCATTCGCTTTGCCTGGACGCTCCTCACGGAGCGCTTTGGCCTGCCGGCGGAGAAGCTCTGGGTCACGGTCCACGACAGCGACGACGAAGCGGAGCAGATCTGGCGCGATGAGATCGGCGTCCCCGCTGATCGCATCACGCGCATGGGCGACAAGGACAACTTCTGGTCCATGGGGGACACGGGCCCCTGCGGTCCCTGCTCGGAGATTTTCTACGACCATGGCCCGGAGGTATGGGGCGGCCCTCCGGGTACGCCGGAGGAAGACGGCGATCGCTACGTCGAGATTTGGAATCTCGTGTTCATGCAGTTCGAGCGCAGCGCCGACGGCACCATGACGCCCCTGCCTCGGCCCAGCGTTGATACGGGCATGGGCCTCGAGCGCGTCGCCGCCGCCGCGCCGCGCGAGTGGCTCGAGTCCGTGCGGGCAGTCGCCGCGGCGCTCGGGCAGATCGCGCGCGCGAGCCCGGAGGCGCACTCGGCGGCGGCGGCGGCGGCA
>JAURCQ010000200.1 GCA_030828335.1 Gammaproteobacteria bacterium
ATGGGCGACACCGAAGAGCCGTCGTCGGCTCCCGGGACGGGCGTCGCAACCGCGGAGGTCGGGGAAACCTTGTCCCCCCTCCTCGCCCAGTGGCGGGCGGCGCGGGCCTCTGCGGCGCCTGCACCATGCACGTCGATGGGGTGGCGCAGAAAACCTGCGTGCTGCCCCTGGCGGCGGTGGCCGGCAAGACCGTGACCACCATCGAGGGCCTGGATCCGGAAGGGGTGGGCGCGGCGCTCCAAGCGGCCTGGGTCGCGGAGAGCGTTTCCCAGTGCGGCTACTGCCAGTCGGGGCAGATCATGGCCGCGGCAGCCCTCCTCGAAGCCAACCCCAATCCCACGGAAGCGGAACTTGAAACGGCCATGGCCGGCAACATTTGCCGCTGCGGCTGCTATCCACGCATCAAGAACGCGATCCAAAGCGCCGCAGCCACCCTGGCGCAGGATGCCCTCTTCACCAATGCCATGGCCGAGGAGGTATCCGCATGAGCACGCTCAGCCGCCGTAGCTTCCTCCGCCACAGTGCCCTCGCCGGGGGCGGTCTTCTCGTAGCCTTTACGCTCCCGGGCTGCAGCACGCCCCCGAGCCTCCCCGTGCCCCGGGAAAGCGGGGACTTCGTGCCCAACGCGTTCCTGAAGTTCACCGCCGATGGCGCGGTGCACTTCTACTGCCCCCGGGACGAGATGGGCCAGGGGGTCACCACGGGACTCACCACCATCGTCGCGGAAGGCCTGGATATGGCGCCCCAGCGCCTTACGGTGGCGCTGGCCGGGGCCCACCCGGACTATGCGAACCCCGCCATGGGCTTCCAGGTCACCGGGGGCAGCACCTCCGTGGCGGCGCACTTCACGCCCCTCATGACCGTGGGGTGTCAGATGCGCGCCCTCTTCCTCGCTGCGGCAGCCAAAGACCTTGGCGTTTCGGAAAGCGCCCTCACCACGGACGACGGCATGATCGTGCACGGTGAGAACCGCTACCCCTACGCCCAGTTCCTGAGCACCGCAGCCACCCTGCCCGTGCCCGAAACCGTGGACCTCAAAGACGCCGCGGACTACCGCTGGATCGGCACGGCCTTCCCCCGCCTCGACGGCGAAGTGAAGGCCACGGGGAAAGCGGTCTACGGCATCGACATCGACGTGCCCGGCATGGAGCACGCGGTGGTGGTGCGGCCGCCGGTCTTCGGGGCGAAGGTCGTGCGCTTCGATGATCGCGCCGCCAAGGCCGTGGCCGGGGTGCGCACGGTGGTGGAGATCGCCACCGGCGTCGCCGTAGTGGCAGAGCACTTCTGGCAGGCGAAGAAGGGGGCGGAAGCCCTGACCGTGGAGTGGTCCGCTTCACCGCTAGACGGCGCGACCACCGCGAGCCTCCGCGCCGACTACGCGGAAGCCCTTGCCGCGGGCGGAGAGGAAGCGGAAAGCACCGGCGATGTGGCCGCTGCTCTGGATGGGGCGACCAAGACCGTGGATCTCGAGTTCTGGGCGCCCTTCTTGGCCCACGCGCCCATGGAGCCCATGAGCGCCGTGGTGCACGTGAAGGGCGATAGCGCCGAACTCTGGGCCGGTACGCAAGGCCCGGGGCCCGCGGGCGCCCTCGTGGCGCGCCATGCGGGGCTCGAACCGGCTCAGGTCATGGTGCACCAAACCTACCTCGGGGGCGGCTTCGGGCGCCGGGGCACGCTCACCCACGTGGTGGAGGCGACGCAAATCTCCAAGGCCACGGGCACGCCCATCAAGCTGCTCTGGACCCGGGAGGACGACCTTCGCGGCGGCCTCTATCGCCCCGCCTCCCTCCTGCGCATCCGCGCTGGCCTCGACGACGACGGCCGACTAGCGGCCTGGGATGCGGCGCGCGCCGGGTCGAACATCACGCCGGAAACGATCCGCAATTCCCTTCCGGCCCTCCTCCCCGGCATGCCCGACGGCGTGGTGGACTTCATGGTGGGCCTGACCGATCGGCTCCACCAGGGCTGGGTGGTGGATCACTCGAGCATCGAGGGGCTCTATGAGGATTACGCCGTTCCGAACCTTGCCGTGCACCACGCCACGAAGGAGCACGGCATTCCCGTGACCTTCTGGCGCTCCGTCGGCCATTCCTACACGGCCTTCGCCAAGGAAGTGACCATGGACGCCCTCGCCGAGGCCGCGGGGCAAGACCCGGTGGCGTTCCGCCTGGCGCATCTGGAGCACAACCCGCGCCTCGCCGCCGTGGTGGCCAAGGCTCAGGAAGCGTGGAACGGTTGGACCCCAGCGCCGGGGCGGCACCTGGGCTTCGCCGCACACCACTCCTTCGCCACCTCGGTGGCCCAGGTGGCCGAGGTGTCCGTGGAAAATGGCGCGATTCGCGTGCACCGGGTGTTCTGCGCCGTGGACTGCGGCCTCGCCATCAACCCGGACATCGTCCGGGCCCAGATGGAAGGGGCGATCATGTACGGCCTCACGGCAGCGCTCCACGGCAAGCTCGACTTCGAAGGGGGCGCCGTGAAGCAAAGCAACTTCCACGACTACCCCATTCTGCGCATCAACGAAGCGCCGACGGTCGAAGTGGTGATCATGGAAAGCCAGGAAGCCCCCACGGGGGTCGGGGAGCCGGGGCTGCCGCCCATTGCCCCCGCCGTGGCCAACGCCCTCTACCGAGCCACGGGCAAGCGCTTGACCGAACTGCCCCTAAACGACGCTCTGCGGCTGGCTTAAACCCGGGCCTAGGCCTGAGCCTCGCGGCACCGAACCATCGCCCGCACGGTGCGGGCGATGTCGTCCTCTGAGGTCACCCAGCTGCAAACGCTTAGGCGCAGTACGGGCTGATCGAACCAGCGGGAGGCCCCGGCCCAGGCCTCCCCGCTCTCCCGCACGGCGGCCGCAAACGCGTCGGCGTCCGGCCCGACGTCTACCAGCACCTGATTGAACACCACGTCATTGAGCACGGAAAAACCGGCTTCCGCGAGGGTGTCGCGAAGCTGGCTGGCGCGCTCGTGAAGCTGGGAAACCAGCTGCGCGACGCCTTCGGCACCGAGGCTTTTCAGCGCCGCCCAAAGCTCCACCACCCGACCCCGGCGGGACATTTCGGGCCCGTAGCGCAGCCCATCGCGATTCAGCCCGAGCACCCCCGCCGTCCCCGACGGAAGGTAGGCCCCTTCCGCCCCCAGGGCCGCAAAGAGCGCCTCCGGATCGGCGCAGAGGGCGATACCGCTGTCGTAGGGCACGTTCAGCGTCTTGTGCGCATCCACGCTCCAGGAATGAGCCTGCTCGTGCCCAGCGGTGAGCGCGGCAAGGGGCGGCGCCGCAGCAGCCCAAAGCCCGAAGGCCCCATCGACATGAACCCAGGCGCCGGCGGCCCGGGCCTCGAACACCTGGTACGCGTCCAGGATAAAGTCCTTGCGCAAAACAGGTAGATCCACGGTGTGCCGAACG
>JAURCQ010000201.1 GCA_030828335.1 Gammaproteobacteria bacterium
GCTAGGAGGCCTCATGGCTCGCTACGACGTATTCAACGGGGACGCGGACGGCATTTGCGCCCTGCTTCAGCTGCGCCTGGCGACGCCGGTGGAGAGCACGCTTATCACCGGGGTAAAGCGTGATATCGACCTGCTAAAGCAGGTCGCCGCAATGCCCGGAGACGAGATCACGGTGCTCGATGTCTCCATGGATACGAACCGAGCAGCGCTAGATGCCGCCCTGGCGGCCGGAGCCAAGGTCACCTACGTCGATCACCACTTCCCGGGGGAGATTCCCCAGCACGAGAATCTGACGGCGCACATCAACACCGATGCCAGCTGCTGCACGAGCTTGCTGGTGAACGAAATGCTTGGGGGGCGCTTTCTGCCCTGGGCCGTCACCGCCGCCTTTGGGGATAACTTAAATGACGCGGCGCGGAAGGCCGCGGAGCCCCTGGGCCTTGATGGCAAAACCCTAGACGCCCTGGCCCACTTTGGCGTGTGCATCAATTACAACGGCTACGGCGCCGCCCTGGAGGATTTGCACTTCCACCCTGCGGCGCTCTTTAAGGCCCTGCTGCCCTACGCCGATCCGCGCGATGCCCTGGCCGATGGTTCCGGACCCTATGCCACGCTGGCCACGGGCTATGCGGAGGATATGGCCCAGGCGGAGGCGGCGGAGCTGCTGGTGGATACGCCCGCGGCGGCGGCCTTGCTGCTTCCCGATGCGCCCTGGGCCCGGCGAGTTTCCGGCGTCTATGGCAACGCCTTGGCAAATGACTATCCCGACCGGGCTCACGCCGTGGTGACGGCCAGCGCCGACGGCACCTGGCGTATCAGCATTCGCGCCCCCAAACGCCAGCAGAGCGGCGCAGATGCGCTCTGTCGCCGTTGGCCAACGGGGGGTGGGCGTGCAGGGGCGGGGGGCGTGAACGCCCTGCCTAAGGGCGATTTGGAGCCTTTCCTTGCGGATTTCGCGCAGCACTGGCTCGCCGATTAGAGAAGCTTATTAATTCTTCCGGATTATCCCGGAACACCCTGAATTTCCGAGAAATTCTCCGCGCCTTATTGAAATGGTGCGCGACATAGGCCACTCTTCCCGAACAAGGGATGGGGTCGAAAACAAAACGCATCATGAACGAAACGCTTACCAAAGCGGCCATGGCCGACCGCCTTTTTGAGGAACTCGGCCTAAATAAGCGGGAAGCCAAGGAAATCGTCGAACTCTTCTTCGAAGAGATTCGCGGCTCCCTCGAGCGTAACGAACAGGTAAAGCTGTCGGGCTTTGGAAATTTCGACCTTCGGGACAAGAAGCAGCGTCCCGGGCGGAATCCGAAGACCGGCGAAGAAATTCCCATTTCTGCACGGCGTGTGGTGACCTTCCGCCCGGGGCAAAAACTGAAAGCGCGGGTAGAGGCTTATGCTGGAACCCAGTGATAATAAAACGCTCCCGCCGATCCCCGGCAAGCGCTACTTCACCATTGGGGAAGTCAGCCTGCTATGTGATGTGAAGCCCCACGTGCTTCGCTACTGGGAGCAGGAGTTTCCCCAGCTGAAGCCCGTCAAGCGCCGGGGGAATCGTCGCTACTATCAGCGCGGCGACGTCATCATCATTCGCCAAATACGCGACCTGCTGTACGAGCAGGGCTTCACCATCGGTGGGGCACGGCAGCGCCTGGAAGGGCAGGAAGGGTCGGACGACAACACCGCCTATCGCCAGCTCATTCGCCAGTCCATCGTGGAGCTGGAAGAGGTTTTAGCCGTATTAAAGGCCCCCTAGGGGATGTTCCCCTAGGCCCACATCGTTTACACTTCGCGACCTTCTCGGGGCGTAGCGCAGCCTGGTAGCGCACCACACTGGGGGTGTGGTGGTCGTCGGTTCAAATCCGGCCGCCCCGACCATATTCTTCGCAGGGTCCTCCTGCACCCGTTCCTTCTAAGCCTTGCCTTTTCCGTTCCTCTGGGGTCCCCTGAGCCCTAGGCTAGGGGAGAACGGCAATGGCAGTCGTGGAATTGGAAAAGGCTGCGCGGGACGCGCTGCTGAGCGAGCTGCGAGCCTTTATGGACGAGGAGCTGAAAACGCCCCTCGGGCAGTTTGACGGGGAGTTCCTGCTCGACTTCGTGCTCGAACGCCTGGGTCCGGCGGTTTATAACCAGGCCCTGCTGGACGCTCAGACGGTGCTGAGCGCCCGCTTTGAAAGCTTAAGCGAGGACCTTACGGCCCTCGAGAAGCTTCCGCCGCGCTAGACCGACTCCATGAAGCGGCCGTTCATCTGCAGGTAAGCATTGGGGTTTGGGTGCTTCGCCCACACCGCCTGCCATTCCTCGTCCTTCATAAGCCCCGCAAAGCCCGCATCTCGGGCGGCCTTGTTCGCCCAGCGAATAATCCAGCACACCTGGGGCTGGCCATGGGGGGAGGGTTTGGGGTCCGAGCCCGAGACCTCAGCCTCCACGTCTCCGGAAATCCAGAAATCGATGATGTCGAACTTGCGCTTGAGGCACGGCGCGCCGTCCTCGATAAGCCACTTTTTGTAGGCGTCCCACCACTGCGGCTCGATGGTGTAGTCACGAATTTCAACGAATTGTCCGGCCATGGTTGTCTCCCCTTGTGATGCCCGTACCCCTACTGTGCCGGGAATCTTTACCCGGGAAAATAGGGCATTTCCCTGCCTAGGGCAGGGGGGGTATCATCTTTTCGTCACGCAGGGCGATTTCGCGTTGACACCGAGGGGTGAGCAGGTATGATGCGCGTCTCTCGATATTCGGGAGGGTGTTTAGCTCAGTTGGGAGAGCGTCGGCCTTACAAGCCGAAGGTCACAGGTTCGACCCCTGTAACACCCACCAAGCCAGTTCCGGAGCGGTAGTTCAGCTGGTTAGAATACCGGCCTGTCACGCCGGGGGTCGCGGGTTCGAGTCCCGTCCGCTCCGCCATATCTTGTCCCAGAAAGTCTCCGTTTGTCCGTAAGTGGCTGAAAAGCCTCGCGGAACGGAGGCTTTTTGTCTCACAATGTTTCGCAACATCCCACTGAAGCCCACCATTTTGTGGGGACTGCGGTGGGGATTCCTTTTGCGTGTGGGGATCGCCATGTTGACTGAAACCAAGATCAAGAACCTTCGTCCCCAGGCTAAGCGGGTCAAATACGCTGACGCGCAAGGCCTCTCCCTCTGGGTGGAACCCAAGGGGGCCAAGTCCTGGTACTTCCGTTATCGCACTCCTGATGGTCGCCAGAAGGACGCCTTCCTTGGGCGATGGCCCGACTTCTCGCTAGCTGAAGCCCGACGCATGTTGGATGAGATGCGCGCAAAGCTTGCCCGGGGGATCGACCCTAGTATTGAACGGAAAATGGCTCGGGCCGGTGGGGACGCCTTCAAGGTGATCG
>JAURCQ010000202.1 GCA_030828335.1 Gammaproteobacteria bacterium
GTAGTTCATCTTGATGGTGTTGCCGTCGGGACTGGAGGTGAACTCGAGAACCTCGGAGCGTAGCCCCTCTGCGGGTACCGCAGCCAAGTCATCCATGCCCGCAAAGGCCTCCGAAGCGGCCAGGGCCTCCGGCGTGTTGGCCTCCGCAACGTAGCTCTCCCGATCAGCGATATCGCCTCCGAGATTGCCCCCCATACCCTCCATCAGCTGAAGAAAGGGCACCACCCGCGGATCAAGACGGGGGTCCTTCGTGGGATCGTAAGCGGCCATATTTTCTCCCCATTTTTTATCGGCATGATGTGTACGTGTCCCTTAAGCTAACAGCGCTTACGCCTCCTAGCCACGATGAAGCGAACGCCCATGCGCCATGCCCTTCACGCCTTGCTGCTCGCGAGCCTCTGCCTCCCTGCCATGGCGGCCCCCGGCGCCTTGGAGGAAGTCGTCGTCGAAGGACGGAAAACGCCACTCCTTGGCCTCGCCCGTTCCGCCTCAGAGGGCGTGGTGGGCGCAGAAGATCTGGCCCTGCGGCCCCTCCTGCGCCCTGGCGATGTGCTTGAGGCAATACCGGGCGTGGTGGTCACCCAGCACAGCGGCGCAGGGAAGTCGAATCAGCTATTTCTCCGCGGGTTCAACCTCGATCACGGCACGGACTTCGCCACCTGGGTGGACGGCATGCCGGTCAATCTTCGCAGCCACGGCCATGGCCAGGGCTACACGGACATAAACTTTCTCATCCCGGAGATGATCGACCAGCTGCGCTTCGTGAAGGGTCCCTACCACGCCGAGCTGGGGGATTTCTCCTCCGCCGGCGGCGTGCACCTTGAAACGCGCAGGCGCATCGATGCACCGACGGTCAGCGTCAGCGCGGGCAGCAACGGCTATGAGCGACTCCTCGCCATGGCCAGCCGGGAGCAAGAATCGCTACTGACCGGCGCGCTTGAGGCCGTGCGCTACGACGGCCCCTGGCGGGATGTTGAAGAGAACCTCGAGAAGCTGAACGGACAGCTTTCCCTCTCTAGGGAAACGGAGGAGGGCCGCTGGCGCCTTCACGCCCGGGGCTATCAAAGCCGCTGGCACAGCGCCGATCAAATCCCCGCCCGAGCAGTGGCTAGGGGAACGCTTCACCCCCTCGGCACCCTCGATCCTGCCCTGGGAGGACGCTCCCACCGCTTTAGCCTGGGGGCGGACGGAACCCGACGGACCGATCTCGGGGTGTGGACCACGGAAGCCTATGTGATCGATTACCGCCTTCGCCTGTGGTCAAACTTCACCTACGGCCTCGACGATGCGGCGCGCGGCGATCAGTTCGAACAGCTTGATGATCGGCGCATTGCCGGAGGCCAAGGCACCTTCAGCTGGGGCGAAGACCGGCCCCTCACCCAGCGGCTCGGCATCGAGGCGCGTCACGACGCCATCGACAACGTGGGCCTCTACCGAACCATGGCCCGCCAGCGCCAGGAAGGCTTCCGCGACGACGCCGTCGACCAAACCAGCGTCGCCCTTTTCTATGAGGGTGCCTTCACCCTCTCGCCCCGGTGGCGCAGCGTTTTTGGGCTGAGGGCTGATCATTACGACTTTTCCGTGCGGGCCGCGGACCGCCGGAACAGCGGCGGAGCTCGGGAAAGCCAGCTGAGCCCGAAGGCAAGCCTAATCTTTTCCCCCAGCGAAACCCTCGAAGCTTACCTCAGCATTGGCCGGGGCTTTCATTCCAACGATGCCCGGGGCATGACCCTCCGCATCGACCCCCAAAGCGGCGACGCCGCGACCCCCGTGGATCCCCTCGTACCCAGCACCGGCGGCGAGCTGGGGGTGAAGTGGAGCCCCCGCCCTGGCTTTAACAGCGCGCTGGCGCTGTGGCAGCTTGACCTGGATTCCGAGCTCCTGTTCGTGGGCGACGCGGGCAACACCGAGGCCACCCGGGGCAGCGAACGCTGGGGTGTGGAGTTCAATAACTTTTGGCAGCTGACGCCGGCCTGGCGCCTCGAGGCAGACCTGTCCTGGACCCATGGTCGCTTCCAAGGCAACGCACCGGAGGGCAATCGCATCCCGGGGGCCGTGCCCTTCGTAGCCAGCAGCACGCTCAGCTACGCGCCAAGCCAGGGGCCCTTCGCCACCCTGCGCCTTCGCCACCTCGGCGCCTATCCCCTTACGGAAGACAACACGGTGAAATCCCGGGGCTCAACGCTCGTGAATCTCGCCCTGGGCTGGCGCTGGCCTCGGCTCCGGGCCCAGCTGGATGTGCTCAATGCCCTGGATGCCGAGGATCACGACATCGACTACTTCTACGCCTCGCGCCTTCCCGGCGAGCCAGAGGAGGGGGTCGAAGATCTTCACTTCAAGCGCTTCGAGCCCCGACAGCTCCGGGCCACCATCACCCTGACCCTTTAGTCCGTATCCACCATGGACATCACGTCCTGGGCCCCATCCCCTGGAGCAGCGATCTCCACCACCGGATCCTCTACATCATCGTACTCGAGGCGAAGGGCTCGGCTCATGATGGCGTGCATCATGTAGGTGCAGGTGATGTAGGTGAACTCGAGGATCTCCTCGTCGGAAAGATGCACCTGAAGCGCTTCGAAAACCCCGTCATCGACCCGGCCCCGCTCGAGCACCAGCGCATCGGTGTAGGCCAGCGCCGCCCGCTCCACGGGGCTGTAGCAGTCGGCCACGGACCAGTGCCGACAGCCCTGGATCTGTTCCTCCGTCAGCCCCACTTCCCGGGCCGCCTTGCAGTGCTGGGAATACACAAACTGCGAACCCACGAGGTAGCCCGCCCGGAGCTGCCCGAGCTCCCGAAGCTTAGGATCAATCACCCGCTTCGGATCCCGGTAGAAGCGAAAGCCGTCCGTGGTGTGGGCGAAGGCGTCGGGGACGATATTGAAGACGGTCCACCAGTTCCCCGGCGTCCCCGTGGCCGTGCCCGGCGCCGTTAGGGGGTCCCGATCGCCAAATAGCAGATCGAAAATTTGATTGGCATAGGGATTCCCCATCTCCCGCCCTGCTTGCTTGAGCCGTGGCATAGCACCCTCCTCCCGTAAAAACCCGTAAGCTCCCTGAACACGCCGTCACCGCGCGGCGCACTGGCTAAGGAGAGCACGCCATGAACTCTACCGCAGAGACGCCCGTGATTCTGGTCCTGGGCGCCGGCGCCGGCATTGGCGCCACCACGGGGAAACGCTTTGCCGCCGAGGGCTATCGCGCCGTGCTGTGCCGTCGCACGGATCAGGCCGGGCTCGACGCCGCGGTAACGGAGATCCGAGACGCCGGGGGCTGGGCCCAGGGGCGCCTTCTCGATGCCACGGCGCCGGAGGATCTCGAGACGGTGATCGAGGAAACGGAGGCCTCCGTCG
>JAURCQ010000203.1 GCA_030828335.1 Gammaproteobacteria bacterium
GTTCTACCCGAAGGGTGGAAGCCGGCGGATCAATCTTCAATGTCAATTCGGTTGGGAGTTTGGAAATGAAAATTGTTGAATGCATCGATGTAAAAAAATCATACCGGCAAGGGGAAATCGATGATCTCTCCCTCGCCGCGGAGGAAGCAGAACTGGCCTGGCTTCCGGGAACGGTGGAGGACCTCAAGGCCAACTTCGACTACGACACCCTGCCTCAGCACTTGAAGGACTCCTGGGACCTCTGGGTCTATCAGAACGAGCGGGCCCAAGACGGCGCCGCCTTCCGCCTGGCGGACTATCAGTTCGATCAGATGAATGGGGCCCAGTCCTTCCTGCCGACCCTGCTCATCAGCTTTCACACCGTGGCGAGCCCCCTGGATCTTGAGGGGCTGATCGCCCGCTATCGGGAAGGGGGCCGAGCGCTGAATCAGATGATCGATCGCGCCGAGGCCGCTGCCGCCCAGGGCCTTGAAACCCCCGCCTTTGCCCTCGAGGGGGTTATGGAGCAGGCGGAAAAGGTCGTCACCGGCGCGCCCTTCACGGAAGGCGAGGCCTCGGATCTGTGGGCGGACTTTGAAAGCGAAGTGGCAACGCTCCTTAAGGATGAGCAGATCTCCGAAGAGGACGCGCGCCGCTATCGGCAGGAGGCGCGCCTCGCTCTGACCGAGGGGCTTGCCCCGGCCTATGCGCGCCTGCTGGCCTGGGCCCAAAGCGAACTGCCGGAGGCGGAAGGCCCGGTCACCGGCCTTTCGAGCCGCAACGACGACGGCGCCTACTACAACTACTTGCTGCGCCGGCACACCACCACGAAGCTCACCGCCGATGAAATCCACGAGATCGGCCTCGCCGAGGTCGCCCGGCTCCGGGGGGAAATGGAAATCATCAAGGAAAAAGTGGGCTTTGAGGGGGATCTTCGAGCCTTCTTCGACATGCTCCGGGGCGCAACCGGGGATGAGCGCTTCTACTTCCCCAATACGGACGCCGGCCGCCAGGCCTACCTCGACGAGGCCACGGCGGCCATCGAGCGCATCAAGGCGCGGCTCCCGGACTACTTTGGCATCCTGCCCAAGGCGGACCTCGTGGTGCGCCGGGTGGAGCCCTTCCGGGAGCAGGACGGCGCCGCCCAGCACTACTACCCCGCGGCCCTCGACGGTTCCCGCCCGGGCATTTACTACGCCCACCTCTCGGACATGAACGCCATGCCCAAGCACGAGCTGGAGGTCATCGCCTACCACGAAGGGCTCCCAGGTCATCACATGCAGATTGCCATCGCCCAGGAGCTCGAGGGCCTTCCCACCTTCCGGACCCAGACCAACTTCAACGCCTATGCGGAAGGCTGGGGCCTCTACGCCGAGTGGCTCGCCACGGAAATCGACGGCACCTACGTGGACCCCTACTCGGAGTTCGGGCGCCTGGGCTCGGAGATGTGGCGCGCCATCCGCCTCGTGGTGGACACGGGGCTCCACGCCAAGGGCTGGACCGAGGAGGAAGCCAACGCCTACTTCCTCGACAATGGTCCGATCACGGAAGCGCAGGCGCGCTCCGAAGTGCGGCGCTATATCGTCATGCCGGGGCAAGCCACGGGCTACAAGATCGGCATGCTGCGCATCCAAGCCCTTCGGCGGAAAGCGGAGGCTGCCCTTGGGGACGGCTTCGATATTCGAGCCTTCCACGACACCATCCTCGGCGGCGGCGCCATGCCCCTCACGCTCCTCGAAGCACGGGTGGATCGGTGGATCGCCGAAACCCAAGGCAGCGATGCCTAAGGGGGAATCGCCCACCTTCGAGAACACCCTTGCCGACCTCACCCGGTCGGACTTCGACCGGGTAAACCTGGTGGGCAGCAGCGGCAGCGGGAAATCGACCCTGGGCCGAGCCCTAGCCCAGGCCCTCGGCCAGCCCGTGGTGGAAATTGATGATCTTTTCTGGGGTCCAAACTGGACCCCCACCCCCGACGAAACCTTTCTGCCGCGCCTGTCCGCGGCCCTTGCCGAACCTCGCTGGGTTCTCGATGGAAACTACGACCGCACCCGGGCCCTGAAATGGGCTCGCGCCACCCTCGTGGTTTGGATCGATCCCCCCTACCCCCGCGTGCTCTGGCAGGTCTTCCTCCGGACCTTAAAGCGCAGCTTGGGGAACGTGCGGCTCTGGCGCCATGGGAACCGGGAGTCGCTGCGTCGCGCCTTTCTGTCGAAAGACTCAATTTTGCTGTGGTCCTTCCAGAATCTTCGGCGGATTCGGCGGCGCTACGGGGAGGCGATGGGCGAGCTAACCCAGGACCCCAAGGGGCCGCGCTGGCTACGCCTTCGATCCCGGGCGGAAGGGCGTGCCCTCCTCGCCCGGGCGCGGGGCCTTAGCGCCCCGTAAACACGGGCACGCGTTTCTCTACGAAGGCCGCCGCTGCGTTCCGGTGATCCTCCGTAAGCCCCGTATGCACATGATGGGTAGCCTCAAGATCCATGCAGCTCAGGGCATCGGCGCCCTCGGCCGCACGATTGAGGTTCTCCTTCATGTAGCGGTAGGCCGCCGGGGGACCGGCGGCGAGGCGCCGCGCTAGCGCCAAGGTCTCTTCCTCCAGGGCCTCCGCCGGCACCACTGCGTTCGCGAGGCCCAACCGTAGGCATTCCTGCGCATCGAGACGGTCGGATAGGTAGTAGATCTCCCTCGCCTTCCCACTGCCCACGAGCTGGGTCAGGAAGAAGGTCCCGCCGTAATCGCCGCTAAAGCCCACCTTGGCAAAGGCCGAGGTGATAAAGGCGTTCTCGGCCATGATGCGAAGGTCCGCAGCAAGGGCCAGGGACATGCCCGCCCCCGCCGCGGCGCCAGGCAAGCTCGCAATGACGGGCTTCGGCATGAGGTACATGCGCCCCGCCGTGGCCCGCTGGTTCAGGCGCTGAGCGTGGATGCGCTCGTCCAGGGTCGCTTCCGCCGCCGCCGTGGAGCCCCCATCGCCGCTGCCCGCCATGCCCTTCACATCGCCGCCAGCGCAAAAGGCCCCCTCGGCGCCGGTGACGACGATGACGCGAACGCTCGCGCTCTCCTCGCCGTAGGCCAGCATTTTGCCGAAGGCCTGATTCATCGGGCCTGACATGGCATTGCGGGCCTGGGGCCGGTTGAGGGTGATGTGAAGGATGCCCTCGCCCTCCCAGGCCTTGAGATCCTCCGTTCCCGTATCGAGCATGGTTTTGGTCATGGGCTTCGCCTCCCCGCGAAGGTTTGTGGAGGATCTCAGCCTACTCCGGCCCCAGGGCCGACACCATAACCCTTGGAGCCCTGGCGCAGGACGCTTATGCTCTGGCCTCCACTTAACGCGTTGGGAGAGTCGCAGCATGTTCAGCCACATCATGGTGG
>JAURCQ010000204.1 GCA_030828335.1 Gammaproteobacteria bacterium
CCAGCGGAAGGACCACCGTCTCTAGCCGGTGGCTCTGAAGCCAAAGCAGCAGAGCAATAAGCACGACCGTCAGCGCGCCAAGCTGGAGAAGCCGCGCCTTAGCTCGGTCCCACTCCGCAAAGCGACCGCTCCAGCGCCAGCTGTAGCCCGGCGGTAGATCGAGGTTACGAAGGCGGTCCTCGGCCTGGGTCTTGAAGGCGCTGGTGGCCATAGCGCCGGGATTGATGAACACCCAACTCTGGGGAAGGGCATTTTCGCTCTTGATCATGGCGGGGCCACTTTCCAGGCGTAAATCCATTATCGCGTCCAGCCGAACCCTCTGCCCCGAAGGCAGGGTTAGGGGTAGGGCGGCCAGGGCCTCCGGGCTGCTTCGATAGTGTTCGTCCAAGCGAACACGAAGGCTGGTACGCCGTCGTCCATCGATCACCGTGCCCAGGGTTCGCCCTCCTAGCGTCTCCGCCAGTACGGTGGTGATGCCCTGGCTCGTAACACCGTAGCGCGCAGCCGCATCGTCCTTGAGGTCCAGGGTGAGGTAGCGACCGGCAACGCTGCGTTCCGCATAAACCGCGGCGGGCCCGGCGATGGGCGCGAGGCGAGCGGCAGCCGCCTGGGACAGATCGGCCAGGATCGCGAGGTCCGGGCCCGAGAACTTTAGCCCCAGGGGTGATTGCATGCCCGTGGAGAGCATGTCGATGCGGGCGCGGATGGGTTGCGTCCAGGCATTTGATAGCCCGGCCATGGTGACCTGCTGTTTCAGATCCCTTTCGATGGCAGCCCGGTCTCGCCCCGGCCCCCACTCCGCTTCAGGCTTCAACTGAATCACCGTTTCGAACATGCCCAGGGGGGCGGGATCGGTGGCGGTGTTGGCTCGGCCAGCTTTACCAAAAACTTGAGCGACTTCCGGTACGGCCTTCAGCAGCCGATCCGTTTGCTGCAGCACGCTGGCCGCAGCCCCCGGCGATAGCCCCGGATCAATGGTCGGCATGTACAAAAGATCCCCTTCATTGAACGGGGGAAGGAATTCGCTATCCATCTCGAGGGCCGGATAGAGCGCACTCAGAGAGAGGAGAAGGCCCGCCGCAAGCGCGCCTCGGGGGTTTCGAAGGCCCAAGGCAAGCAGCCCGGAAGGACGGAGGGGGGAGGGTGTGCTTAGCGCTTTGACCCTGGGCGGTGTGGTCCGGGGCCGGAGGAAAAGCCCCACGAGAATGGGGAGAACGGTTACGCACAGCACTGCCGAGGCCGCCATGGCCC
Organism: Gammaproteobacteria bacterium; assembly: GCA_030828335.1. Classification (GTDB taxonomy): domain Bacteria; phylum Pseudomonadota; class Gammaproteobacteria; order Pseudomonadales; family Azotimanducaceae; genus Salivita. The sequence continues at coordinate 1,252 of JAURCQ010000204.1, forward strand.
AGGTCTTGGTGATCGCCAGGGGGCCGAAGAGCCGACCCTCCTGCCCTTCGAGGGCAAAAATCGGCAGGAAGGAGAGGGTGATAATCGCCATGGAGGTGAACAGTGTCGGGCCCAGGTCAAAGGCCGTCTCGCGCACAGCGTTCCACCGTGCCGGCGCATCGGCGCTGGGCCCCAGGGCATCTAAGCGCTGCTGAGCGCGGTCAATGAGCACGATCGCGGCATCGACCATGGCACCAATGGCCACGGCGAGGCCGCCGAGGGCCATGACGTTGAGCGTGATCCCCTGAGCGCGGAGCAACAAGAACGTCGCCAGAAAGCCAAGGGGCAGGCTTACCAGCGTGACCCCAAGGGGGCGTAGGCGGCGCAGGAAGAAGGCGAGCACCAGGGTGACGATGAGCAGTTCCTTGCCCAGGAGCTCCCAGAGCGTAGCGACGGACCGTTCGATGAGGGCAGAGCGATCGTAGGTCAGGCGGATCTCCGCGCCCGCCGGCAGGCTTGCCTCGAGCGCTTTCAAACGCGCCTTCACCGCATCGATGGTGGCCAGGACGTCCGCGCCCTGGCGCATGATGACGAAGGCGCCGACGACCTCCCCTTCCCCATTGAGCTCGGCGATTCCGCGACGGGCCGCCACGCCGCGCTGAACCCGGGCCACGTCACCCACGCGCACGTCCCCCTGCGCTCGGGTCACCCGAAGGGGCAGGGCTGCCAGCGCCTCCAGATCGTCCAGCCGTCCATCGGCTCGGATGAGGAACTCCCGTTCCCCAAGCTCCATGAGCGATGCACCTTGCTCGAAACTGGCGCTTCGCACCGCGCTGACCAGTTGCTCGAGGGAAAGGTTCTGGGCCGCGAGGCGCTCCGGGTCAGCAATCACCTCCATGACGTCCTCATAGCCGCCCACGACTGCAACGTCGGCAACGCCCGGCAGGCTTTGGAGTTCGTAGCGCAGGAATTCCTCTTGAAAGCGGCGAAGGGTCGTGAGGTCCTGCTGGCCGGTTTCATCCACCAGGGCATAGGCCAGCACCCAGCCAAGGGCGCTGGCGTCGGGGCCAAGGCTTGCGGTGGCGCTGGGCGGAAGGCGGCTCTGCGCTTCCGCAAGAACCTCTCCCACTCGTGATCTGGCCCAGTAAGGATCGGTGCCCTCTTCAAACAGGGCGTAAAGAAACGCATCGCCATAGAAGGAGAAGGCGCGCACATCTTTGACCCCAGGCACGGCGAGCAGGGAAGCGCTCAAGGGATAGGTGAGCTGGTCCTCCACATCCCTCGGGCTCTGTCCGGGAAACTGTGCCTTCACGATGACCTGCACTTCCGAGAGATCCGGCAGCGCATCCATCGGCAGCTGGCGAAGGCTGACAGCACCAGCAGCCGCCAGCAGCAGCGCCAGCAGCAGGGTGGCGGCGCGCTCCCGAAGCGCGAGCGCGAGGAGGGCGCGGATCATGGCGAAGCCTCCCCGTGATCCATGGTGCTGTGATCCATGGTGCTGTGATCCGACTCCGGCGTTAGGCGGGCCAGCTCCGCGGCGCGGTTGGCTTCTGCTTCAAGGAGGAAGGTGCCCTGGGCCACGACCTGATCCCCTAGGGCGAGCCCATGGAGCACCTCTGCATAGCGATGGCCTCGCGCTCCAAGGTGCACGGGTGTCGGCATAAAGCGGTCGTCACCGATGGCTTTTAATACGCGATCGGGCTCGCCGTTTAGTCCGGGCAAAATCGCGCCGAGGGGGATGCGTTTTACGGCGCTCTCGCTTGCCCAGCGAAGGTCTGCGGTGCCTGTCTCCCCAGGGCGAAGCTCGAGGGCCACCGCGTCAGCCTCCGTGATCGTGGCGCGGCCTCGGAGGGATCGGGCCTCGGCGGTCAGGGTGTGGTCGATCCAGGCTAGGGAGACGGGGAACGGGTCCCGTCCGGGGAGGGAAATATTGACCTCACTTCCCGGGGACAGCTTTCCCGGGGCGCCGGCAGTGAAGAACACCTCAAGCCAAAGGCCTTCGGCGCCGGTCAGGCTCAGCAGCGGGCTTCCCGCCTTCAGGAAAGCGCCGGCGTTCGCGGGAACGGCGGTTACCAGCCCTGCCTCTGGCGCCCTTAGCACCAGGGGGTTCTGAATC
>JAURCQ010000205.1 GCA_030828335.1 Gammaproteobacteria bacterium
CACAATCTGAAAGTCGCCGGCACGGTGGGCAAAAGAAACACCGGCACCGCCATCCGTTTCTGGCCGGACCCCAAATACTTTGAATTTCCGAAATTTTCCATAAAACGGCTGCAGCACATGCTGCGGGCCAAGGCCGTGCTCTGCCCGGGGCTGGAAATCCTCTTCACGGACGAAGCGAATGGCACGCCGCCCCAGCGCTGGTGCTACGAGGACGGTCTGAAGGCCTACCTGGAGGAAGGCACCCAGGGCCTGCCCACCTGTCCCGAAAGCCCCTTCTGCCACGAGTTCTCCGGTCCCACGGAAGCCATCAGCTGGGCGGTGCAGTGGCTGCCGGAAGGGGGGGAGCTGCTCCAGGAAAGTTACGTGAATCTGATCCCCACGGCGCAGGGGGGGACGCACGTCAATGGCCTGCGCACGGGGCTTACGGAAGCCCTGCGGGAGTTCTGCGAACTGCGCAATCTTCTGCCCCGGGGGCTCAAGCTGGCCCCGGAGGATCTCTGGGAACGTTGCGCTTACGTGCTCTCTCACAAGATGCAGGAGCCGCAGTTTTCTGGGCAAACCAAGGAGCGACTGGCTTCCCGCCAGGCCGCGGCCTTCGCCACCAGCGTCGCCCGGGATGCCTTCAGCCTGTGGCTAAACCAGCACACGGCAGAGGGGGAAGCCCTTGCCGATCTCGCCATTCGCAGTGCCCAGCGTCGGCTTCAGGCCGTCAAGAAGGTGGCGCGGAAGCGCATCACCGCGGGCCCGGCGCTGCCCGGCAAGCTCGCGGACTGCAGCAGTGATGATCTCGAGCGGGGGGAGCTCTTCCTCGTAGAAGGGGACTCCGCGGGGGGCTCGGCGAAGCAGGCCCGGGACCGAAGCTTCCAGGCGGTCATGCCCCTCCGCGGGAAGATTCTGAACACCTGGGAGGTGGCCCCGGCGGAGGTGCTCGCCAGCCAGGAAGTGCACGATATTGCCGTGGCCCTGGGGGTCGATCCGGGAAGCCGCGATCTTTCCGGGCTTCGCTACGGCAAGGTGTGCATCCTTGCCGACGCCGATTCCGACGGGCTCCACATTGCCACCCTGCTGTGCGCCCTCTTTCTGCGCCATTTCCCGGCCCTCGTGGAAGCGGGGCGGGTCTTCGTGGCCATGCCGCCGCTCTTCCGCATCGACCAAGGCAAAACGGTGTACTACGCCCTCGATGCCAGCGAACGGGACGCGCGCCTCGCCCAGCTGGAGGCCGAGCCGAAGAAGGGCAAGATCCAGGTGCAGCGCTTCAAGGGCCTGGGGGAAATGAATCCCATGCAGCTCCGGGAAACCACCATGGTCCCGGACACCCGGCGCCTGGTGCAGCTCACCGTGGACTCGGACGCGGAAACCCGGGAACTGATGGATATGTTGCTCGCGCGGAAGCGGGCCAGCGACCGCCGGGCTTGGCTTGAGGCCAAGGGTGATCAAGCTGAACTCGACCGCTAGCTAAGGAACGCGCATGACCGACGAAACCATGATGCCGGCGACCGACGGCGGCTTTGAGCGGGTGCCGCTCCGGAGCTATACGGAACGGGCCTACCTCGACTACTCCATGTACGTCATCAACGACCGGGCCCTCCCGCACGTGGGCGACGGCATGAAGCCCGTGCAGCGGCGTATCGTTTACGCCATGAGCGAGCTGGGGCTCAACGCCACGGCCAAGTACGCGAAATCGGCGCGCACCATCGGGGATGTGCTCGGTAAGTTCCATCCCCACGGGGATAGCGCCTGCTACGAGGCCATGGTCCTTATGGCCCAGCCCTTTTCCTATCGCTATCCCCTTGTGGATGGGCAGGGAAACTGGGGCGCCCCGGACGACCCCAAATCCTTTGCGGCCATGCGCTACACGGAGGCGCGGCTGACGCGCTTTGCGGAGCTCTTGCTCGATGAGCTCGGCCAGGGGACCGTGGATTGGGTGCCGAACTTTGATGGCACCTTAGACGAGCCGAAAACTTTGCCGGCCCGGCTCCCCGTGGTGCTGTTGAACGGTGCGACGGGCATTGCCGTGGGCATGGCCACAGATATCCCCCCGCACAACGCCCGGGAGGTCGCTGCCGCGGCTCAGCACCTGCTCGAGAACCCGAAGGCGGAAACGGAAGATCTCCTGGCCTTTGTGCAGGGCCCGGACTTCCCCACCGCGGCGCAGATCATCACCCCGCGGGAGGAGCTCAAGACGATCTATGAGACGGGCCGGGGCAGCGTGCGAGCCCGAGCCCTTTGGCATTTGGAAGACGGCGAAATTGTTGTCACGGCCCTGCCCCAGCAGAGCTCGCCGGCTCGGGTGCTGGAGCAGATCGCGCAGCAGATGACGGCGAAGAAGCTGCCCATGCTCGTGGATCTCCGGGACGAGTCCGATCACGAGAACCCGCTTCGGCTGGTGCTGGTGCCGAAGAGCAAGCGCATCGACACGGACCGGCTCATGAGCCACCTCTTCGCCACCACGGACTTAGAGCGGAGCTACCGGGTCAACATGAATGTCCTGGGCCTCAACGGTCGGCCCGGGGTGCGGGGCCTGAAGGCCCTGTTGGCGGAATGGCTGACCTTCCGGGAAGCCACGGTGCGACGCCGGCTTCAGCATCGCTTCGATCGCATCGCCGAGCGGCTCCACGTGCTCGACGCGCTGCTCGTGGCCTATCTCAACGTCGATGAGGTCATCAAAATTGTCCGCGAGGCCGAGGCCCCGAAGGCGGCGCTCATGGCCCGCTTCTCCCTCACGGAAGCCCAGGCCAATGCGATCCTCGAGCTGCGGCTGCGGCAGTTGGCGCGCCTGGAGCAGATTCGAATTGAGGGAGAACAAAAGGCCCTCCTGGCGGAGCAGGACGATCTCGGGAAAACCCTCGGGTCCCCCCGGCGCCTGCGGTCTCTCCTGGCCAAGGAGCTGGCGGAGGCAGCGGAGCGCTATGGCGATGACCGCCGGTCTCCGCTGGTTGCGGCGGAGGAAGCGCGGGCCTTTACCGAGGAAGAGCGCCTGTCCTCCGAGCCCATTACGGTCATCGTGTCCGAGATGGGCTGGGTGCGGGCCGCCAAGGGCCACGAGCTCGATCCCCGGGAACTGGCCTATCGCAGCGGCGATCAGTTCGCCCACATGGCGCGGGGGAAAAGTAACGAACCTCTGGTCTTCTTCGATTCCACGGGGCGCGCCTACACCCTCCCGGCCCATGGCCTACCGAGCGCCCGGAGCCAAGGGGAGCCTCTCACGGGGCGCCTGACGGTCCCCTCCGGCGCTAGCTTTGCGGGGGTCATGATGGGTCCTCCGGACAGCACGGTG
>JAURCQ010000206.1 GCA_030828335.1 Gammaproteobacteria bacterium
AGACGTCGGGAAACTGGGAAACGGGAAGGCGCGCGATGGACAGCCCCCCGAGGAATAGAAGGATCAGCGAGATAACAATCGCGAGGGCGGGGCGATGGAGGATTTTTGCGAACATGGCCTTACTCCGCCGCCCACTTGAGGTCCGCGAGGGCCTCAAGGCTGCTGACGGCATGTACCTTGGCGGCCTCGCCGTCCCTCACATGCCGGAGCCCGTCAATGATCACGGCCTCGCCGTCCCTGAGGCCGTCCTGCACCACAAAGAGGTCCTCGACCTCAGCGCTAATCTGGATCGCACGCTGATGCACCACGGAGGCCTCATCCACCACAAAAACGAAGCGCTGATCGAGAATTTCGAAGACGGCCTTCTGGGGAATGACCAGGGCGTTCTCCGCCGTTTGGGTGAGGCGCACCGTTCCGGTCTGGCCGTGGCGCAGTACGCCCGTGGGATTGGGAAAGTCGGCTCGGAAGGGAATGGTGCCGGTGTGATTATTGAAGTCCGCCTCAATCGCGCTCACCGTGCCTGCTACGGGATAGGTTCGACCGTCGGCGGTCAGAAGTTCGGCGCGCTCTTTGCCCACTTCCAGGCCTCGGGCCATGTAGGTCAGGTATTCCACTTCGGGGACGTTGAAATACACCCACATGGTGCGGTTGTCAGAAAGGGTGGTGATGGGATGCCCTTCCTCCACGAGACTGCCTTCCTGGGCGTGGAAGCGATCCACGATGCCGGGGAAGGGGGCGCGGAGCGTGGTGAAGTTGAGCTCTGCCTCCGCTAGGGCTAGCTCAGCCTGGGCCCGTTCGGCTCGAGCTTCGGCGAGGGCTACCTCGGCGGGGGAAATCACGTTGCTGTTGCCAAGTCGCGCCGCATTCTCGTATTCGAGGCGGGCAAGGCGAGCTTCGGCGGCGGCCCGCTGCCGGTGGGCTTGGAAGGTAATGGGGTTCAGGCGAAAGAGGACTTCGCCCTCGGCCACCCGAGCCCCTTCCTGAGTCAGGACCTCCTGCAGGTAGCCCCGTTCCAAGGCGCGCACTTCGATGTGGCGTCGGGCATGGATTTGGGCGACGTATTCCCGCGTCAAAGCGACGTCCTGTCGCGCGACGGTGGTACTAACGACGGTGTGATGGTGCTTGCCTTCATGGGCCTCGTGATGTTCACAGGCGGACAACAAGAGGCTGGCCCCCAGGGCCAGCACAACGGTGCGAAGGAGGGGGGATCCGGTAGCGTTCATGATCAATCCTTTCCGGGTGGCCATGGCATGGGGCCATGACCTGGGCGTGAGCTCAGGAGGCGCGGCCGCGGAGGGCGGCAAGCCTTCGAGGGTTAGGCCGTGCGGGAAAGGTGGGCTGGCGGGGCCCGGGGCAGGCGTTGACGACCTTCGGCGCGGGTCAGGCGCCAGCATAGACAGCCGCTAAGGAACTGGGCGTCGACCCGGCGCTGCGCGGGGGGTAGGGATTGGAGAAGGGCCGCTTCGCCCTCGGGGCCGGCTTCTCCGGCGCCCTCAAGGCCATCGCCTTCCACCGCCATTTCCAGGGCGGCAAGCAGCGGCCCTTCCTCGGGCAGGAGCCCGGCATGCCCTGAGGCACTAAAGGCGAGCAGCAGAAGCAGGGCAGCCATCACCCAGCCCGCCCGGGCGGAATGCCGGAGGCGAAGCGGTGTAGAAGCGTGGTGGGCTGTGGTGGCAATCATGAACGGCGAAGGACTTGCCTTAGGGGCCGCAAGGCCAAGGGAAGATGACGGCAGAGCGTGCAGCAGCCCCTTCTTCATGTCAAAAGCTTTCCCGGCCTTTTCCCAGGCTCCGCATTTTTTTCAAGCTTTCCGTCCCGGGCTCGCAGGGTTCGCATCGCCGCTTAAAAGGTGTACTTTCGATGACATGAGGGGAGTGGTATCGCGTGGGGGGCGCGGTATCCGGGCGCAACCTTCGGCCTTGATTGCCTCCTGCCGTGCCCGCGAGGGGGCGCGCTTGGGTCATAAGCGTTTAAACATAGCGGATCTCCAGAGGGCCTCGGGTCCCTTTGGGGCGCAGCTGTGCCGGTCTCCTTTTCTCCCGTCGTCAGCCCAAAGGGGGGTTGCCTAGACACCAGGGGGAGGGAGGCGATGAAGCCAACCAACATCAAAGATCCGGAATACTTCCACAAGGTCGTCGATTGTCAGTACGCCTGTCCGGCCCATACGCCGGTGCCGGAGTACATCCGCCTGATCGCGGCGGAGCGCTACGGCGAGGCCTACATGGTCAACTGGGAATCGAACGTCTTCCCTGGGGTGCTTGGACGCACCTGCGATCGTCCCTGTGAGCCGGCCTGTCGCCGGGGCCGAGTGGACGAGGAGCCGGTGGCCATCTGCCGCTTAAAGCGCGTGGCGGCGGATAACAAGGGCGATGTGTCGGCGGCCATGCCCGTGGCCCCGGATATTAAGAAGCAGGGCCGGGTGGCGCTCATTGGGGCGGGCCCCGCCTCCCTCACCGTGGCCCGAGACCTCGCCCCCCTGGGCTATGAGATTGATCTCTTCGATGACCAGCCCCTGGCGGGGGGCTTCATGCGCAGCCAGATTCCCGTGTTCCGCCTACCGCCTGAGGTTCTCGATGAGGAAGTGGGCTTCGTGCTCCAGCTGGGCGTTAAGCAGCACTTTCGCCACTACGTGGACAGCCTTGGCGCCGTGCTTGAGAAGGATTACGACGCGATCTTCGTGGGTACGGGCGCGCCCCGGGGTAGCGATCTATCGATCCCCGGGCGAGAAGAGGCCGACAAGCACATCCACATTGGCATTGACTGGCTCGCGTCCGTCGCCTTTGAGCACCTGAGCCAGGTCGGCCGCCGGGTCCTCGTGCTCGGGGGCGGTAATACGGCTATGGACTGTTGCCGGACGGCCCGGCGCCTGGGGGGCGAGGACGTGAAGGTGGTGGTGCGCTCCGAGCGCGCCAAGATGAAGGCCTCGCCCTGGGAGATCGACGACGCTATTGCCGAGGATATCCCCATCATCAACAACCACGTGCCCAAGGAATTCGTGCACGAAAACGGGAAGCTGACGGGCGTGCGCTTTACCGTGGTGGACGTGGTTTACGGCGACGGGGGAGAGCGAAAGCTCGTCCCCACGGGGGAAGAGGTGTTCTTTGAAGCCGACGACGTGATCATCGCCATCGGTCAGGACAATGCCTTTCCCTGGATCGAGCGGGATATCGGGCTCGAATTCGGGAAATGGGACATGCCCGTCATCGACCCCGTGACCTTCCAAAGCACGAACCCCCGAGTGTTCTTCGGCGGCGATGCGGCTTTCGGGCCGGAA
>JAURCQ010000207.1 GCA_030828335.1 Gammaproteobacteria bacterium
GGCCGGGGCCCTTCTAGGGCTTGCGGGGGCCATAGCGCTGGCGGCCAGCGCCGTGCTTTGGCTCCAGGAACCCAACTGGCGCCAGCTCGAGGCCAATCTGCCTTTAACGGAGCAGGCCCAGGTGCTCGACGCCCTGGGGGCCGCGGGCATCGACTACACCCTCGGGGCCGGGGGTACGGCCATCATGGTCCCCGCAGATCGTCTCTACGAGGCTAAGATGACCCTTGCCACCTCAGGCCTTGCGGCCCCCGCGGTGGAGGGCTACGCCCTGCTCGATCAGGATCAAGGCATTGGCTCCAGCCGGCGCATGGAAAGCACCCGCTTCCGCCGCGCCCTCGAAGGGGAGCTCGCCCGTTCCATCGAAAGCCTGGCGGGGGTGCAGCAGGCTCGGGTGCACCTGGCGATCCCCGAGCGCTCGGTCTTTCTTCGCAGCCAGGCCGAACCCACGGCCTCCGTGGTGCTGACGCGCTACCGCGGCGGTAAGCTCGCGGAGCGGCAGATTGCGGGCATTCAGCAACTGGTGGCAGCCAGCGTCCCGGAGCTCACGGTGGATGGGGTCGCGGTGCTCGACCCCTACGGCAACCTGCTGTCGAAGGACGCTAGCGATGACCAGTTTCAGCTGACCAGCACCCAGTTCTCCCTAAAGCGCGATCTTGAGCGGCAGTACGTGGCGCGGGTGGAAAACATGTTGGCGCCGCTCCTCGGTTCGGAGGGCTTTCGGGCCGATGTGGCGCTGGACATGATCTTCCGCCAAACGGAAATCGCCCAGGAGCAATACACCAACCCCGCGATGGAAAACGGCGGGGTCCGCAGCGAGCGCTGGCAACGCAAGCTTCGCCCGGAAGGGGCCGGCGGCGTCCCCGGTGCCCTCACGAATGCGCCGCCGGAGGCGGGGCTCCTAGCTGAAGAGGCTACGCAGGGTACCAACGCCCAAAACACCGCCAGCGAAGTGCAGGCCGAGGTCCTCCGGAATTACGAGCTCAACAAATCCATCCGCTACGAGCGCCCCAGCCCCTGGGAGATTCAAAGCCTCTCCGTGGCGGTGGTCATCAATCAGCGACCCCAGAATGCTGAAGGCCAGGCCCAACCGCGCACGGCCGCGCAGCTACAGGCCCTGGAAGCCATCATTCGGGATGCCGTTGGGTTAAACGCCAACCGCGGTGACACGGTGACGGTGACGGAAGCGCCCTTTGTTGTACCGGAGCTGGTAGAGGAGCCTGCGCTGGAAGGCGAGCCCTTCATCAGCGCCCAAAGCATCGAAGCGGTTCTCCGGCAGGGCCTGCCGGGGATTGCCTTGCTGGCCCTCGTGCTCTTCGTCCTCCGCCCCTTCATGAAGTCCGTCATGACCCTTCCGCCGCCCCCGAAGGCGCCGAAGGACGACCCCTACATGCAGCTGGCGGCGCCTCCGGGGATGCCGGCCCTGCCGCCCCCCGCCACGCCGGAAGCCCGGGCTCGGGCCATCTCCGCCCAGGAAATGGCCAAGATGAACGAGTGGCTCGATGAAGCGCGGACCATGGCGCAGGACGACCCCCGGCGCATTGCCCAGCTCACCCGGCAGTGGATGAACAGCGATGGCTGAGGCACCGGCGCAAAAGAAAGAAGGCTTTGATGGCATGCAGCGCGCCGCCGTGCTGCTCATGAGCCTGGGGGAAGAGGGCGCCGCGGAGGTGATGCGCTTTCTCTCACCGAAGGAGCTGCAGCGCCTCGGGGAGGTGATGGCCCGTACCGGCGCCATCACCCGGTCCCAGATGACCGGTGTCCTCGCGGAGTTCCGCGATGGTATCGACGAACAGACCAGCTTTGGGGTGGATGCGCCCACCTACGTGCGTCGTGCCTTGATCCATGCCGTGGGGGAGCAGCGGGCGGAAAGCATCATTGGCACGGCCATGGATCAGGACATGGGCAACGGGATCTCCGCGCTCAAGTGGATGAGCCCAAGGAGCGTGGCCGACATTGTCCGCTCCGAGCATCCCCAAATTATCGCCATGGTGCTGTCCTTCCTCGAGGCAGACCAGGCGGCCGCGGTGCTGGAACAGCTCCCGGACAATCTGGTGCCCGACGTGCTCATGCGCCTCGCTACCATGGACTCGGTACGCCCCGACGCCCTTCGGGAGCTCGATGCCATCCTCGAGGAACAGGTGATTGATCAGGGTCAGGCCAATGCCCTTGGCATGGCCGGGGTCCGGGGTGCCGCGGACATCCTGAACTTCGTGAATGGCGGCCTGGAGCAGTCCACCCTCGAGGAGATTGGGCTGATCGACCCGGAGCTCGCCACCAAAATTCAGGATTCCATGTTCGTCTTTGACAGCCTGGCCGGCATGGATGATCGGAGCATGCAGGTACTCCTGCGGGAGGTGGAAAGTGAGCTGCTTCTGGTGGCGCTGAAGGGCGCTGAGGAAGAGCTTGTGGAGAAGTTCCTCGGGAATATGTCGAAGCGGGCTTCCCAAATGCTCCGGGAAGACATGGAGTCCCAGGGGCCGGTACGGGTCTCCGAGGTGGAAGCGGCGCAGCGGGAAGTGCTTTCCGTGGCCCGCCGCCTGTCCGAGGAAGGGCAGGTAACCCTGGGAGGCGGCGATGACTTCCTCTAATTTCCGCCCCCAGCCCTGGCAGGCGCCCAGCGTCGACCCCGAGCCCACCCCCGAGCCGCTCCGGCTCACCGCCGAGCGCATCGAAGCCCTTGAGGCGGAGGTCCGGGATGAGGCCCGATCCGCCGGCTACGCCGAAGGCTTGGCCGAGGGCCGGGAAGCCGTGCAGGCGCGCCTGGCGACCCTTGATGAGCTCCTTTCCTTCCTGGCCGACCCCCTGCGCCGCATGGATCGTACCCTCGAGGAGACGCTCTTAACGCTTACGCTGAGCTTTACCGAGGCCATCCTACGCCAGGCCCCTCCGGCCTCCCGGGAGAGCCTCGAGGCCGTATTGCGGGAGGCCCTTGAGGCGCTTCCCGATCCCCAGGCGGAGGCGGTGGTTCGCCTGTCCCCGGCCGATGTCGCCACCCTTAAAGCGGCCACCGAGGATGCGCCCCGGACCCGCCCCTGGCGTTTTGAGGCGGATCCAAGCCTGGGGCCTGGAGATGTGAGGGTGGTTGCCGGCCTATCGGAGGTTGATGCGACCCGCCGCACCCGGCTTCGCCAGCTTTTTGACGGCCTCTTGCCTCAGCAGGGCGATGAAGATTCCCTGGCGGAGGACGTCCGATGACCGCGCCGTC
>JAURCQ010000208.1 GCA_030828335.1 Gammaproteobacteria bacterium
CCAAGGGCGCTCTTCACCATGGCGGAAGCCGCGGCCGGTGTCGTTTCCCGGGGCACCACCACATCCCGGGCCACGGGAAGATCGGCGGCCCGGAAGCGGTGCTTCGCCAAGGTTTTATCCATGGCCGTCACGCTCGCTGCCACGCCGCTCCCCACGTAGGGCAAGCCCAGGAGATCGAGCAGGCCCTGGACCGTGCCGTCCTCCCCCGGGGGCCCGTGGAGCGCCGGAAAAACGACGTCGGGGGCGAGGGCCAACAGATTTGCAGCCAGGTCCCGGTCCACCTCCAGACGCGTCAGCTGCCGGGCTAGGCCCGTGAGCGCCTGCTCGAGGCCCGCCGCGGAGCTCCGGGACACCTCAGCCTCCGGGGACGGTCCCCCCTGGAGGATGACCACATGGGCCTGGGCTAAAGCTTTTCCGGTCATAGCGTGTTTAAGCGCTCTTCGCAGGCAAAGGGAAGGTCGATGGGGGGATCGGCGGGGGTGAAGCCGAAGACCCGTCCGTAGAAGCTTAGCTCCGCCAGCAGGGCCGTGCGAACGGTTTCTGCTTGGCGAAAACCATGCTGCTCCCCCGGGAAGGGGAGATAGGCCGAGGGCACGCCCGCTTCCGTCATGGCCGCGATCATGGCCTCAGGCTGGGACGGCGGTACCACCCGATCCTCCAAACCCTGAAGGAAAAGCACGGGGGCGGTGATTTGGTCGGCGTGGTAGCGCGGCGAGCGGGCCCGATAGCGTGCACGAGTTTCCGGTAGGGGCCCGACGAGTAGATCGAGATAGCGTGCTTCGAATTTGTGGGTGTCTGTGGCCAGCGCTTCCAGATCCGTGACGCCATAGAGACTCGTGCCCGCCCGGAAGGTGTCGTGGAAGGCGAGGGCGCCGAGCACCGTAAGGCCGCCGGCGGAGCTGCCGCGAATCGCGCAGCGCTGAGGGTCGACGCGGCCGGCCTTGATCAGGGCCTTGGCGCCGTCGACGCAGTCGCTGACGTCCCGCGCGCCCCAGGCGCCGCGAAGGGCGTCCCGATAGGACCGGCCGTAGCCCGTGCTCCCTCGGTAATTGACATCGAGCACGGCAAAGCCCCGGCTGGTCCAGAACTGCACCTTCAAGTTGAGGGCCGGGGAGGTGGCCGCCGTGGGGCCCCCGTGGCTGATGACGAGCAGCGGCGGGGGCGCGGTAGGGGCCGTAACCGAAGCATTTTTTGGTGCGTAGAAGTAGCCGTGGGCCGTCTCCCCGTCCGCCGTGGCGAAGGTCAACGCCTCGGGCTCTGCCAGGGCCCCCTCCGGCAGCGCGAGGGTGCTGCTTTCCCGCAGGATTTCCGCACGGCCATCGAGGGCTAGGGCCACGAGCGTCGGGAAGGTGGTGCGGGCGCCGGCCACGGTGAACAGCTGGGTGCCGTCGCTACACAGCCCGTCGAAGTGGTCAAAGGCGGTGGCCAGGGGCGTTAGGGCACCGCTGCGCCGGTCAAAGACGCCAAGCTCTTGGTGTCCTTCCTCGAACCAGAGGCAGGCAATGCGCTGATCGTCGATGAAGCACCAGCTCCGCATGCCAAGCTGCCACAGTGGGAGGCCGAATTCCGCCGCCCGGGGTAGGCAGGCCCTGGGCGCCTCCCCTTCGCTGGCCTGCTCGTAGAGGTTCCACCACCCCGTGCGGTCGTCCATGAATAGGAGTGCCCCCTCGGGGGCCCAGCCGGGCTGGAACACGCTCGTGCCCTGGCCTCCGGCCACGGCGACGGGATCGCCCTCGGGGCGCCCCTCCGGCGTTAGCCGTTGGCGATAGAGCACGGCGCCGTCCCAGGGCATCTCGCCCTGGTCCCAGGCGAGGTAGGCGAGGCAGCGCCCGTCCGGGCTTGGGGTGGGGCTGGCGTAGAAATCGTGGCCCGACGCCACCACCTCGGGTTCCTCGAGGGCGCCCTCCGATAGGGGATGGAGCGCAAGAAAGTTGTCCGTTTTACCGTTCTGCTCCCGTTCTCCCACGAGCCAGAGCCCCCGGCCTTGGCTGTCGGGGACGCATTCCCCCCAGCGGGCGCCATCATCGGCCGTCAGGGCCACGGCGTCGCCGCCGGCCAGGGGCTGGGCGTAGAGGCGCTGGTCCTGAAAGTTCACGAACAGTGCGCGCCCCGCGATCACGGCAAAGGCGCGCCCGCCATATTCGTGGACCCGGGAACGCACGTTAAAGGGAGCGGGGATTAGACCACCGGCGGCGAGGGAGAGGTCCTGCACCGTGGTCCGTCCCTTTTCCTCCGGTGTGCCTTCCATCCAGTACAGCCGTCCCTCAAAGACCTCCGGGAAGGCCAGGGTCCGGGCGCCTGCCAGGAGCGCTTCCGGGGTGATAGGAGAAGGCCAAGTACCGTGGGGCTGGGGGGTCATGAATCGCTACTCCGCAGGGTGGATCGAGGATCAAGGAGGGTCCAGCGTTCGTGGTCCCGCCAAGCCCCATCAAGGAAGAGGAAGGCTGGGGAAAAGCCCTCCCGGCGAAAGCCGAGGCGCCGCACGAGGGCGAGGGAGTGTTGGTTCCCGGGTTGAATGTTGGCCTCCAGGCGATGCAGTCCTAGGCGCTGAAAGGCCCAGGTGCAGAGGACGGAGAGCCCCTCGGCCATGAGCCCGCCGCGAGGGCTTAGGGCCGTCGCGTAGTAGCCCAGGGAGGCGCTGAGGAAGCTGCCCCGCACAATGTTGTTGAAATTCACAACGCCCAGGAGCGCGCCTTCCTTTCGATCGATCAGTAGGAAACCGCGGTGATCGTCCCGTCGCACTCGGGCTAGGTAGGCGCCGAAGGCGCCTCGGGTCAGGGGCGGGAAGATCCAGGGATAGTGAAGCTCCCGGGAATGGGCCATGGTTTCTAGGAAGACCGTTTCGTCCTGTTCCTGGGGCGGGCGAAGGAGGAGCCGGGGGGTGAAGAGGGCTTCTTCTTTCACGGGGCATCGCCCTCCCAGGGTTGGGGCCAAAGCACGTAGGCGGCCCCGCGATGGGCCAGCCAAGCCTTGGCAAAGGCGGCGAGGGGGTAGCGCCGAGCTACCGTGTCCGGCTTGGGGGCGGCGGGGTCGAGAACTTCGGCGGCGCCGTCTCGAAAACCCCGAAGTACGAGCAGGTGGCCCTTCGTTTCGGTTAAAGGCGCCCCCGGGAGGGCGCCGGCGGAAAAGCGTATCGAGGGCACTAAGGCGAAGCCCGCATCCAGCAGCCGCTTGGCCTGAGCGAGGGAGGAAA
>JAURCQ010000209.1 GCA_030828335.1 Gammaproteobacteria bacterium
GCTTTTTGAGATTCTCGATCTTCCCGATGAAATTGACGACGCAGGCACGCACCAGGCCCCGCGGATTGACGGTGCCCTGCACTTTGGCGCCGTCACCGCGCGCTATGCCCAGGCGCCCCAACCCGCGCTCCGCGATCTCGAACTTACCGTTAGCCCAGGAGAAGTCATCGCCCTCATGGGGCCCGTGGGGGCAGGGAAAAGCACGCTCCTCGCGCTCCTGCCCCGGCTCCTGGAGCCGAGCGCGGGGACGATTACGCTGGACGGCACGGCCCTGCGGGCCTGGCCCCTCATGCGCCTTCGAGAGGCCCTGGCGCTCGTCCCCCAGGATGCCTTCCTCTTCGCCGATGAGCTGGGGGCAAACCTCTCCTACGACCAGCCCGATCGCCCGGCGCCGACCATCCTCCAGGCCGCCGGGGCGGCGGCCTTTCGGCAAACGGTGGAGCGCCTGCCCGAGGGCCTTGATACGCGAGTGGGGGAACGGGGCCTGACCCTTTCGGGTGGCCAGCGCCAGCGCGCGACCCTCACCCGGGGCCTGATCCGGGAGGCCCCCGTGCTTCTGCTCGATGACTGCTTCGCCGCTGTCGATACGCACACGGAAGCGCAGATTCTCGATGGGCTCTTTGACGCCCGCCGGGGCAAAACGACGATCTTTGTCACCCACCGCAGCGCCACGGCGCAGCGGGCGGACCGCATCGCCTTGCTCGAGGACGGCGCGCTTACGGCCCTGGGCACCCACGCCGCCCTGGCTCAGGGCGATGGCTGGTATGCCCGCCTTGCGAAGCGGCAGGGCACGGCATGAGCGGCCGGCCGCCCCCCGCCTTTGAGGACGCCATTGCCGGGCAGCGGGTTGATCTGGGCCTACTGCGCCGGCTCCTGGGCTGGCTCGTGCCCGAGCGCCGGGGCCTGGCCCTCAGCGGCCTCCTCGTGCTGGTCACCGCCTTCTTCCAGGTGATCCTGCCGGTGATTCTCTCCGTGGTGGTCATCGACCACCTGCTGCTGGGGGAGGTCAGCCCCGCGGCCCCGGATTTAGGGCTCATCGCGCTCACGGAAGACCTCGCTGCGGCCACGGGCGGGAGCCCCCTGCTCATGGCCTGCGCCCTCTACGCCGTCTGCCAGCTCGCCATCGGCATCGCCGGCCATGGCCATCGCATGCTCCTCATTGGCGCCGTGGTGGGCGCCCTCGCGCGGCTGCGGGAAGCGGTATTTCTAAAGCTGCTCCGCCAGCCCGCCGCCTTCTGGGACAAGGTCTCCGTGGGGCGGGTCACCACCCGGGTCACGAACGACGTGGAGGCGCTCTACGAACTGCTGCGGAGCCTGGGCACCTTCCTCGGGGAATTTGTGCCCTTCTTCGTGGCCCTGGGCATCATGCTCACCGCGGACGTTCCCCTAACCCTGGCCCTGCTGGCCTTCGCGCCGATCCTCGGCGCCCTGTCCCTCGCCTTCCGCCGGGCCATGCGCAACGTCTATCGCCGGGCTCGGGAGAGCCTGTCCTGGCTGAATCAGCAGATGCAGGAGAACCTCGCGGGGCTAACCGTGGTGCAGCTCTATGGCCGGGAGCGGGAAAACCTCTCCCGCTACCAGGCCACGAACGGGGAAAACCGTCGGGATGAAACGCGGGCCCTGGCCCTGGAAACCTTCTACGGGGCGCTCACGGACAGCCTTTCGAACCTGGCCCTGGCCCTTACCCTCTTCCTCGGCGCCCGAGCCCTCGGAGCGGAAGCGGACGGCCTCACCCTCGGCACCGTGGTGCTCTTCACCCGCTATATCGATCTGCTCTTCCAGCCCCTGGCGGCCCTAGGGGAGCAGTACAACCTCCTCTTCCGGGCCATGGCGAGCGGGGAGCGCATTTTCCAGGCCCTGGACTGGCCTTCCCTGCAAAAGGAACCGGAAAAGCCCGCGGCCCTGCCCCCCCGCCTCGCCGGTGCCCTGCGCTTTGAACACCTGAGCTTTGCCTACGAACCCGGCGCGCCGGTGCTGAAGGACCTCACCCTGTCCGTGCCCGCCCGGAGCACGCTGGCCATCGTGGGCCCCACGGGCTCGGGCAAGAGCACGCTCATCCGCCTCCTCTCCCGCCTCTACACGGTGGCGCCGGGGCAGCTCTTCATCGACGACGTGGACGTGACCGACATTCACAGCCGGGAGCTGCGCCGACGCATCGGCGTCGTGCTTCAGGACTTTCACGTCTTTGCGGGGACGGTGCTCGACAACATCACGCTGGGGGACCCGGCCATCACCCGGGTGAAGGCGGAGGCCGCCGCGGCCACGGTCGGCGCCGACGGCTTCATCAACGCCCTGCCCCAGGGCTTCGATACGGTGCTCGCGGAGCGGGGTAGGAATCTCTCCCAGGGACAGCGCCAGCTCCTGGCCTTTGCCCGGGTGCTGGCCACGGATCCGGAGATCCTCGTGCTCGATGAGGCCACGGCGAGCATCGATTCGGAGACGGAGGCGGAGATTCAGGCAGCGCTAAAGCGGCTTAGAACCGATCGCACCACGGTCATCATCGCCCATCGCCTGGCGACCATCGTGGATGCGGATCAGGTGCTGGTACTCGTGAACGGAACCCAGGAGGCTCTCGGCCCTCTGGAAACGGTGCTCACGGCCAGCCCGACCTACGCCCGCATGCACCGTCTCCAGTTCGAGGACCGGGAGGCCCTCGAAAACGCCTAGGGGGCGTTAGAGCGCGAAGCGCAGCCCCAGCTCGAAGCCCCGCCCCGGCAGGGGCGCCAGATCCTTCAGGAAGGAGGTGGCCAGCCGCGCCTCCTCATTCAGCAGGTTGCGCCCCCGGAGGAACACCTCCCCGTGCTGCGCCCCGCGCTCAAAATGCCGGGCCACATAGGCGTTCACCATCCAGAAGCCGTCCGTGGGCAGGGCAAAGGTGGGGACATCCTCCTGATCGAAGTAGCGTTGGGCGCTCAGCTCCCCGCCCCAGCGCTGGGTGGCGAATTCCAGGGCCCCGCCAAGGCGCGCCGCAGGGATGCGGGGAAGCTCGCTGTTGCCCCCGGTGGGCGCGCTGTCGAGGCGGGCCCGCACCCAGTCCCCGGTAAAGCGCAGGTCAAGGCTGAGCCCGTCGCCCTCGAGCATGTGGACCAGGGCCTCCCCTTCGGCGCCGTAGAAGCGCGCGTCCTCCTGGGTCCACTGGCGCAGGGGAAAGCCTTCCATCGCCACGCCCTGATCCTC
>JAURCQ010000020.1 GCA_030828335.1 Gammaproteobacteria bacterium
GGAAGCCCTGGCCGTACCCACGAGTGATCTGCGCCTGTTCGGAAAGCCTGATCTGGCGGGTCGGCGCCGCCTGGGGGTGGCCCTAGCCCTGGGCGCTTCCGTTGACGAGGCGCGGGCGCGGGCGCGGAGCGTGATCGCGGCGATCCAGCCTGAAGCCTAGGGCCACCGGAGCGCTTCGGCGCCTTGCGCCGCCGGGGCGCCCGGTGCTAGCGTGGAGATCGTTTTCAGGGAGAGACTTCGTGGCCCACCGCCCGAATCGCCAGCGCCTTACCGCTTCTGCGCCCCTGCGCAGCGCGGCGCTGTGCGCCCTACTACGACTGCCGGCGCTGCCGGCTAAATAACTCGCTCCGGGGCCGACGGCCCCCTAAAACCTCCCGATCGATTACACTTTAGCCACCTCGCGCGGGCGCGGGGAGCTTAGGAGCGCAGCCATGAGTCGCAGTAGCTATTCCTTCCATCGGGCCGGTGGCCGCAACGCCGCCATGCCCTTCCAGAAATACCGGCCTTTCCAGCCCATTGATCTGCCCGATCGTCAGTGGCCCAGCCGGACTATTACGAAGGCGCCGCGGTGGTGCAGCGTGGATCTCCGGGACGGTAACCAGGCCCTGATCGATCCCATGCGGCCTGAGGAAAAGCTTCGCTTTTGGAATCTGCTACTGTCCCTTGGCCTCGAGGAAATCGAGGTGGGCTTCCCCGCGGCGTCGCAAACGGATTTTGATTTCGTTCGTAAGATCATCACGGAGAATCGCATCCCCGAGGCCGTCACCATTCAAGTGCTTTGCCAGGCTCGGGAAGAGCTAATCGTCCGCTCCGTGGATGCCATCGCGGGCGCTAAGCGGGCCATCTTCCACCTCTACAATTCCACCAGCACGCTTCAGCGCCGGGTGGTCTTTGGCAAATCCCGGCAGGAGATCATCGATCTCGCCCTGGAGGGGGTGGAACTGGTGAAGCGGGAGGTGGCGCGCGTCCCGGAAACGGAGGTGATTCTCGAATACTCCCCCGAAAGCTTCACGGGGACCGAACTCGATTTCGCCGTAGAAGTGTGCTCCGCCGTGGCCCAGGCCTGGGGCGTGGGCCCGGATCGGCACATGATCATCAACTTGCCGGCGACGGTGGAGATGGCCACGCCGAACATCTACGCCGACCAGATCGAGTGGTTCTGCCGAAACCTACCCGAGCGCCCCTATGTGGCCGTCAGCCTCCACACCCACAACGACCGGGGCACGGGTATTGCCGCCTCTGAACTGGGCTTGCTTGCCGGGGCGGACCGGGTCGAGGGCACGCTCTTTGGTAACGGTGAGCGCACCGGTAACGCGGATCTCGTCACGCTGGCGATGAACATGTTCTCCCAAGGGGTGGATCCGGAGATCGACCTCTCGGACATGCGCCACGTGCGCTCCGTAGTGGAGAGCTGCAACAAGCTGCCCGTGCACGAGCGCCATCCCTACGCCGGCGACCTGGTCTTCACGGCCTTCTCCGGCAGCCACCAGGACGCCATTCGGAAGGGTATGAGCCAGGTGCAGGAGGACCTCTGGGAGGTGCCCTACCTGCCCATTGACCCCGCGGACGTCGGCGGCCATTACCGGGAAACGGTGCGGGTTAACAGCCAGTCCGGGAAGGGGGGCGTGGCCTTCGTGCTCGAAAACCATTTCGAGCTGTCGCTGCCGCGCACCTTGCTCGTGGAGTTTGCCAAGGTGGTGCAGGGGGTCACGGACGAGCGCGGCGGTGAGCTTCGGGCGTCGGATATCCGCGGCGTCTTCGATCGCACCTACCTGGAGGTGGAAGGGCCCTACAAGCTTGACCGCTACACCCTCGAGCAGCACACCCTGGACGACGGCTCCGAGGGCACGCGGTGCCAGGTATCCCTGCTGGTCTCGGGCCAGGCCCTGAGCTCGGAAGGGGAGGGTAACGGTCCCATCGAGGCCTTCGTGCATGCGGTGGAGCGGGCGATCAATGAGCGCTTCGCCGTGGATCACTACCACGAGCAGTCCGAGTCCTCCGGTTCCGGCGCGTCGGCGCTGTGCATTGTCGGCCTGAAGGACAGCGAGGGCGGTCTCACCTGGGGCGCGGGCAGCAGCCGAAACACCGTAACGGCCTCCTTCGAAGCCGTGCTGGCGGGGCTGAACCGGCGCTGGAAGGAAGGCTAGGCGCCAGCCGGGGGCGGGGGCAACACGCGTACGCTGCGCACCGTGTTGTCCTTCACCTGCAGGATCTCTAAGCGGTAAGCCCCGAGGCGAAGGCAGCAGCTGGCCTCGGGGATAAACTCCAAATGCTCGATCACGAGGCCGGAGAGGGTTCGGGGGCCGGCGGTGGGCAGTTCCCACTTCAGGCTCCGGTTGATATCCCGGAGCAAGGCCGTCCCCTCGATGATGAAGCTGCCGTCGTCCTGGGGATGGATTTCTGGGATGCGGGCCGCCAGGTCTGAGGTGAACTCCCCCACGATCTCCTCAAGGATGTCCTCAAGGGTCACGATGCCCTTCACTTCGCCGTACTCGTCCACCACCAACGCGATGCGTCGCTGCTCCTTTTGGAAGTTCAGCAGCTGGGTGTGCAGCGGAGTGTTTTCCTGCACGAAGTAGGGCTCGCGCGTTTCCTGCATGAGCGCCGCCTTCGTAGGTTCGGGGTTGCGCAAAAAGCGGCTGGCATTGCGCAGATGCAGCATGCCCACCACATCGTTGATGCTGCCTCGGTACACCGGCACCCGGGTATGGCTGCTCGAGCAAAGTTGCTCGATGATCGTATCCAGGTCATCTTCCAAATCGATGCCGAAGATGTCCGACTTGGGCACCATGATGTCGTCCACCGTGGCGTGCTCAAGATCCAAGATCGACAGCAGCATGCCCCGGCGCTTGAGGGGGAGGTGGGCCCCTTCGTGAAGCACGGTGCGGAGCTCCTCCGGGGAAAGCTTCTCTTCCTTTCCGTCCCCTGCGTCCTTGATAAACGGTCGCACGATGGCGTTGGCGGAGGTGTTCAGGATCCACACGAAGGGGTATAGCAGGCGCAGCATCGGGCTGAGGATGTAGGCCGAAGGGAAGGCGATGCGCTCCGGGGCGTGGGCGGCGATGGTCTTCGGACCGATTTCCGCCAGGATCAGGAAAACGAAGGTCAGCACGAAGGGCGCGACGGCGAGCCCCACCTCCCCGAACTGGCGCAGGGCGATAAGCGTGGCCACCGTCCCCGCAAAGAAGTTCACCACGTTGTTGCCGAAGAGAATGATGCCCAGGAGCCGATCCGGGCGTTTTAAGAGCGCATCCGCACGCTTCGCGCCCCCCTGGCCCGCCTTCACCAGATGCTTCAGGCGATAGCGGTTCAGCGCCATCATGGCCGTCTCGGAGCTCGAGAAATAGGCCGAGAGCACGATCATGACAGCGATGAGAGCGTAGAGTACCGGCAGGGAAAGGGATTCCATGGCAGGTGTCTCCTAGGCGCCGAGGATCACTTCAAGCACGACCTTACTTCCGAAATAGGCGAGCACCAGCAGGAAGAAACCGCTTAAGGTCCAGCGGATGGCCGTGCGACCGCGCCAGCCCAGGCGGTGGCGACCGAGGAGCAGAATAGCGAACACCACCCAGGAGGCGATGGACAGCACGGTGTGGTGAACCACCTGCTGGGCGAAGAGATCTTCGAGGAAGAGCATGCCCGTGCCGAGGGTTAGGGTAAGGAGCAAAAGCCCCAGGGCAACGCACTCGAATAGGACCGTTTCCATCGTTTGTAAGGGCGGCAGGGCCTTTAAGACCCAGCGCGCCTGGCGGCGCCGAAGGGCCCGTTCCTGCCAGGCGAGAAAGAGGCTCTGGGCCGCCGCTACCGTGAGCACGGAGTAGGCCAGGAGGGCGAGGAGGACGTGGAGGGCAAAGCCCGGAGCGGGGTCGCTCGGTGCCACGTAGCGACTCTCCACGCTCAAGGCCGCGGTGAGGGACAGGGCCGCGAGGGGAAAGAGCACCACGAACAGCGTATCGAGCGGGCGCCGGAGCCCGAGCACGACCATGACGGCGACCATGGTCCAGGCCATCAGGGTGGCAATTTGGAACACCCCAAGATCGAGCTGCCCCCCGGGAAAGAGCAGGCCGGCCACGGCGCCGCCGTGGGTCAGGAGCGCAAGCCAAGTCAGAAGGGCCCGGCGCCAGGGCGGGGGCGCCTGCCCCCGGGTGAGCTCGGAAAACTGTTGGGCCGCGCCTAGCAGGTAAAGAATCACCGCCAGGGTGCCGAGGATCGGGACGCCCATGCGCCTCCCTCATTAAGAATAGAACCGCAGTGTGCCACGGCCTGCGGGTTTCGGGCAGAGGGCGAGGCACGGGAGGAGGGCCGCTGCTATACTCCGCGCCTTTCCCCGGTTGAAGGCCCCGGCCCATGTTCGATTCGTTAACGGAACGCCTCAGCACGACCCTGCGCGCCCTCGGGGGCAAGGCGAAGCTGACGGAAGACAATATTGGAGAAACGCTCCGGGAGGTTCGCCGGGCCCTTCTCGAAGCGGACGTTGCCCTTTCCGTGGTGCAGGGGTTCCTCGATGCGGTGCGTACCCGGGCCCTGGGTATGGAAGTGTCCTCGGCCCTAAGCCCGGGTCAGGCGTTCCTAAAAATTGTTCACGAAGAGCTGGTTCGGGTCATGGGCGCGGAGCGCGCCGAGCTGAACCTCGCTGTTAAGCCGCCGGCGATCATTCTCCTGGCGGGTCTCCAGGGTGCGGGGAAAACCACCACCGCCGGTAAGCTTGCCCAGTATCTTAAAACCCGCGAGAAAAAGCGGGTGATGATGGTCTCGGCGGACGTTTATCGCCCCGCGGCGATTGAGCAGCTGGCGGTGCTCGGGGAGCAGGTAGGGGTCGCGGTGCATCCCAGTCAGGCCCTGTCCTCCCCGGAGGCGATTGTCCGGGATGCGGTCGCGGCGGCGAAAACCCAGCTGGCGGACGTTCTGATCGTTGATACGGCGGGGCGCCTTGCCGTCGATGACGCCATGATGGCGGAGATCAAAACCCTCCACGAAGCCTTGGCGCCAGCGGAGACGCTGTTCGTGGTTGACGCCATGACCGGGCAGGACGCGGCGAACACGGCGAAGGCCTTTGCCGATGCGCTTCCCTTGACGGGGGTTGTCCTGTCTAAGGCCGATGGCGATGCCCGCGGCGGCGCGGCCCTTTCCGTCCGCCAGATCACGGGGCGACCCATCAAATTCCTCGGCATGGGGGAAAAGCTCGACGCCCTTGAGCCCTTCCATCCCGATCGCATGGCCAGTCGTATCCTGGGCATGGGGGATGTGCTGAGCCTTATCGAAGAGGCGGAGCAGAAGCTCGATCGGAAGAAAGCTGAGCGCCTGGCCACGAAGATCAAGAAGGGCAAGGGCTTTGATCTCGAAGATTTCCGGGATCAGCTGCAGCAAATGAAGTCCATGGGCGGCATGCAGGGCATGCTCGAAAAGCTTCCGGGCATGGGGCAGATGGCCAAGGCGGCGGAGCAGTCCATGGATCAAAAGCGCTTCGTGCACATGGAAGCGCTGATCTGCGCCATGACCCCGAAGGAGCGCCGCTTTCCCGATCTGATTTCGGGCTCGCGCAAGCAGCGCATTGCCCGGGGCTCGGGGCTGCAGGTGCAGGACGTCAATCGCTTGCTCAAGCAGCACAAGCAGATGCAAAAGATGATGAAGAAAATGGGCCAGAAGGGCGGCATGCAGAAGATGATGCGCGGCATGGGCGCCCTCATGGGGGGCGGCGGCGTGCCCCCCATGCCCCCGCCTGGCGGGCTTCGGCGCCGCTAGGCGCCTTTTCTTCTAAAAGGTCGTAAAGGCGGTTCCCAAGGCGTAAGGGTTGGCGTAGACTACGCGGCCTTTATCTCCCAGGGCTCTTGAAAAGTTCAAGGGCTGCAACACGTTACGGTAGCGAGCGCGGTATGGTCACGATTCGTTTGGCCCGCACGGGGGCGAAGAAGCGTCCCTTTTATCACATCAATGTTGCTGACAGCGCCGCTCGGCGCGACGGCCGCTTTATTGAGCGCCTCGGGTTCTTTAACCCCGTCGCTCGCGGTCAGGAAGCTCGGCTGAAGGTGGACCTTGCCCGGGTCGATCACTGGCTGGCCGTTGGCGCAGGCACGAGCGACCGCGTCGCTCAGCTCCTGCGGGAAGCGCGCAAGCAAGGCGAGGCTGCCGAAGGCTAGTGGCCGCCGCGGTGGAGGCCCCGGTGGTGGTGGGGCGCCTCACGCGAGCCCACGGGGTGCGGGGCTGGCTTCGGCTTCAGTCCTTCACCGATCCGGAAGACAACCTTCTAGCCTACCGCCCTTGGCTTCAGCAGCAGGGCGAACAGTGGGTCCCCTGTGATGTCGAGCAGGTGATTCCCCAGCCGAAGGGGTTTTTGTGCAAGCTGGCCGGCTGCGACAGCCGGAACGATGCGGAAGCCCTAGCGGGCACGCTGCTTGCGGTGGCGAAGGATGTGCTCCCCGCCAGCGATGACGAGATTTATTGGATCGACCTCCTTGGCCGGTCCGTGGAAACCCCCGATGGGGTCAGCCTGGGTCGGGTCGACCGGGTGCTCGAAACGGGCGCGAATGACGTGCTCGTGGTGGTGGGAGATCGGGAACGGCTCCTTCCCTTCATCGAGTCGGTGTTTCCAGAGCTTGGGGTGGCGGGCGCACCGCTGGTGGCGCACTGGGACCCGGAGTTTTAGGTGGAGATCGCAAAGGCGGAAACGCCCTTTCACGCGGTGATTGTGACGATCTTCCCCGAACTGATCGAAGCCGTGGCCTCCGTAGGGGTTTTCGGCCGGGCGGTGGAGCGAGGCTTGGTTCGCCTTGAGACCATAAACCCCCGGGCCTACACGGAAGACCGGCACCAGACGGTGGACAGCAAGGCCTATGGCGGCGGTCCGGGGATGGTGATGAAGGTGGGGCCCCTCCGGGCGGCCCTGCAGGAGGCGCGGCGACGCTGCCCCGAGGCAAAGGTTGTCTACCTGTCGCCCCAGGGCGCGCCCTTTGTACAGCGTAAGGCTGAGGCCTGTGCGGCCCAGGGGCAGGTGATCCTGCTCGCCGGGCGCTACGAAGGCATCGATCAGCGCCTCATCGACCGAGATGTCGATGAACAGTGGTCCCTCGGGGATTACGTGCTGTCCGGCGGCGAATTGCCCGCCTTGGTGGTGCTGGATGCGGTGGCTCGGCTGCGGCCGGGGGTCCTCGGGGATGAAGGCTCCGCCGAGGCAGAATCTTTCAGTGCGGGCTTGCTCGATTTCCCGCATTATACGCGCCCGGAAGAGATCGACGGGCAGCGGGTGCCGGAGGTGCTGCTCAGCGGCGATCACGGCGCCATTGCAGCTTGGCGACAGGCTCAGGCGGAAGCGGTAACCCAGCGCCAGCGGCCCGATCTTTGGGCACGGTGGCAGGAACAACAACAGCGCGCTGAGAAGCGCAATGGTGGCAGCGGAGACGGCAGTCATGAGTAAGAATCCGATTATCTCGGCCCTTGAGGAAGAGCAGATCCAGCGCGAGCTCCCGGATTTCGGGCCCGGCGACACGCTGGTCGTGCAGGTGAAAGTAAAGGAAGGGAACCGGGAGCGTCTCCAGGCCTTCGAAGGCGTGGTTATCGGTGTGCGTAGCCGGGGCCTCAACTCCGCCTTTACGCTGCGGAAGATCTCCCACGGTGTCGGCGTGGAGCGGACCTTCCAGGCTTTCAGCCCCATGATCGACAGCATCACGGTGAAGCGCCGCGGCGACGTGCGCCAGGCCAAGCTGTACTACCTCCGCGAGCGCTCTGGCCGGTCCGCTCGGATCCGCGAGAAGCTCGGGGCCAACACTAAGGGCCAGCGCGATACCAGCGTGGATATTGCGCGGCCCGTGGTGGAGGCGCCGGAAGCGGCAGAGGCCGCCGCCGAGGAATAAGCTTTCGAGCTTGGCGCCCCCTTGGGGCGCACAGAAAAACGCCCAGCTTTGCCTGGGCGTTTTTTTGCCTGAAATTTAGGGGGCCGGCCCACCGCGGCCACTAGGGGAGGGGGAGCGCGTGATATCCGCGGTGGGCCGGCGGGTACGATCAGGGGAGAGACGGCCTGCGTACCCGCTGACCTAGGCCAGCGCTATAGATAAAGCAGGTAGCGTGCCAGGATTTTTCCCAGAATGAGGGGCATAAATGCCCCGCTGTGGTGCGCGAGTTGCTCGGAGCCCGTCGCCTTGCCCCGCGGCGACGCAGCGATTCTGGGGGTATAGTGGCGCCATGGGAACGCATGACCTTACCCGCGCGCCGGATGGGGAACGCATTGATGCGTTCCTCCACGATCTATGGCTCCAGCGAGGCCTGTCCGAACACACGCGCAATGCTTACCGCTCCGATCTCGCTGCCGTGCAGCGTTGGCTGGGCCCTGACCAATCCCTGCCTCAGGCAGAGCGCTCCATGCTCTTTGCTTATCTCGCAGCCCGCTTTGAGCAGGGCTATAAGCCTCGCTCCACGGCGCGACTTTTATCGGCGCTTCGGGCCTTTTTTCGCTGGCAGGTGGAGCGCGGGCTTCGGGAGGATGACCCCACCCGGGAACTCGCCAGCCCCCGCCTTGGACGCCCCCTCCCCGGAAGCCTGTCCGAGGCGGAGGTGGAAGCGCTGCTGGCCGCCCCCGATGTCACCACGCTGCTGGGCCTGCGGGATCGCACCATGCTTGAAGTGCTGTATGCCTGCGGCCTGCGCGTTTCCGAGCTCGTGTCCCTAACGCCGGCCATGGTGAATCTTCGCCAGGGCGCGCTTCGGGTGCTGGGGAAGGGGCAAAAGGAGCGTCTTGTTCCCTTGGGTGAGGAGGCCCACCAGTGGATCCGACGCTGGGTGGAAGCGGGCAGTGCGCAGTGGCCGGCCCTCGCCCAGGGCGCTGTGCTCTTCCCGAGCCAGCAGGGGCGCCCCATGACCCGGCAAACCTTCTGGCACCGCATCAAGCGCTATGGGCAGCAAATCGGCCTGCAGCGTCCCCTGTCTCCCCACACCCTGCGCCACGCCTTTGCGACGCACCTGTTAAACCACGGCGCTGATCTGCGCGTGGTACAGCTGCTGTTGGGGCACGCCGATCTGTCGACCACGCAGATTTACACTCACGTGGCCCGGGCCCGGCTGCAGGCCCTCCATGCCGAGCACCATCCTCGGGGCTAGGCGAAGAAGACTTTCTGAACTCGCCGCCGGGAGCGCGCACTCTCGCTGGGGCTGTGCGAAAATACGCCCCTTGCGAGGAGGTTCGCCATGTCTGTGTTGTTTCGTGCACCGGTGCTGTTGCTGGTCCTGCTTACCGCGCTAACGGCCCAGGGAGAGACCAGCCTTTCCGGCCCCGCGGCGGCGGAAATTTATGCCCGGTTGGATTCGGCTCGTCCTGGGCTGCCCATCTTGTCCATTGCGCCGGCCCCGGTGGCCGGGCTGTATGCCGTGGCCCTCGATGACGGCACCATTCTCTATGCCACGGAAGATGGTCAGCACCTTTTAGCCGGGGACCTCTACGAAATCAGCGCCTCGGGCCTGCGGAACCGCTCCGAAGACGTGCGCTCCGTGCGGCGCCTCAGCCTGCTTGAGGCCGTGCCCAAGGACGACATGATCATCTTCCCTGCTAAGGGGGAGCGTCTTGGGGTGGTCAACGTCTTCACGGACGTGGACTGCGGGTTTTGCCAGAAGCTTCATCAAGAGGTGCCCGCTCTCAATAGCATGGGAATTGAGGTGCGATACCTGGCTTTCCCCCGGGCCGGCGTGGGGTCAAATGCCTTCGATAAGATCGTTTCCGCCTGGTGCGCAAGCGATCCCCGGGCCGCGCTCACCCGCCTGAAGGCCGGGGATCCCGTGGAGCCGAAGCGCTGTGTGAATCCCGTGGCGGATCAATACCGCCTGGGACAGCAGCTGGGCGTGCGGGGCACGCCGGCGCTCTTCCTGGAAGATGGCCGCTATCTGCCGGGCTATATGCCCGCTGATGCCCTTGCGGCGGAAATGGGCCTGGACGGCTAAGGAACGCACCCCGTGATGAATACGCCCTTGCGCATCGGCATTTGTGGTCTGGGAACGGTGGGGCAGGCGGTGGTGCGCCTGCTTCGCGAAGAGGGGGACACCCTCGCGCGCCGGGCCCCCCGGCCTCTGGAAATCTCCGCCCTGGGCATGCGGGCGCCCAAGCCCGGCTTTGACCCCGGAACGCTCCCGGTTCACACGGACGTGCTGGCCGTCGCTCGGGATCCCGCCGTGGATGTGGTGGTGGAGCTCATGGGGGGCACGGACGATGCCAAAACCCTCGTTGAACTCGCCTTGGCGGAGGGTAAGGCTGTCGTCACGGCGAATAAGGCGCTTCTGTCCGAGCATGGCGATGCGCTGTTTGCCGCGGCGACGGCAAAGGGCGTGCCCCTGGCCTTTGAAGCGGCCGTGGCCGGAGGGATTCCCATTATCAAGGCGCTCCGGGAGGGCCTGGCGGGGAACCGGATCGAATGGCTTGCGGGCATCATTAACGGCACGTCGAACTTTATTCTCACGGAAATGGCGAGCGCCGGCCGCGCCTTCGAGGACGTTTTAAAGGAGGCGCAGGCCCTCGGCTACGCCGAAGCGGACCCCACCTTTGACGTGGAAGGCATCGATGCGGCGCATAAGCTGTCCCTTTTGGCGTCCATGGCCTTTGGCGTTCCCATTGCCTCGGCGAAGGTCTTTAGCGAAGGGCTCGCCCGCGTCACCCCGGAGGACTTCCGCTACGCCGAAGCCTTCGGCTATCGCATTAAGCCCCTGGCGCTGGCTCGGCGCCGGGACGCGGGGCTCGAGCTGCGGGTGCACCCGGCCCTCGTGCCGGCGGACGCGCTCTTCGCCCAGGTGAACGGGGTTCAGAATGCGGTGATGGTGGGGGGGCACGCCGTGGGACCGACCCTTTACGTTGGGGCTGGCGCCGGAGGGGACGCGACGGCGTCCGCCGTGGTGGCCGACCTCATGGATTTGGCCCGCAGCACCCTGGGCGCCATGCCGCCCCTGGCTTACCGGGCGGAGGCACAGGGCTCGGCCCCGGCCCTGCCCAGCGCCGCCTTCCAGGCGCCCGCCTACCTGCGCATTTTGGCGGAGGACGCTCCGGGAGTGCTGGCTCAGGTGGCCACCTTGATCTCGGCCCAAGGCATCAATATCGAAGCGCTCATGCAGAAGGCTCAGGATAGCGTGGCCGTGGACGGCATAACCTACGTCCCCATTGTGCTGCTGACGCGCACCGCAGAAGAGGCGGCCATCGACCGCGCCATTGCGGCCCTCGAGTCCCTGCCGGCGGTGCGTGGTTCGGTGCTGCGCCTACGCGTCGAAAGCTTCGGCGCCTAAAGGAGATCACCATGGAAGACAGCAACGCCGTGCGCGAGCGGCTGGCGGATCTCCGCCAGCGCAGCGAAGCACTCTGGGGGTATCTTTGACGTCGCTAGCCAGCAGGAGCGGCTAGAGGAAGTCGAGCGGGAACTTGCCGAGCCGGGCGTCTGGGCGTCTCCGGAGAAGGCCCAGGCCCTCGGGAAGGAACGGGCCAGCCTCGAAGCCGTGGTGGGCGTGCTCATGCCCCTGCGCCAGGGCCTTGCCGATGCGGAGGAGCTCTTTGCCCTGGCCCTAGAAGAAAATGACGCGGAGACGCTGGAAGAGGTGAGCGCCGAGCTGGCTCAGCAGGCGAGCACCTTGGAAAAGCTCGAATTTCGCCGCATGTTCTCCGGCCCCATGGATAGCGCTGACTGCTACGTGGATATCCAAGCGGGCTCCGGGGGTACGGAGGCCCAGGACTGGGCCGAGATGCTCCTTCGCATGTATCTGCGCTGGGCCGAGCGTCGGGGGTTCAGCACGGAGCTTATCGAACTGTCCGCCGGGGAAGTGGCGGGCATCAAAGGGGCCACCTTTGCGCTTCGCGGAGATTACGCCTTCGGCTGGATGCGCACGGAAACGGGCATTCATCGTCTGGTGCGCAAATCCCCCTTCGATTCCGGGGCCCGGCGGCATACCTCCTTCGTCTCCGTGTTTGTATCCCCGGAGGTCGATGACGACATTGAGATTGAGATCAACCCGGCGGACGTGCGCACCGATACCTATCGCTCCTCTGGCGCTGGGGGGCAGCACGTCAACACCACCGATTCCGCGGTGCGCTTGACCCACGGCCCCACGGGCATCGTAGTGGCCTGCCAGTCGGAGCGGTCTCAGCATCAGAACCGGGATAAGGCGTGGAAGCAGTTGCGCGCCAAGCTTTACGAGTTTGAGATGCAAAAGCGCCGGGCCGATGCCCAGCAGGTCGAGGACAGCAAGGCCGATATTGGCTGGGGACACCAAATTCGGTCTTACGTCCTGGATCAAAATCGCGTGAAGGATTTGCGCACGGGGATCGAAGTGAACAACCCCGATGCCACCCTCGACGGGGATCTCGACCCCTTTATTGAAGCCAGCTTGAAGGCCGGACTCTAGCCCGGCGCCCAAGGAGCGATGAATCACCATGACTGAGCACGGTAAGGCCCCGGGGTCTAGCGAAGCGGAGCAAATGGCCTGGCGCCGGGGCAAGCTGGAGGGGCTCCGGTCTCACGGCTGGGATTTCCCCAACGACTTCAAGCGCAGCTGCGACGCGGACGGCACGGAGCATACGGCGGCGCTGCTGCAGGCGCGCTATGGCGACTGGGAGAAGGCGGCGCTCGAAGCTGAGGGCCTTCGGGTCACCCTGGCCGGGCGCCTGATGAACCGCCGAGGGCCCTTCCTAGTGCTCCAGGAAGGCTCCGGAAGCATTCAGTTCTACCTGGCGAAGGGGGCCGAGGACGGGCTCCGGGACACCGTGGCTCAGTGGGATATTGGCGATATCGTCGCCGGCACGGGCACGCTGGAGAAGTCGGGGAAGGGTGATCTTTACCTGAACCTCACGGAGGCCCGGCTGCTGACCAAGGCCCTGCGGCCCCTTCCGGATCAGTACTACGGCATTGCAGACACGGAGCTGCGCTACCGCCGGCGCTATCTTGATCTCATCATGAATGAGGCGTCCCGGGACACCTTCCGGGTGCGCTCTCAGGTGGTGAGTGCGGTGCGCCGCTTCCTTGAGGAGCGACGCTTCATGGAGGTGGAAACCCCCATGATGCACGTCATTCCCGGAGGCGCTGCGGCCAAGCCCTTCGTCACCCATCACAATGCTCTGGACATGCCGCTCTTCCTGCGCATCGCCCCGGAGCTGTACCTCAAGCGCCTCACCGTGGGCGGCTTCGAGCGAGTGTTCGAAATCAACCGCAATTTCCGGAACGAGGGGCTCTCCACTAAGCACAATCCTGAGTTCACCATGCTCGAGTTTTACTGGGCCTACGCGGACTATCGGGATCTGATGGATCTCACGGAAACCCTGCTCCGGGGCCTCTGCGAGCAGGTGCTGGGCACCACCACCGTGACCTACCAGGGCACGGTTCTGGACTTTGCTAAGCCCTTTGCTCGGCTGACCGTTCCGGAGGCGCTGCTGGCTTACACGGATATCTCGGCGGCGGCGGTCCAGGATCCGGCGGCGCTTGCCGCGCGGCTGCAGGGGCAGGGCGTGAAGGTGGCTTCGAGCTGGGGCCTTGGGCGCCTGCAGTTCGAGCTCTTCGAGGCGGAAGTGGAAGACAAGATCACGGACCCGGTTTTCCTCACCCAGCATCCCACCGAGGTGTCGCCCCTAGCACGGCGTAACGCCGACAACCCAGAGCTCACCGATCGCTTCGAGCTGTTCATCATGGGCCGGGAGATTGCCAATGGCTTCTCCGAGCTGAATGATCCGGAGGATCAGGCGGAGCGCTTCAAGGCCCAGGTCGCCCTGCTCGATGAGGGGGATGAGGAAGCCATGCACTATGACGCCGACTACATCACGGCTCTGGAGTACGGCATGCCTCCGACGGCGGGGGAGGGCATTGGCATCGACCGCCTGGTGATGCTGCTGACTGACGCCCCGTCGATCCGGGACGTGCTGCTGTTCCCCCACCTGCGGCCCAAGGCTGCGGACGGCCCCGATCCCATCTAGGAGGGTTCATGACTGACGCCGCCTTTGCGCGCTTTAATGCCAAAAGCACCGCAGATGCGGTGCTCGCGGGGGAGGATCTTCGGGGTCTAGAGGCCCTGGTCACGGGAGCCAACGCGGGCATTGGGCTTGCCACGGCGGAGGCCCTGGCTGGGGCGGGCGCGCGGGTATGGCTAGCTGGGCGCCGGCCCGAGGCCCTGACAGCGGCGGCGGAGCGCATTCGTCAGCGCCATCCCGATGCGCTCCTCGAATGCCTTCCCCTGGATTTAGCCTCGCTGGCCAGCATCCGCGCTGGGGTCGAAGCTTTTTCCGCGCCGCGGTGCGATCTCTTTATCGCCAATGCCGGGCTCGTTACCAGCCGCTATGAGGCCACGGCGGAGGGGCTCGAAAGCACCGTGGGGGTCTGCCACTTTGGCCATAGCGCGCTGCTGCGCCTGCTCATGCCTAAGGTGCTCGCGGCGCCGGGGGCGCGCATCATCTGGGTATCCAGCGAATCCCATCGCACGCCGGCGAAGCTCGACTTCGCGCGCTTTCCCCTGAAGCCGTCCCAGTTCAAGGGGCTGGTTGCCTATGGGCAGGCGAAGCTCGCGAACGTGCTGATGGCGAAGGCTTTGCAGCGCCGCTATGGCGGCGCCGGAATCATGGCCTGCGCCCTCCACCCCGGGGCCCTGGTCACCACGGAGATCGGCCGGGACGCCCCGGTGCTGCGATGGCTGGTGCGTCTGGCGCAGCCCTTTACCAAATCTCCGGCCCAGGGCGCGGCCACCACCGCCCTGGCCGCCGTGCATCGGCCGGCGAGCGATCTCGGGGGCGCCTATCTGTCCCACTGCCGCCCCGTGGCCTGCTCCAAGGAAGGGGGGTCTCCGGAGGTCGCTGACCAACTTTGGGCCCTGACGGATCAGTGGCTCTCGGAACACGGGCTGGATCCCTGGCCCGAGCGGCCGTGACCGAGCGCCCCCTGCGCCTGAGTGCCCCCTGGGCCACGGTGCTTGAGCCCGTGCTGCGAAGCCCGGAGCTCCAGGCCCTCGCTGCTCATCTACGCAAGCGCAAGGCCGCGGGGATCCCCGTTTATCCCCCGGGGAAGGCTATTTTCGCGGCGCTGGATGCGGCCCCCCCGGAGCAGGTGCGGGTCGTGGTCGTGGGGCAGGATCCCTACCACGGGCGGGGGCAGGCCCATGGCCTGGCCTTTTCCGTGGCCCCCGGGGTCCCCGTGCCGCCGTCCCTTCAGAATATCTACAAGGAACTCATCACGGACCTTGCGTTGCCCCAGGACACCTTTCGCCATGGCGATCTGCGGGGCTGGGCGCGGCAGGGGGTGTTGCTGCTGAACGCCGTGCTGACCGTGGAGCAGGGGGCTCCGGGGGCCCATCAGAAGCTGGGCTGGGAGACGGTCACGGATGCGGTCATTGCCCATCTGTCTGAGCACTACGAGCACATCGTCTTCTTGCTTTGGGGCAGCTATGCCCAACGTAAGGGGGCGCAGATTGACCGGCAGCGTCACGCGGTTTTTACCGCGCCCCATCCCTCGCCCCTGAGCGCCCATCGCGGCTTCTTCGGCTCCCGACCCTTCTCCCAGGCCAATGCCTACCTGCTGACCCAGGGGCGGGCGCCCATCGACTGGACGGACCACCATGGCTAAGCGCAGCGGCAGCCCCCGGGTCTATAGCACCGATCCGGCGGCCCGCTGCCCGGGCTGCCTGCGGCTGCTCGCCGAGTGCGTTTGTGCGAACCCACCGGCCTCCGCGCCTGTGGCGCCCAAGCAGGGCGTGGCGCGCGTCGGCCGGGAAAGCAAGGGGCGCAAGGGCGCTGGGGTGACCGTGATTACGGGTTTGGCGCTTCCGCCGGATGCGCTGAAGGCATTGGCTCAGAAGCTCAAGAAGCGCTGCGGTGTCGGTGGCGCTATCAAAGATGGGGTGATTGAGCTCCAGGGCGAGCAGCGCGACGCGGCCTGCGCTCTCCTCGAGGCTGAAGGATTTTCCGTTAAACGCGCTGGGGGTTAGGTGCCGGGGGGGCGGAAGGCCTCAAGGGCGTCGGGGTCCCTAATACGCCGAAGCAAGGGGCCCAGGGCTTCGCTGCGAGGGGCGCTGCCCGGGATCGCACTCGGCCGGGGCGCCGGGCGGCCTGGCCCTGCCGGTGGATCAAAGCGGAAACGGAAAATGTAATCGGGTTCCGCCCCCATGCGGAGATCCGTGACCTCGTAGGCGCCCTCGGGCAGGGCCTTTAGGCCGTAGAAGCCGTGGGTAAACCAGCTTAAGCGTTGAAAATCCTCGTGAGCGGCGAGCCAGAGGGGCGGCGCGGCGCTCTCATAGCGCCGAAGGCGCAGGGCGCCCGGGGGATCGAGCAAGCTGCTGTAGCCTTCCTGATAGCTGTCCCCGTCCACCACCACGATGCGCCATAGCAGAATATTGAGGGGGGCTGGCGTGGTGAGCACCGTCCCCTCGGACGCCCCCGCCGGAAGGGCCAGCGTTCGTTCCATCCGGGCCTCGATGACCGCTTTGGCCCCGAGCGACGCCCCGAGGTAGAGGGTGGTGAGCGCCAGGCCGAGGGCGTTGGGCCACGCCGCTCGGGCCGCACCCCGGCGCCGTAGCCAAAGCGTTCCCCCAACGCCCAGAAGAAGGGGCAGGGTGTAAGCGGGGTCGACAATAAAGATCGATGACAGAGAAACGGGCGCCCGGGTGCTCGGCCAGAACCATTGGGTGCCATAGACCGTAAAGCCGTCGAGCAAGGGGTGGGTAACCAGGGCCAGGGTGCAGAAAGCCCAGGCGCGTCCATAGCTGATCGCAGGGCCAAGCCATCGCCACAGGGGCCAGGCCAGGACCGGCGCCAGGAGCATGAGCACGAGGAAACTGTGACTGAAGCCCCGATGCTTGGTGAAGTCGTCTACCGCATTCCCGTAGGGGATGAGGACGTCGAGGTCCGGCACGGTCCCCAGGGCCGCGCCGAGGGCGATGGCGCGGAGCCCGGGCAGGCGGCGCCCCAGCACGGCTTCGCCCACGGCGGCCCCAAGGGCCGCTTGGGTGAGGGAGTCCATCTTAGGTCGGGTCTCCCACGATCAGGGGGATGAGGGCCACGAGGGAGGCCGCGAAGAGCCAGTTCATGCGCTGCCGCCGCGCCGGGGAAGTGATCAGCCGCGCGAGCACCGTGCCAAAGCAGGTCCAGGTAAGCGTGGACAGCACGGTGACGATGGCGGCGGTGGTGGTGAGCACGGCGACGGCCCCCAGCCCTTCCGACGACAGGAACGCTGAGGCAGAGCTGATGGCGTAGAGCCAGCCCTTGGGATTGATCAGCTGAAACAGGGCCGCTTCGTGAAAGCGAAAGGGGGCGCTAGGCGCTTCCGTTTCCGCCCGCCCCGCCTGCGCGAGGCGCCAGGCAAAGTAGAGCAGGAAGGCGGCGCCAAGATAGCGGCTTACGAGCTGAAGCTTAGGCGCGGCAAGGTAGAGGGCGCCAAGCCCCAGGGCCGCCACCGTCGCCAGCGTAGTGAAGCCGAGCAGCACGCCAAGGATGTGGGGCAGGGAGCGGCGCAGGCCGAAGTTCATGCCCGAGGCCGCCAGCATCAGATTGTTGGGCCCCGGCGTAATGCCCATGACCAGGGCATACCAAAACAGGGGCAGGACGGCGACGCCGGCCACCACGGGGCCTTCGACCATGACCTTCTCCTTTCGCGGGCGGCGATGCTAGCACGCGCGCCCGCCTTCGGATCAGTCCTCGCCGCTGGTCTCTTCCACCGCCGCGAGCACCGCGGGGAGGAGTTTCTCGACCAGGGCCTCCAAGCTTTCCTGCCCCGCGTCGGCGACGAAGTCCGGGGCCTCCGGGGGTTCGTAGGGGCTGTTGATGCCGGTCATGTTGGGGATTTCCCCGCGTCGGGCCTTCCCGTAGAGCCCCTTCACATCCCGCTTCTCACACTCCTCGAGGGACGTACTGACGTAGATCTCGAGGAAGTCGTCGTCCCCCACCCGCTCCCGAGCCATGGCCCGCTCCCGCTGGAAGGGGGAGATAAAGGCGGTCATGACGACCACCCCCGCATCCATCATGAGCCGGGCCACTTCGGCGATGCGGCGAATGTTTTCCACCCGATCGCTGTCCGTGAAGCCGAGGTCCTGATTCAGGCCCTGGCGGATGTTGTCTCCATCGAGGAGGTAGGTGCGGATGCCTCGCTCGTGAAGGGCGATTTCCAGGGCGTTTGCCAGCGTCGATTTTCCTGAGCCCGAGAGCCCGGTAAACCAAAGCACCTTGCCCCGGTGGCCATTTTGCCGCTCCCGCGCGGCGCGGTCGACGGCCAGCGCTTGGCGATGAACGTTCTGGGCCCGGCGGAGGCTGTGGTGAATCATCCCCGCCGCCACGGTCGCGTGGCTGAAGCGATCGATAAGGATGAAGCTGCCTAGGGTCGGCGCTTCCTCATAGGATGCGAAGCTTACCGGGCGGCTGAGGGAGATTTGGCAGCGCGCGATGTCGTTGAGTTCAAGGGTGCGCGCCGCGTGGTGCTCCAGGGTGTTTACATCGATCTGGTGCTTGATGCGCGAGAGCGTGGCTCGGCTGTCCTGAGTGGCCAGCTTGAGATCGTAGCTGCGCCCGGGAAGCCCCGCTTCCTCATGGAGCCACACCACCGTGGCCTCGAATTGGTCCGTTATCTCCACGGGGCTGGCGGCCGCGGTGAGCACGTCCCCCCGGGAGGCGTCGATTTCCTTGCTGAGCGTGACGGTGGCCGCGCCCCCGGCGGTCAGTTCGGGAAGATCGCCGTCGAAGGTGACGATGCGGCTCACCTCTGCCGTTTGCCCCGAGGCCGTCACCCGAAGTGTGTCCCCCAGGGCCAGCCGGCCCCGGGCGAGGGTGCCGGAGAAGCCCCGAAAGTCGGAGTTCGGGCGGTTTACCAGCTGGATGGGGAAGAGGGCGCCGCCGCTTTGATCACGCCGCGCGTCTACCGTTTCGAGGTAGGCGAGGAGCGTGGGGCCCCGGTACCAGGCCATGGCCGCGCTGCGCTCCGTGATGTTGTCCCCCTTCAGAGCGCTGACGGGAATGGGGGAAATGCTGGCGAAACCCAGGGGCTCGGCGAAGGCGCGGAATTCCGCTTCAATGGCCTCCGCCGTGGCTTGGTCGTAGCCGATCAAGTCCATCTTGTTGA
>JAURCQ010000210.1 GCA_030828335.1 Gammaproteobacteria bacterium
GATCATCCTTTCCGTGTTGGAAAACGCCGTGGCGGCGGATGTGCTGAGCTTCCTGCCGCCGGAGGCCCGGCCGGAGATCGTGGAGCGGGTGGCGCGCCTTGAAACGGTTCAGCCGGCCGCTATGGAAGAGCTCGAGGCGATTATGCGCAAGCAGTTTGCGAGCCGCTCCTCCTCGGCCTCCTCAAACTTTGGCGGGGTGAAGGCCGCCGCCAAGATCATGAACCTCACGAAGGTGGACATGGAATCGGTGATCATGCGGGGCGTGGAATCGCTGGATGCGGATCTTGCCCAGGCGATCCAGGACAACATGCTCACCTTCGCCGACCTAGGCTCCGTGGATAACCGCGCGATTCAGACGCTCCTGCGGAACATCGAGCCTGACCTGCTCATGGTGGCGCTCAAGGGCGCCGATGAGATCGTGCGCGACAAGTTTATGTCGAACATGTCCGAGCGGGCGCGCGCGGTCTTCCTCGACGATATGGAAGCGAAGGGCCCCATGCGCCTCTCCGACGTGGAAGACGCGCAGAAGAAAATCATGCGCCAGGCCCGGAAGCTTTCCGAAGCCGGTGAACTGATGTTGGCGGCAGGCGATGACTTCGTCTAAGCCTGAAGCCCCCTTTGTGGCAAGTCCCCTCTGGGCCCCGCCCAGCAAGGCCTTCGCGCAGAAGGAGGTCCCCGCGGAGGAGGCGCCCTTTCGGCCCGTCGGGCTTGCGGCCTGTATCCGCCCCGCGGCCGAGGCTCCGCCGGAGTTAGAAGAGGACGCATCGGCAGAGGCGACCCTTACGGAGGCCGAAGCCTTGCCGCCGTCGGAAGCCCTTGAGGCCCTTCTTGAACAGACGCGGGAAGAAGCCCGGCAGGCGGGGGAAGGGGCCGGGGAGGCTGCGGGCTACGCTCGGGGTCTCGCCGAGGGCGAAGCGCAAGGGCGGGAAGGGGCCTATGCGGAAGGCTTGGCCGCCGGGCAGGCGCAGGCAGCGGAGACGCATGACGCTTTGCTCCAACGCCTCGATGGAATTGCCGAGGCGCTGGCTTCGGCCCAGGAGCCCCTCACTGAGCAGCTCGATGCCTTCCGACGCCTCACCCTGCACCTGGTGGAGACGGTGCTACGCCGCGCCCTCGGAACCGGGGAAGATTTTCTCACGCCCCTGGTGGAGCGGGCCCTGGAAGCGCTCGATGAGCGCGATGCGGGGGCCGTGTCTGTGTCCCTGAACCCCGACGACTACGCCGCCCTGGGGGAGGCGCTGGGGGCGCGCTTCCGGGATCTGAAATTTACGGAAGATGCCACGGTATCGATCGGTTCCGTGCGCCTTCATGCTGGGGCGACGGTCATCGATGACTTTATTGAGCAGCGCCTCGAAACCCTGGCCCGGGAATGGCTGGGCGAGCAGCAGGGCTGGCGTCCAGAGCGCTTAGGTACGCCTCTTACCCCAAAGGCCAGAGTCCTAGAGGATGTGGCGGAGGCGGAGTGGACTCCCCTCGACGGTGATCCCCCTGCCGAGAACGAACCTCCTGAGGATGAACCCGCACCATGATCGCAGAGCGCTGGGCCCAGGAAGCCGAGACCATGCTGCGCAGCCTGCGGTCGCCCGCCCCGGTTGCCGTAGGCACGCTGGTGCGTGTGGTGGGGCTGACCCTGGAAGCCCGGGGGCTCCAGGCGCCCCTGGGCGCCCTGTGCCGGGTGCGTAGTGATGATGGCACGGCTGTAGATGCGGAGGTCGTGGGTTTTAACGATGGGGTGCTCTACCTCATGCCCTTTACCGAGCCCGTGGGCATTGGCCCCGGGGCTCGGGTCGCGCTCTTGGCGCGCATTCCCTCGGCGGCCCTCGGGCAGGGATTGCTTGGGCGGGTGATCGATGGGCTCGGCCAGCCCCTCGATGGCGGGCCCCAGCCCCTCTGCGAAGATCGCCTCGGCCTTCGGGGCCTTCCGATCAATCCCATGGCCCGCGGCGCTATCGATACCCCGTTTGATGTGGGGGTGCGCGCGATCAACGGCTTGCTCACCTTAGGGCGCGGCCAGCGCATGGGCCTCATCGCCGGCTCCGGGGTCGGGAAAAGCGTGCTCATGGGCATGCTCACCCGGGGCTCGGAAGCCGACGTGGTGGTGATTGGCCTTATTGGTGAGCGCGGTCGAGAAGTTCGAGAATTCGTGCAGGAGACCCTAGGGCCGGACGGGCTGGCTCGGGCCGTGATCGTGGCGGCTCCGGCGGACCAGAGCCCGGTGCTGCGGCTAAAGGCCACGCAGCTAACCCATCTCATTGCCGAATATTTTCGAGATCAGGGCAAGAACGTCCTCATGCTCGTGGATAGCCTCACCCGCGTGGCCCACGCCCAGCGGGAAGTGGGTCTTGCCGTAGGCGAGCCGCCCACGGCGAAGGGCTATCCGCCTTCCGTCTTTGCCCTTTTGCCGTCCTTGATCGAACGGGCAGGGGTCGGCCGGGGCGGGCATGGGGCTATCACGGCCTTCTACACCGTGCTCGCCGAGGGGGATGACGCGAACGA
Organism: Gammaproteobacteria bacterium; assembly: GCA_030828335.1. Lineage (GTDB taxonomy): Bacteria > Pseudomonadota > Gammaproteobacteria > Pseudomonadales > Azotimanducaceae > Salivita. The sequence goes on from JAURCQ010000210.1 coordinate 2,497, forward strand.
TCCCATCGTGGATATCGCCCGGGCCAGCCTCGACGGCCAGGTTATGCTTTCGCGCCGGCTGGCCGACGCCGCTCATTATCCGGCCATCGACCTTGCGGGTTCCATTTCCCGGGTCATGCCCTTGCTCGTTCCCTCCGAGCGCTTGCGCCGGGCGAACCTCGCTCGCCGGCTCTGGACGCTTTACCAACAGAACGAAGACTTGATCACCGTAGGCGCTTACGAGGTCGGGAGTGACCCGGAACTCGATCGCGCCATCGCCAAGCGCGAGGAGTTGGCGCGCTTTCTGCAACAGGCCATGGACACGCAGACCACGTTGGCCGAAGCCGAAGGGGCTTTGGACACGATGATGGAGGAGTAGGCGGCCCGTGACCGACCTCAAAACTTGGCAAACGCTGGTGGACCGCGCCGAGCATGCCGCAAACCGTGCGGAGGAGGCCGTTCGCGCCGCGCACGAGCAGTGGGCCCGGGTGCAGAAGCGCCTCGAGCGCACCGCTGCGCTTCTGGCCTCGGCTCAACGGCCCGAAGCCATGACCGGTAGCGCGGACTTCATCCAGTTTCGCGCCTACCAACAGAAGCTCCAACAGCTGCGCGCCCGTCTTGAGCGCGAAGCCTTTGTTTTATCAGAAGATTTAAAG
>JAURCQ010000211.1 GCA_030828335.1 Gammaproteobacteria bacterium
GGCGGGCTGGTAGGCTATGCGCTCTAGTCTGGCCTAAGGATTGCCCCCGTCGTGAAGCTGCTTGTGGATGAAAACCTGCCTGAGGCGGAGCGCTTCTTCGCGGAGTTCGGCGTCCTCACGCACGTTGCCGGACGCGCCGTGACCCCCGCGCAAGCCCAGGCCGCGGATGTGCTTCTGCTGCGCAGTCAAACGCGCATCGACGCGGCCCTGCTGGGGGAGGCTCGGCCCCGCTTTGTGGGCACGGGGACCGCGGGCGTGGATCACGTTGATGAGGCCTTTCTCACCCGGCAGGGCATTTCCTTTGCCCATGCGCCGGGGTGCAACGCCGACCCCGTGGCCGATTGGGTCATGGTGGCCACGGCCCAGGCCGTGCTGGCTGGCGCCCTAAACGAAGGCGCGCGCTTCGCCGTGGTCGGGGGCGGGGCCGTGGGCGGGCGGGTGGCCAGGCGCCTGGCGGCCCTGGGCTTTGACGTCGGTATTTACGATCCACCGCGGGAGGCCCAGGGCTTACCCCTGGCAGCGCCGGTCTGGTCCCGAGCGGCAGTGCTTGCCGCCGACGCGATCACCTTCCACGTGCCGGCCATTAAGGGCGGGGCCTATCCCACCGTGCCCTGGCTCAGCGCCGAAGATCTTCTCGCGCTGCCGCCGGAGCGGGTGCTTTTGAACGCCGGGCGGGGTGGGGTGCTTCCCGATGGCGCGCTTCTCACGGCCTTGCAGGGGGGCGCTGGGCACTGGGTGGCTCTGGATGTCTTCGAAGCAGAGCCCGCGCCGCCCCTGGCCCTTCTGGAGGCCGTTGCGCTGGCCACGCCGCACATTGCGGGACATAGCGATGAGGGAAAGCTTCGGGGGACGGCCATGCTGTACGACGCGCTCTGCGAAACCCTGGGCCATCCCCGGGAGGATCACTACGGCGCGGCCCTCGCGCCGCCGCCGGAGGCCCGCATTGTGCCGGGCACGACGCGCCAGGCGGGGTGGGAAGCGCTGGCGGAGGCGCTGGATCTCCGGGCCCTCAGTGCCCGCTATGGAGAGGCTTTGGCCGCCGGGAAGGCGGCGCCCTCGGCGATCTTTGATGCGCTTCGCCGCGCCCAAACGGGGCGGCGGGATTTTGCCCTCACGCCTTACCTCGCTTCCGGTGACGCCGGGACCCTACTGGCGGCGGCGGGCCTTGCCGTGGCACGCGGTCATGGCTGACACCGTCGCTACGGTGATCATCGGCGGGGGGGTGGTGGGCCTCGCCTGCGCCCGGGCCCTGGCTCAAGCCGGGGAGGAGGTCTGGCTGCTGGAGGCGGCCTCAGCCCTTGGGCAGGGAATTTCCAGCCGCTCCTCGGAGGTCATCCACGCGGGCCTCTACTACCCCGAAGACAGTCTGAAGGCGGCGCTCTGTTGCCGGGGGCGGGAACTGCTTTACGAATTTTGTGCGGCCCGGGGGGTCGGGCACCGCAAGCTTGGCAAGCTCATCGTTGCCCAGGAAGGGGCCGGGGAAGGCGAACTGGCGGCCCTGAAGGCCCGGGGCGATGCCCTGGGCGTGCCGGGGCTTACGCTGCTCACGGAGTCGGAACTTCGCCAGAAAGCCCCTGCGCTCCGGGGGACAGGCGCCCTGTGGTCCCCGGAGACGGGGATCGTAGATAGCCATGGTCTTATGCTGGCGCTGGCCGGGGAGGCGGAGGCGGCGGGGGCGCAGCTGGTGCTGCAGACCGCCGTGACGCGCCTCGCCCTAGACCGGGATGGCGTGGTGCTCGACGGCACGAGCGCTGGCGCCCCCCTGACCTTGAAAGCGCGGCGGTGCCTCAATGCCGCGGGCTTTGGCGCCTTCGCCTTGGCTCGAGACGTCCTCGATGGGGTTGAAGGGCCCTATTACGCGGCGGGGCATTACTTCAGCTACGGGGGGCCGGCCCCCGCGCCGTGCCTGGTCTACCCCCTCCCGGAGCCTGGGGGCCTGGGCATTCACCTCACCCTCGATCTGGGAGGGCAGGCGCGCTTCGGCCCGGATGTCGCTTGGCGGGAATCGGAAGATTACGCCTTCACTGCCGACCGGGAGTGCTTTGCCGCGGCCATTCAGACCTACTTCCCAGGCCTTGATGCGGAGCGCTTAAGCCCCGCCTACGTGGGTCTTCGTCCTAAGCGCGTCGGTCCGGGGCAGCCCGCCGCGGACTTCCGTTGGCAGGCCCAGGCCCTGGCGGGTGGGGGCGGCGTGCTCCATTTACTTGGCATGGAATCCCCGGGGCTGACCTCGGCCCTGGCCGTGGGGGAACGGGTAGCAGCCCATTGGCAGGAGGCCTTTGCATGAGCGCGTTTCGCTTGGGCGTGGTGGTGAATCCCTGGGCCGGACTTGGGGGCGCAACGGCGCTGAAGGGTTCGGACGGGCCGCAGGTGCGCGCGGAGGCCCTGGCCCGGGGCGCGGAGCCTCGGGCTCCGGGGCGCATGACCCGGACCCTTGCGGGTCTCGTAGCGGAGGACCTCGTGGTGCTCACCTGGGGCGGCGCCATGGGGGCGGAGGCCGTCGCAGCTGCGGGGCTTGCTTCGACGGTCCTGGGCGCTGCGGAGGGCGAAAGCACCGGCGCCGATACGCAGCGCGCCGTCCGCGCCCTGGTGGCCGAGGGCATCGACCTGCTGCTCTTTGCCGGGGGGGACGGCACGGCCCGGGACGTGGCTTCGGTCCTCGAGGATCTAAGGGATCCGCCGTTGGTGCTCGGGGTGCCCGCGGGGGTGAAGATGCACTCCGGCGTGTTCGCGGTGACGCCGGAGGGGGCAGCGGAGGTCCTCACGGGGCTGCGCACGGGGGCGCTGATCACCCGCTGCGAAGGGGAAGTGCGCGACATCGACGAAGACGCCTTCCGCCAGGGGGTGGTGAAGACACGCTTCTACGGGTCCCTAGCGGTCCCCGGGGCGCCGCGCTGGGTGCAGGCCACGAAGATCAGCGGCCGGGAACAGGAGCCCCTGGTGCTCGAGGAGATCGCCGCGGATATCGCCGCGCGCATGGATCGCAGCGGCGACACGCTCTGGGTTTTGGGCCCTGGAAGTACCACGGCCGCTATTGCGGCCCACCTTGGGGGGGAGAAAACGCTCCTCGGTGTGGATGTGTTTCAGCACGGTGCCTGCATCGCTGCGGACGTCACCGGGGAGG
>JAURCQ010000212.1 GCA_030828335.1 Gammaproteobacteria bacterium
TGCTCCTGGGCTCCACGGCCAACAGCGTACTCCACGGGGCGCGCTGCGACGTGCTCGCCGTCCGCGTGGGTGAAGTCGAGGACTAGATGCCCGCCCTGCTCCGCCGCGGATGGCCGCGCCTGGCGCTGCTCCTCGGCAGCCTGCTGGGGGCGGGGGTGCTGGCGGCAGCGGATAGCGGCGGCCTGCCCCGCGCGCCGGAGCTGGACCCCCTTCGCCACTTTTCAAGCCCAGAGTTAGAGCGGCAACGGCACGCCTATCGCGCGGCCCTGGCGAGCCTCTACAACAACAACCTTCCCCGCTTCGAGCGCCAGCAAGCGGCCCTTGAGGCCTACCCCCTCGCGCCCTACCTCGCCTACTACCGTCTCCTACGCTATCTCTCGAAGGCCAGCGAGGCGGACGTGATGGCCTTCCGAAGCCGCTACGGAGACAGCCGGCTCGCGGATCGCCTGATGACCCACTGGCTTGAAAATCTGGCCCGGCGAAAGCAGTGGACCCTCTATGCACAGCATTATGATCCTGCCCTGGCCCCGGGAACGACGCCGGCCTGCCATGGGGCCTGGGCCCAGCTACAAACAGCGGCCTCGGAGGCGGATAGGGCCCGAGCCGTGGCCGCCGCGGCGGCGCTCTGGCTCGCTCCGCGCTCCCAGCCCAAGGCCTGCGACCCCCTCTTTGACGCTCTCATCGATGGGGGGCACATCACACCCAGCTTGGCCTGGGACCGGTTCATGCTAGCCCTTGAGGCTCGGCGCCCCGCCCTCGCCCGCTACCTGCTGCGGTTTCTCGATCCCCCGCGCAGCGCCCTTGGGGAAGCGCTCCTCGCGCGCACATCCTGGGCCGCTCGAGCCCACGCCCTTATCGCGGTAGAAAGCCCTCCGCCCGCCGCCGGGGCCCGGTCCGATGCCCTGACCTTCGCCTTGCGAAAGTGGGCAGGGCAAGACCGGGCGGGCGCCGAGGCCGCCCTCGCCAGCTGGCGCGATCAGCTTCCCAGCCCCAGCCAGGCCAGCGTGCGCATGGCCCTGCTCGACGAGCAGCTCGAGCAAGACGACATGGCCCGCCTCACGCGCCTCCCCTGGCCCCCGCAGGAGCTCACGGGAGAAAGCACCGCCGATTTGGTCGAGCGCTTTGCGGAAAAAGCCCTCGAAGGTGGCGCCTGGGAGGCCCTTCTGGTCTGGCTTGAGCGCATGCCGCCCTGGATGCAAAGGCAAGCGCGCTGGCAGTACTGGCGCGCCCACAGCGAGCTCGCCCTGGGCCTTGGGGAGGCCGCGGCGCCCCTTAGGACCCCACCCGAGCCGGTCCCTTCGCCGGCCGCTCCGCCCCTGCTGAGCGCAACGCCGCCGAGCCTTCCGTCCCCCCTTACGCCGGCCCCCGGCGCCCGCCTTGCCGCCTTGGCTAGGGATCGGAGCTACTACGGCTTCCTCGCCGCCGACCGCTTAGGCCAGCCCTACCAGCTCGCCGAGGAACGCCCGGCCTACCGTTTCGAAGTCTTCGAGCGGGTAGCCCAGGATCCCGCCGTGCGCCGGGCTTTTGAACTAAGGGCCCTGGGAGAACGGCCCGAAGCTCGCCTCGAACTTCTGGACGCCGCCCGCCGCCTTAATCGAGAGGAAACGCTGCACCTTGCGGCCCTAGCCGATCAAGCGGGCTGGCATCGCATGGCCATCGCCGCCACCATTCAGGGCGAGCACTGGGACGTACTGGACCTCCGCTTCCCCCTTGCCTTTGAGACGCCCCTGCGCGCCCGGGCGGACGCGACGGCCTTGCCCCCAAGCTGGCTCTTTGCCATCACCCGCCAGGAAAGTGCCTTCATGAGCGATGCCCGCTCCCGGGTCGGGGCCCTGGGGCTCATGCAGCTCATGCCCGGGACCGCGCGCTTGGTCGCTAAGGATCTTGGCTTAAACCTCGATAGCCGCTGGGCCATCCTTGAAGAAGACACCAACCTCACGCTGGGGAGCCATTATCTCAAACAGCTCAGCGATCAGTTCGACGGTCATCGCGTGCTCGCCTCGGCGGCCTACAACGCAGGGCCCCACCGCGTCAGCCAATGGCATCAGCGCTTTGGCGGCGGCGCTACGGCCGAATGGATTGAGCGCATTCCCTTCGACGAAACCCGGCGCTATGTGCAGAATGTGCTGGCCTACGCCGTGATTTATGGAGCTCGCCTTGGGGAAGAAACGCCACTTTTTCGACCGCAGGAGCGCCTCGTTCCGGCGCCGCCCTAGGACCAAAGCCGCGGTTCTTCTAACGGCCCTTGGGATTCTAGCGGGCTGCGCCGCCCCCCCGTCCGCCCCCCCAGCACCGCGCTGGGTCGAGGCGCCCGATGCCCTCGCCCCCTGCCCCCTGGCGCCGCCATGCCTCGTGAGTCGCAAAGATGCGGGGCGGGCCTACGTCGAGCCGCTCCCCTTTACCGGCGCGCTTTCGAACGCGCTGGCACGCCTCGAAGCGCTGATCGCGGAGGATCCGCAGCTGACCCTTGTGGCCCGAGGTCCCGCTTACCTGAAAGTCGTGGCCCGAACGCCACTCATGGGCTACGAGGACGATGTGGAAATATTGCGCCTTGGGCCCGGCCTACTGGGGCTTCGCTCTGCCTCCCGGATTGGACTCTTTGCCGGAGGCACCCACGGGCAACGGCTCGCCGCGCTCCGGGCGGCCTTCCTCGCCAGTGCGCCCCCGGCGCCTTGAGACCGTTAGGCCATGTGGATTGATATTGGCATCAACAGTACGCACGAACCGCTGGCCCGAGCCTTCCCTGAGGTGCTGGCCCGGAGCCGGGGCGCCGGGGTTTGCGCTGGGCTCCTCACGGGCACGAGCCTTGCGAGCAGTGAAGCGGCCCTAGCCCAGGCCAGCGCCGCGGGCCAGGGCTACGGAGCAACGGTGGGGGTCCATCCCCACGATGCCGCTGCCGCCCCGAAAGATCTGAAGCGCCCGCTGCGCCGCCTCACCGCCCACCCCGCGGCCTGCGCCATCGGCGAAACGGGCCTCGACTTCAATCGGGATTACTCCCCCCGGCCGGTGCAGGAGCGCGTCTTTCAAACCCAGCTCGCCATGGCGGAAGAAACGGGGCTACCCCTCTTTCTCCATGAACGCGACGCCGCAGACCGCTTCCAAGACTGCTT
>JAURCQ010000213.1 GCA_030828335.1 Gammaproteobacteria bacterium
CTGGAAGGAAGCCTGGATCTCTCCCGCTTCCGGCGCCACCGGTTCTCCGTCGGGGCTGTCGCCGCCGATCCCCTGGCGGCCCTTTCGCTTCTCCGGGTGCAGCTGGACCCCGCGCGTCTGACGGAGGAGGGGACGCTAGTCTTTGACTTTGGTTCCGCAGGGCAGGGGTCCCTAAGGCTCCGCCGGGGGATTGCGGTGCCTGGGTCGGAGCGGCCGGTTGAGGGGGCGGTGCACCTGACTCTTGCGCCCGAGGTATGGGGGGCGCTCCTGGCTGGGAAGCAAACCCTGGCCGACGCGCTCGCCTCTGGCGCCGTGGTCGCAAGCGACGGGGACCGGGCCCAGCGCATGCTATCGGCCTTTGAGCTTCCCGCTTTTCGGACGGAGGACTGAAATGCGCATTCCTGAGCCCTCCCACCCCTTCGAGGGGCGCCTTGCGCGGCTGTATCAGGACGCGACGCCCCGGCCCCTGAAACTCGATAAGCGCAGTCAGGGGCGCCCCAACGTCTTGCTCGTGATGCTCGATGATGTGGGCTTCGGGACCTGCAGCACCTTTGGGGGCCCCATTCCCACCCCTGGCGTTGATGCGGTGGCCGCAGCGGGGGTGAGCTATAACCAGTTTCATACCACTGCCCTGTGTTCCCCGACCCGAGCGGCGCTACTGACGGGGCGAAATCACCACAGCGTGCACATGGGCGGCATTACGGAGATTGCGAATAGCTTTCCCGCCTATGACAGCGCCATCCCCCGGGAGACGGCCACCGTGGCCCAGCTGCTGCAAAGCCAGGGCTATGGCACGGGGTGCTTCGGAAAGTGGCACCTGACCCCGTCCTGGGAGCAGGGGCCCGCGGGGCCCTTTGATCGTTGGCCTACGGGGCTCGGCTTCGATCGCTTTTACGGCATCCTTGGCGCCGAGGCCTCCCACTGGGAGCCCGCGGTCTATGATCAAACGACGCCCATCGAGCCGCATCGGGGCCGACCGGACTACCACCTCACGGAAGATCTTGCGGATCAGGCCATCACCTGGATTGACCGCCATCGCGCCGCGGCCCCCGATCGCCCCTTCTTTTGCTACTTCGCCCCGGCCGCCGTGCACGCGCCGCATCACGTGGCGCCGGAATGGAGCGACCGCTTTGCGGGCCAGTTTGACCAGGGCTGGGATGCGCTCCGGGAAGAAATCTTCGCGCGCCAGCAGGGCCTGGGGGTGATCCCGCCGGGGACGCGGCTAACCCCACGGCCCGATGAAATCCCCGCCTGGGCCGATTACGACGACCGCTATAAGCCCGTGGCTTCCCGGCTCATGGAGGTATTCGCGGGGTTCATGGCCCACACGGATGCGCAGGTGCTGCGGGTAATTGATCACCTCAAGGCCCAGGGCTGCTTTGAGGACACGCTCGTGATCTATCTCACGGGGGATAACGGCGCTTCCGCGGAGGGCACGGTGCACGGAGCCTGGAGTGCGCCTTCCTTCCAGAACGGCGTGCACGAAGACCCCGAATGGCTCCTCGCCCACATGGACGATTTCGGCACGGACCGCTGCGAGAACCACTTCAACGTGGGCTGGGCCTGGGCCCTGGATGCCCCCTTCCAATGGATGAAGCAAGTGGCTTCCCACTTCGGCGGTACCCGCAACGCCTTAGCCGTGTCCTGGCCCCGGGGTATGGAGGCTCGAGGCGGATTACGGAGCCAGTTCCATCACGTCATCGACATCTATCCCACCATCCTCGAGCTCACGGGCCTGTCTGCCCCCGAGGCGGTGAACGGAATTGCGCAGGCGCCGATCCATGGTGTGAGCATGGCTTACAGCTTTGATGCGCCGGAGGCGCCAAGCCGCCATCGCACTCAGTATTTCGAGATCCTCGGGAATCGGGCCATCGTAGAGGATGGGTGGATGGCCTCCTGCTTCCACGGACGCCTGCCCTGGATCCGTTTCGCAGGCTTCGAGTTCGACGGAGAGCAGGAGCGCTGGGAGCTCTACCATATCGCCGAGGACTTCTCCCAAAGCGAGGACCTGGCCGAGCGCTATCCGGAACGGCTTGAGGCGCTTAAAGCCCGCTTTGAGGAGGAGGCTGCGCGCTATGGCGTCTATCCCCTGCGAGATGCCTCGGCTCGCCGCGGAGGTGCTTACAGCGTCCCCCATGCTTTGGAAGGGCATCGCAAAATGCGCTACGGGCCGGCCCACGTGCGCATGCCGGAGCACAGCATTATCAGCCTCAAAAACACCTCCTATGGCATCACGGCGGAGATCGAGACGCCGGAGGCGCCGGCGGGGGTGTTGGCCTGCCAGGGGGGCAACATGGCGGGGTGGGCGCTCTACATCGATGAGGAGCACCGCCCAAGCTTTGTTTACAACTGGTTTGGCCACGAGTTCACGACCCTGAAGGGATCGCCCTTGGGCGCAGGGGCGCAGGTTCTGGAAGTGCACTACGCTCACGACGGCGGTTTTGCCGCCGGGGGGGAGGCTACGCTCTCCGTCAACGGGGTGGCGGTCGCGGCAGAGCGCATCCCCCGCACGGTGGGGGTTATCTTCTCCATGAGCGGAGAAACCTTCGACGTGGGGCGGGATACGGGAAGCCCCGTGGGGGCCTATCCCCACGACTTCCCCTTTAACGGCCGCATCGACGGCATCACCTTGGAGCGCCTCGAGGAGCCCGACGCCGCGGTTAAGGCGGAAGAGCGGAAGCGGGCCTTTGCCGCCAGCTTGAGCGCACAGTGAGCACGCCTGCGGCCATCAGCGACGGCCAGCGTCGCTATACGCTCTTCATGCTCGTGGTGGTGTTCACCTCGAGCCACGTGGACCGGCAAATCATGGGGATTCTGGGCCAGCCCATCAAAGAATCCCTCATGATCAGCGATACGCAGCTCGGGCTCCTGTCCGGGATCATGTTCGCCCTGTTCTACGCCACCCTCGGCATGCCCATGGCCATGTGGGCCGATCGAAACAATCGGCGAAATCTCATCGCCTTCTCGGTCTTCCTGTGGTCTCTCATGACGGCCCTTTGCGGCATGGCGAGCAATTTTCTTCAGCTACTGCTGCTGCGCATTGGGGTCGGGGTCGGGGAGGCAGGCTCGAATCCGCCCTCCCATTCCA
>JAURCQ010000214.1 GCA_030828335.1 Gammaproteobacteria bacterium
CGGCGTCCAGGGGCGCATCGAAGGGCCGGTGATGGCGGGCATGGTCCCCCACCAAGTTAATCAAGGGGGTGCCGGCGCGGCGGGCGTTATGAAGGTTCGCGGTGGCGTGCCCCAGCCCCGCCCCCAGGTGCAAGAGCGTGGCTGCGGGCCGGCCGGCCATGCGCCCAAAGCCATCGGCGGCGCCGCTGGCCACGCCCTCAAAGAGGGTGAGCACGGGATGGATCCGCGTCTCCCCCTCCAGGGCCTGCACCAGGTGCATCTCCGAGGTACCAGGGTTTGCGAACACGTGATCCAGCCCTGCCCCGGCCAGCGTACTCATGAGCGCCGAAGCACCATTACCCAGACCCTGCCCCAATTCCTCAGCCATGTCGTTCCCTCCCCCCGTGGCGTGCAGCCACCCGTTATTTTAGAAGCGTGCCTGCGCCGAAAACGCGAACAGCGCCACCATGGTGAGCACCACCCCCGCGGTGAGCAGATGGCGAAGCTGTCCATACCAGGCCGGCAGCCGCTCCCGAAGCCAGGGCTGCTGCTCGAAGAGCCAAGCGAGCAGCACCCCCGCAGCCAAAATGAGCGGCCCCAGCAGCGGCCCGGTAAACAGGGCGGCCCAGGCGATGAGCGAGGGCGCGACGCTAAAGCTCAGCCGAGCCGCGCCCCGGGGCGCTTCGGCCCCTTCCCCGAGCACAAGCCCCCACTGTATACCTCCAAGGAAGGACAAAATGATGGCGCCGTAAAGCAGCCCAGCGAAGGCCCAGCGCCCATCTCCCGTGAGCCAGGCCCCGAGGGCGGCGGCAACAAAGGGCACAAGCCCCCCAAGGCCAAGCAAGCGACCGGTCCAGGCCATAGCCCTTTTCTCCCCTTATGCCTTGACCCCCCTTGCGGGCGCTTCACAATGCGCTCAGCAATGGCCAAGGAACTGGTGATGAATCCTTACGACAGCTTTAAAGCCTACGACATCCGCGGCGAGCTCGAAACGCAGCTCACCCCCGACTTCGCCGAGCGCGTAGGCCGGGCCTTCACTCAATACCTCGGCGCCAAGTCCGTGGTGGTGGGCGGGGATATTCGCCTTTCGACGCCGGAACTGAAAGCGGCCTTTGCCCGAGGCTGCCAGGCCCTCGGCGCCGAGGTCATCGACATCGGCCTCTGCGGCACGGAGGAAGTGTACTTCGCCACCAGCGCCCTGGGGGTAGATGGGGGCTGCATGGTCACGGCCAGCCACAATCCCATCAACTACAACGGCATGAAGCTGGTACGAAAAGATAGCCGGCCCATATCCGGGGCCACGGGGCTTCAAGACATTCGCGCCCTGGCGGAAGCCGGGGTGGGTGCCGAAGCCCACCAAGGCACGGTGAAAAGCCTTGATCACAGCGCGCCCTATATCGAACACCTCATGAGCTACGTGGACCCCGGGAAGCTTCCCGCGCGGACGCTCCTCTTAAACGCCGGTAATGGCGCCGCGGGCCCCACGGTGGATCGGCTCGAGGCAGCCTTCCAGCGCGCGGGCAGCGCCCTGCGCTTCGAGAAGATGTTTAACACCCCTGACGGCACCTTCCCCAACGGGATCCCAAACCCCCTGCTCCACGACCAGCAGCCGGTGACGGGCCAGGCCGTGCGGGAGGCCGGCGCGGACTTCGGCGTCGCCTTCGACGGCGACTTCGACCGCTGCTTCTTCTGGGATCACGAGGGCACCTTCATCGAGGGCTACTACGTGGTGGGCATGCTGGCCGAAGCCTTCCTCCAGCAAAACCCTGGCGCCCGAATCGTTTACGACCCGCGCCTCACCTGGAACACGGAGGAGCTCGTGGCCAGCCTTGGCGGCGAGGCCCTGCCCTCCCAGTCTGGCCATGCCTTCATCAAGGAAACCATGCGCCAAAAGGACGCCATCTACGGCGGCGAAATGAGCGCCCATCATTACTTCAAGAGCTTCGCCTATTGCGATTCGGGGATGATTCCCTGGCTCACCGTGCTCGACCTTCTGATGCGCAAGCAAACCACCCTAGCCGCGCTCGTGAAGGAACGCATGGCCCGCTACCCCTCCCCGGGGGAAATCAACTCCAGCGTCAGCGACGCCGACGAAACCATGGCCCGGGTGCGCGCGCGCTATGCCCCGGAGGCCATCGCCGAAAGCACCCTCGATGGGCTGTCCCTAGAATTCGACACCTGGCGCTTCAATCTTCGGAAGTCGAACACGGAGCCGGTGATCCGTTTGAACCTCGAAACCCGGGGGGATGGGGCGCTCATGCAGGAAAAAACTGACGAGCTGCTGGCCTTGATTCGTCGCTAGGGCGGCCCCGGTGGTAACCTTAGGGGAAATCGGTATCCCCTAAGGAACGGCTGTGGACTCGCGCCCCTTCTACGCCCCGCAGGAAACCCATAACCCCCTACGATGGATCCTGCCCGTCACCCGGGCCCTGTGCATTGGCACGGCGCCCCGGTCCTTCCTCTTCGGTGGCGTAGGCCTAGGGGCTGCGGTGACGGCGCTAGAAACCGCCACGGGGCGGCCCCTGATCTGGGCTACGGCGCAGTATCTTGCCTATGCGGAACCGGACAGCACCCTCGATATCGACGTGGACCCGGTGGTGGAAGGGAACACCGTGACCCAAGCGCGGGTCATGGGCCACGTCGGCGGCCGGGAGATCCTCACGGTGAACGCAGCCCTCGGCGCGCGCGATGAGTTCAGCCCCCGGCAGTTCGCCGAGATCCCCGTGGTGCCGTCGCCTCGGGAAGCCGAGGGGCCACCCCTGAGCTATGAAGAAGACGCAGATCTGCACAACCGCTTCGAAATTCGCCCCATCGAGCGCCTCCCTGGAGAGGACGAGGGGCGGGCTCGCATGTGGATTCGCAGCCGGGAAGGGGAACCGCTCACGGCGGGCCTCCTCGCCGTCATCGCCGATTACATCCCTGCGGCCGTGACCGCCGCGCTGGATTTACCCGTGGAAACCCTCAGCCTTGACAACACCCTGCGCCTGATCCGGGTGCAGCCAACCGATTGGGTGCTTTGCGATATGCAGGTCTTTGGCATTGCGTCCGGCGTGATGCACGGACGCATGCACCTTTTTTCCCGGGATGGCCTGCTCCTTGGCACGG
>JAURCQ010000215.1 GCA_030828335.1 Gammaproteobacteria bacterium
CGCGTAGACCTTGCCGATGCGGTCCTTGTGGGCGCGGGCCGTCTCAATCACCCCCGCAGCCGAAGCGTTAATGACTGCCGTCACGCCTCCGCTCTGGGCATAAAAAGCATTGGGTTTAACGCCGCGACGTGCAGTGGCTGGCATGGTGGGCTCCCGTGAATTTCGCTGAGTAAAGCCTACCCGATCCCCCTCCCAGGCGCGATGCGCATGCGCGCAACCGCGGGGATATGCGAAACTCTTCCCTCATTTTTCAGGGCCCTCGCCATGCCGCTCTTGCTATCGACGATTTGGGAGCTATGCCTATTTCGCCGGGGGCCCGACGCCCTACCCGGCGCGCCGGCCTTCACGGCCCTGGCGCTGCTCATCAACCTCATCCTATCGACGGTCATCGGCCTCAGCCTCGGGGAGCGCAGCCTCACCGGAGCCCTCAGTGGTGCCGTCGTCGCCACCGCGGTGCTCGCCTCCGGGCTGTGGTTTGTGCTCATGCTCCGGGGGCTGACGGCGCGCTTCCCCCAAAGCTTTTCCGCCCTTTTATGCACCGACGCGGTGCTGTCCTGCGCCCAGTGGCCCGTGCTCCTGGCCTGGCCCGAAAACGGCACCGCGCCGCTTCTCATGCTCGCCGAGGTGGGGCTCATGGTGTGGTGGCTCGCCCTCTTCGCCTTCATTTTGAGCCGGGCCCTGGGCGTGGGCCGCACCCACGGCACCTTCCTCGCCCTTGGGCTTTTCCTGCTGGCGGCCATGGCCACCCAAAGCGTGCTTGGAGGCACTCCGTGAAACTCTTCTTTATGGGCATCGGCGGTACGCTCATGGGCAACCTGGCCCTCCTTGCCAAGGAAGCTGGGCACGAGGTGCGGGGCTGCGATGGCGCACTCTATCCGCCCATGAGCACGGTGCTCGCGGACGCGGGCATCGAAGCGCTTGAGGGCTTCGCCCACGACATGCTGTCGCCGCGCCCCGATCTGATCGTGCTGGGAAACGCTGGCTTGCCCAGGGGCCATCCCGGCGTAGAAGCCATGCTCGACGCTGGCATCCCCTTTAGCTCCGGCGCCCAGTGGCTAGGGGAGACCTTGCTCCCCGGGCGCCATGTGCTGGCGGTGGCGGGCACCCACGGCAAAACCACCACCACCGCCATGCTCACCTGGATTCTGCAGCAGGCGGGGCTGGCCCCAGGCTACCTGATTGGGGGCGTCGCCCGGGATCTTCCCCGCGCCGCCGAGCTCGGCGGCGGGCGCTATTTTGTGGTGGAGGCGGACGAATACGACTGCTCCTTCTTCGATCGGCGCTCGAAGTTTGTCCACTACCACCCCCGCACCGTGATCATTAACAACCTTGAATACGATCACGCGGATATCTTCCCGGACCTAAAAGCTATCCAGGACCAGTTTCACCTGCTCCTGCGCACCATCCCGAGCACCGGCGAAGTGATCTACCCGGAAGGGGAAGATGCCATCGAGGAAATGCTGGCCCGGGGGTGCTGGTCCACCCGCGTACCCCTGGGGGCCCCGGCGGAGGACACCACCGCCCCCTGGCGCCTGGTCTACGGGCCCCAGAAGAGCGACCCCCCTCGGGTGCTCCATGAGGGCGTCGACGTCGGCGCGCTCGTCCTGACGCTTAGCGGCCGGCACAACGCCCAGAACGCCCTCGCCGCCCTTGCCGCCGCCCATCACGTGGGGGTAGCGCCGGCGCAGGGGCTCGATGCCCTTCAGGCCTTCCACGGCGTTAAGCGACGCCTCGAGGTGCTTTACGAAGATGAAGAGGTGGTGGTCTACGACGATTTCGCCCACCACCCGACGGCCATTCGCAGTACGCTTCAGGGGCTGCGGGAGCGGGCCGGGGGTGAAGAAATCATTGCCCTGATTGAACCCCGGTCCCACACCATGAGCCTGGGGGCGCTGCGTCCGGCGCTCGCGCACTGCACCGCCCCGGCAGATGCCGCGCACTGGCTTTCCACACCCCGCATTACCTGGGATTTAACCGGGCTCAGCCAGGACAGCATCACCCCCACGACCGTGCATCAAAAGGCAGAGACCCTTCTCGAGGCCGCCCTCCGACGCCCCCCGGGCCTGAAGCCGCCTCGACGTCACATCGTGTGCATGAGCAACGGGGATTTCCAGGAGGTGCCCCATCGCCTCGCAGCGCTCTGCGAGGCCCGCGGAAAAGACGCCCAGCCCTAGGGCCGAGAACTTAAAGCGCTGCTGCCATGAGCGGCGCGCTACCCGCTTTCAGGGTCCGCTCCAGTAGGGCGATCTTGGGCAGCAGCTTCGCCATAAAGAACGCCCCGGTGCTGCGCTTGTCGTCCGCAAAGCTCGCGGGAACGCGCCCGGCTTCGGCCGCGCGCAGCGCCGCCGGCACCATGCGCTGCCACAGGCAGGCGTAGAGCACGAGCCCCGTCAGCTCAAGGTAGTCCGCCGCCACGGCTCCGGCAAAGGTGGGGTCCTCCGCGGCGCCGGCCACCAGGGCCTCCGTGGCACGTTGAAAGGTGTCCAGCGCATCGCTGACGTCTTGGCCCCAGGGGCCTTCCGGGGGGCACGCCGCCCGCAGGGAAGCCAGGAGCGCCATTGCCGTTCGACCCTGCTCCCGCGCGGTTTTCCGATCAGCAAGGTCCATGGCTTGAATGCCATTGGTCCCCTCATAGATCTGCGCGATGCGCGTATCGCGTACGCACTGCTCAAGGCCCCACTCCGCCAGATAGCCATGCCCTCCCAGGACCTGCTGCGCCAAGACGCAGCACTCAAGCCCCCGATCGGAGAAGAAGGCCTTGGCGATGGGCGTCAGAAAGGCCGCGAAGGCCTCCCCCTCCGCCCGGGCCTCGGGCGAGGTGCCGTAGCGCGCCTGGTCGAGCATCATCGCCACGTAGCTGGCAAAGGCGCGCCCCCCTTCGTTGAAGGCTTTTTGCGTGAGCAGCATGCGCCGCACATCCGGATGCACCAGAAGGCTGTCCGCTTCTGCCGAGGAGCCCTGGGGATCCCGGCCCTGGCGCCGCTCCTTGGCGTAGGCCAGGGCGTTTTGGAAGGCGAGATCCGCCGTCCCCAGGCCCTGAAGGCCAATGGACAGGCGCTCATAGTTCATCATGGT
>JAURCQ010000216.1 GCA_030828335.1 Gammaproteobacteria bacterium
AGCGCCGGCCCCCGTGCGCACGGGCCCCAAGGTCGGGCGTAATCAGCCGTGCCCCTGCGGCTCCGGAAAAAAGTACAAGCATTGCCATGGCACCGTCGCCTAGGCGGCTTTAGACCCCAACCCCGGCGCCCCTGCGCCCTCCAGTGAGATTGCCTTCATGGCTGTGAATTTAGCGCCCTTGCCCCCGCTCCTGCCGGTGTCGGGCATCCGTGTGGGGACCGTGGCGGCGGGTATTCGCAAGGTCGGGCGGCCGGACCTCACGGTCTTTGAGCTTTCCGAGGGTACGGTGACGGCGGCGGTGTTCACGCAGAACCGCTTTTGTGCAGCGCCGGTGATTCTGGCTCGGCGCCATCGCGAGGCCGCCGAAGCGCGCTACCTTTTGATCAACACGGGGAACGCCAACGCGGGTACGGGCGCGCCGGGGCTCGCAGCGGCAGAGCGCTGCTGCGACGCGTTGGCGGCACTTGCGGGGGTTGCCCCGGAGACGGTGCTGCCCTTTTCCACCGGGGTCATTGGAGAAACGCTGCCCGTGGATCGGCTCGAGGCGGCCCTGCCCGCGGCGCTCGAGGCGTTGAAAGCCGATGGCTGGGCCGCGGCGGCGACGGGCATCATGACCACGGATACGGCGCCGAAGGGGCTGTCCCTCGCCCCCGATGCCGATCACCCCTATACCCTCACGGGGATTGCGAAGGGCGCAGGCATGATCCGGCCGGACATGGCCACCATGCTGTCCTTCATCGCCACCGATGCCCCGGTCGCCCCGGCGCTTTTGCAAACGCTGCTTCGGGAAGCGGTGGATCGCAGCTTTAACCGCATCACCATCGACGGCGACACCTCCACCAATGACGCCGTGACTCTCGTGGCCACGGGGCAAGCGCCCATGGCGCCGCTAGAGCATCGAGAGGATCCCCGGGTGGAGGCCTTCGCTGCGCGGCTTTCGTCCCTGTGCCGCTATCTGGCGCAAAGCATCGTTCGCGACGGCGAAGGGGCGACGAAGTTCGTTACCGTGGCCGTCTCGGAGGCGCGTTCAGAAGAAGAAGCGCTGCAGGTTGCCTACACCATCGCCCATTCGCCCCTGGTGAAGACGGCGCTTTTCGCCGGGGATCCGAACTGGGGGCGCATCCTCGCGGCCCTGGGCCGGGCCGGCATCGACGATCTCGCCGTGGAAGGGGTTCGACTGGAAATCAACGGGCTCTTGATCGCCGAGGGCGGCGCCCTCGCGCCGAGCTACCGGGAAGTGGACGGCGCGGCGGTAATGAAGGCGCCGGAGCTGACCCTGGCCCTAACCCTCGACCGGGGGGAAGCCGCTGGCGAGGTCTGGACTACGGACTTCTCCTACGACTACGTGAAGATCAACGCCGAATACCGCAGCTAGAGTCGTCGCTTGGGAGCAGCGCCTAGTCCTCGGAGGAGAGGTCGTCGTAGGCGCTGTCACCGGCAATGCGATGGCTTTCGTCGGCCCAGGCCCCGAGATCGATGAGCTTGCAGCGCTCGGAGCAGAAGGGGCGAAAGTCGCTTTCCTCCCGCCAGGGCGCGGAGCGCCGGCAGGTGGGGCAGGCGAGAATTATCACCGTGTCCTCGGTGCCGCTCATGCGGGCGCGGCCTCCCCGGCGGCGAGGGCAAGGTAGCGTTCGTGGAGCGCCTCAACCTTCGTGAGTAGGTCCGCAAGCGTCCCATCGTTCACCAGAATGTCGTCGGCTCGGGCCTGCCGTTCGGCCCGGGAGGCCTGGGCCTTGATGATGGCCTGCACCTGGGCTTCGCTGTTTTGATCCCGGGCCATGGTGCGCTCAAGTTGGAGCGCCTCCGGCGCGTCCACCAGGAGCACCCGATCCACCAGCGTCGCCTGACCCGCCTCGAAAAGCAGGGGAGAAACGAGGATGGCGTAGGGAGAGGTTGCCGCGGCCAGGCCGTCCCGCAGCGCTTCCCCGATGCGGGGATGGAGCAGGGCCTCCAGCCAATGCCGCTCTGCTTCGTCGGCAAAGATGCGTGCACGCAGCGCGGCTCGATCGAGCGCGCCGTCGGCCTGGAGGATCTCCGGCCCGAAGTGCTCGGCAATGGCAGCCAGCGCCGGCGTGCCCGGTTCGACCACCTGGCGGGAGGCGAGATCTGCGTCCACCACCGTAATGCCGAGGTGCTCAAAATGATCGGAGACGGCGGTTTTCCCGCTGCCAATGCCCCCCGTTAACCCCACCACGCGCATGGTTTTACTCCTTTTTTGCCGGGGCTTAGCGTACGCCGAAGACGGCGGTGAGCCAAATCGCTGCCGCAAGAAAGGGCCCGAAGGGCATGGCCTGCCCTGGGTCTAGCCGTCCTCGGAGGCGCGCCGTGAGGGCGTAGGCCAGCCCGGAGGCCGCGGCCAAGAGGGCAACCTGGGGTAGGGCCTGCCAGCCCAGCCAGGCCCCGCCGGCGGCCAGCAGCTTGAAATCTCCGTAGCCCATGCCTTCCCGCTTAGTGAGGAGGCGGTGACCCCAGTACAGGCTCCAGAGGCTTAAGTACCCTGCGGCGGCACCGATGATGGCGTCCGAGGCGCGAAGGGCCGGGGTCCAGCCGAGTACGGCCCCCAGGAGCCCGAGCCATAGCAGGGGGAGGGTGAGGGTGTCCGGCAGTAGTTGCCATTCGCCGTCGATGGCGGCCAGGGCCAGCAGCGTACCGGTGAGGAGCATCAGCGCCAGGGCCTCGGGGGTGAGGCCGAAGCGGAGAAAGAGGAAGGCCGTCATCAGTCCCATAGCCCCTTCGACTAGGGGGTAGCGCAGGGCAATGGGCTCCCCGCAGCAGGCGCTCTGACCTCGAAGGGCGAGCCAGCTGACGAGGGGGAGGTTGTGAAACCAGCGCAGAGGCCTTTCGCAGTGCGGGCAGTGGGAGGGGGGCCAGGCTAGGTTATAGGGGCCGCCCCTCGTCTCGGGTTCGAGGCCCAGAAGATCCCTGGCCCAGGCTTGGCTTTCCCGATCGAGCTGCCGGGGTAGGCGATGGGCCACCACGTTTAGAAAGCTCCCCAAGAGGGTGCCTAGGAGAGCGCCAAGGGCGACGAGGGCCAGGGGGCCACTGAGTAGCTCAGCCAACGCCACCCC
>JAURCQ010000217.1 GCA_030828335.1 Gammaproteobacteria bacterium
TTCCCACTGTTCCCGGGACATCTCCTCCAGGGTCAGCCGTTCCCAAAAGGGGGCGCTCAAGCCTCGGCCTTCGGCGGTGGCAACTGCAGATAAAAGCCCTTCTCTTTCAGCGCCTCGAGCACCAGGGCGGGGTCCGCATGGGCCAGGGCCCGCTCCGCCGTTAAGTGAAAAACGAAGGCGGGTTCGGGGTTTCCGAAGGTGCCGAAAAGCGCTTCCGGTACGGCCGTGAGCCCCTTGGCTTTCTCCGTGAGCAGATAGGTATCGGCGCGGCGCGGCGAGCGATAAACCTGAACCAGCACCCCGCTCATGCTGCGCCCGCCTTCGCCGCTTGCAGGGCCTCTAGCACCAGAGGTGCCCGCCAGCCGAGGAAGGGCTCGGGGGGCGTAGCTTCGAGGTAGAAGGCTTCCAGCAGCTTCTTCCGACTCAGCAGCTCCGGGGCTAGGCCTTCCCGCTCCGCGGCAGCTTGGGCCACGGCCTTCAGGGCCTTCATGACGCCCTGGGCCTCGCGCCCCGGCGGTGCCGGCACGGGCAGAGGGAGCGCGGCCTCAGGCTCGCTAGCCAGAGGCCCAAGCAACGCCTTCCATTCTTCCCCCCAGCGCCTAAGCGCCCCCGGGGGAATCTCGAGGCTGGCCCAGCGTTCTGGAGCACCGGGCGCCTTCGCGAGGGCCAACAGGTGTTCGTCCTTCAGTACCCGACCTCGGGGACGATCGAGGCTCTGGGCCGTTTTCTCCCGCCAGGCCGCCAGCACGCGAAGCACCGCCTGGGTCCGCCGGTTCTGCAGGGGGGCGCTCTTTAGGCCTAGCCAGGCGCGGGCACCGTCGTGGCGCGCCAAGGCGTCTTGAAGGAGGGCCTCCGACTCCGCCGCCGCCCAGGCCCAGCGACCCTTTTCATCGAGGGCGTCCCGGAGCGCGGGCCAGAGCGCCTCAAGATAGATCACGTCTAGGCACGCGTAGCGGCGCTGCGCAGCCGTCAGGGGCCGCTGGAGCCAGTTAGAGCGGGTTTCGTCCTTCTCCACCACCGCGCCGAGCAGGGTTTCCACCAGCGCGCCATAGCCGAGGCCCCAGCGGTGACCCAGGAAAGCGGCGCCCAGCTGGGTGTCGAAAATCCCGGCGGGGGTCGCCTCAAAGAAATGGGCCAGGGCCTCCAGATCTTCCCCGCAGGCGTGGAGCACCTTCAGGATGTCGTCTCGCTCCAGCAGGGTCCGAAGGCGCGCCCGCTGCGCCCCATCCAGGGTCAGGGGATCGAGCAGGCTCACCTGCCCCGCTACAGCGCTCTGGATCAGAGCAAGGCGCGGGTAGTAGGTGTCCGTGCGTTCAAATTCCGTATCGAGAATCCACAGACCGTTGTCCTCGATGGATTCAAGAAGCGCATCGAAGGCTGCAGGGCTATCGATATCCAGCGCCCCTTCTAGGGCTGGGGTGGGGTCAAAGGGCGCCGTCACAGGGCGGTCCGCCCCGCGAAGGCCCGCCCAAGCGTGCCTCCGTCTACCAGCTCAAGCTCGCCCCCCAGGGGCACGCCCTGAGCCAGCCGCGTCACCCGCACCCCCAGGGGGCGCAGGGCTTCGGCGAGGTAGTGGGCCGTCGCCTCCCCTTCCACCGTGGCATTGGTAGCCACGATGACCTCCTCCACGGGATGGTGCTGAAGGCGCTCCACCAGAGCCGGAATGGCGAGATCCTCCGGGGTCACTCCATCAATCGGGGAGAGCTGGCCATGGAGTACAAAGTAGCGACCCTGATAGGTGCCCGTAGCCTCCAGGGCCCACTGATCCGTCGGGGATGCCACGACGCAAAGGGCAGCGCCATCGCGCCCCGGGTCACTACAGATTTCACATACAATTTCCTCTGTAAGCGTTTGACATTGCTCACAATTCAATATTTTTTCTAAGGCATTGAGGAGGCCCTCGGCGAGCGCCTGGGCCTGGGGACGGTCTCGTTCCAGCAGCTGAAAGGCCATGCGCTGGGCAGAACGCCGCCCGACCCCGGGGAGGACCCGGAGCTGCTCAATCAAGGCTTCTAGGGGAGCGGGATAGGGCATCAGAAGAGCTTCATGCCCGGCGGCAACGGTAGCCCCGCCGTGACCTCGGCCATGAGCGCTTTTTGCGCCCCTTCCACCCGCCGTACCGCGTCATTCACCGCCGCGGCGATGAGATCTTCAAGCACTTCCCGATCTTCGCTCATGAGCGCCGGATCGATGGTCACACCGCGGACGTCATGGCGGCCGGTCATTTCAATGCGCACAAGCCCCGCGCCGCTTTCGCCGGTGACCTCCAAGGCAGCCACCTGCTCCTGCACCTTAGCCATTTTCTCCTGCATGGCCTTGGCCTGCTTCATCATGTCACCCATGCCGAGCATGCGGACCTCCTGAACAAAGACTTCAAAGGTAAAACGCTAGTGTAGCGTGGGGCCGGCGGCGCTCCCATGGGCGCCGACGTCCTCCCGCGGCCGAAGGCTCCCGGGAATGATCTTGGCGCCGAACTGGGCTTGGAGGGCTTGGACCTCCTGGTCCCCTTCGATCGCCTGCTCCGCCGCGGCCTGGGCCTCGGCGCGGCCCCGCGCTGCCCGCTGCGCCGGCGTCTCCGCTTCGGCGCGGGCAATCTCCAGCTGCACTCGAACGGGCCGCCCCCGGCGCGCCGAAAGCGCTTCCGCCAGCCGCGTCTCGTGGATGGGGGCAAAGAGCGGCTCCGCCTCCGGCGCCAGGGCAAAGCGAATGCGATCCCCCTCGTCTCCAAGGGGCACGCAGTGCTGCGCCACTTCCAGGGTCACCCCCGCCAAATCCAGGGTGCGGAGGGCCTCGCCCCACTGCTGCGGCAGCAGGGGGTCGGGGAAGGGGCCAAGCGGTGCCGACCCTTCCATGATTGCCGCGGCTTCGGGCTCGGGCGCCGGCTCAGGATAGGCTTCGCGAAGGGGCTCCGTTGGCCTTGCCTGCGACTCCGCTGCCAGTGCGGGGCGATCGAACGCTTCCAGAGCCTCACTCAAAGCTTGCCGCGCCGGGGCCGGCTCCTCGGGGACGGGCTCTACTGGGACTGGCTCGGACGCCACGGACTCAGAGACCACGGTTT
>JAURCQ010000218.1 GCA_030828335.1 Gammaproteobacteria bacterium
GCCAGGGGCCGAAAGGAATGGGAAGAAGCCCCCGTACCGTGAAGCGCAAGGATCGCGCGGGGGCCTTCGGAAAGCCGGGTGAAGACCCAGGGCTGGCCCTGCCCCGAGACCCTTACCCTTTCCATCATGGCGCCGCCGCGCTCCGTGAACGGGAAGCGGTCACCAGCTGGGCAATGGCCGCAGCGCCCTGGCGCGGCAAGGGCGCATAGGCCGCCCCGAGGTGCTCCGCCAGCGCCCGAGCCCGAGGCTCGGGGCGCCGCCCCGTGTCGAGCACGAGCCCCGCAAGCCCGGCGAAGGCAAAGACCCGGGCGGCGCGCTCCGTGTCAGCCTGCGCCTGCGCGCGGTCGGCTCGACCGTCCAGAGCAATGTTCCCCCGCCCATCGGTAAGAAACACCACTAGGGGCTGGCGTCCCTGCCGTGCGATGTCCTGGGCCAGAGTCGTGGCGTGCTGCACGGCCTTCGCCAAGGGCGTTGCGCCCCCGCCGGGCACCCCCGCCAGGGCGCGCCGCGCGCGCACCAGGGCCCGGGTGGGCGGGAGCACAAGATCGGTGTGCTCGCCGCGAAAAATCACCATGGCCACCTCATCCCGGCGCGCATAGCTGTCCGCCAGCATGGCCTCCACCGCGCCCTTCGCCTCCCCGAGGCGCTGAAGGGCTGCCGAGCCGGAAGCGTCCACCACAAACAGGGTGGTGGTTGCGGCCCGCGTTTCGTAGCACTGAATGCGAAAATCTTCCGGGGCCAGGGCAAAGCGAAGGCCCGGCGCCGGGGGCGGCCGCAGCTTTGCAAAGGGGGCTGCGGCGCGGAGGGTTGCGGGCACGTTTAGGCGATCTCCGGGCGCCAGGGCGCCTGCGCGTACCCCCCGGGGCCGACCCCGAAGGGCCCGCCGAGTGCGAGCCCCGACGCGCCCGGCCCGGGCCCTTTGGGCCTTAGCACAAGCGCCCGCTGCGGCCAGCCAAGCCTCCGGCACCGTGGTTGCGATCGCTTCTAAAAGCACTTCCGTGGAGGCGGAAAGCCCTGCGGGGGTGAGGTCTTCGGCCTGATCACCCCCCTCGGCGGCAGCCGGAGGCTCGGGGGCTTCGGCGGACTCCGGGGGCGGCGGCGGCGGAGCATCGGCCGCAGACGGTTCCTCGGCCACGGCCCGACGAGCCCGGGGGCCCAGCACCAATGCGGCGGCGGAGGCCAGGGCCTCAGGCGCCTCGAGGGCGCAATCGGCCCAGGCGCACAGGCAACGAAGGGTCAGGGCCGCCTGGCCTAGGGCCCGGCTCGACGGCACAGCCAGCGCATCGGTGAGCTCTCCCAAAGCCCGAACCACGGTCCGGGGCAAGGCCCCCTGGGCGGCCAGGCGCGCCCGGGGCGCCCCCAGGCCTTCCTCAAGGGTCGCTAGAGCCCCGGGCGCCAGGGGCTCGTCACCTTCTAGGAGTTCGAAAATCAGGGAGGCCTCGGGCCAAAGGTCCTCTTCCATAGGCAAGGGGGGCGGCGGCGCCAGCACCGCGGGCTCGAAGAAGGGAAAGGCCAGCCGCTCCAGAAAACGCTCCGGGGCCGCTTCCCCGGCGTCCCCTTCATCCACCGCCAGCAAAACAAACCGGGCAGGGTAGGTTCCCTGGAGCCCTTCCCGGGCCACGGTCACGAGCCCTCGATCCAGGGCATCCTGAAGCGCCGCGAGCACCGCCTCGGGCTGGCGCTCCGCCATGGGTAAGAGCAGGGCGCGGCCATGGGCCTGGGCCAGCAGGCCCTGCTGAAGCTGGGGCCGGCCGAGGCGCACCGTGGCGCTGAGGTCGAGCCCGCCATAGAGGCGATCATCGGTAATGCCCAGGGGCACGCGGGGCAGGGGCTGCACCCCCAGGGCCGCCGCAGCAAAGGCCAGCCAACGCTGGCGCTGGGGCGAGGGGCGAGCCCGGAGAAAAAGCCCCCCGAGCTCCGGGGCCAGGCGAAGGCAGGCCAGGGCCGCCACGAGGGGATGCATAAGCCCTAACCCGCCTCACCGGCGCCGAAGGTTTCTTCCAAGGCCCGGCGAATGCGCCCTTCCGAGCCCGTATCGTCTAATACGTTACGGCGAAGACGATGACGCAGCGCAATCGGTGCAATCGCCATGATATCGGCCTCGGTGACCGCCTTTCCACCGCGGAGCGCCGCCCGTGCCCGGGCCGCTCGTAGCACCGTGAGCTCCCCGCGTAAGCCATCGGTCCCGAGGCTTAAGCATAGCTGGGCAACCTTACGAAGATGCTCCAGAGGTACGGTAACCTTTGGCAGCAAACGCCGGGCCCGCGCAAGGCGGCGGCTTAGGGCTTCCGTTTCCTTGGCCCAGGCCTGGGTGAAGGCCTCGGGGTCGCGCTCAAAGGCATCTCGCCGCAGCACCACCTCTACGCGGTCGTCGAGATCCTGGGGGGTGGAAACATCCACCGCCAACCCAAAGCGATCGAGGAGCTGGGGCCGAAGTTCCCCCTCCTCCGGATTGCCGGAGCCAATGAGCACGAAGCGCGCGGGATGGCGAACGCTGAGGCCCTCGCGCTCAAGCACGTTCTCCCCAGAGGCCGCCACATCGAGGAGGAGATCGACGAGGTGATCATCGAGCAGATTGATCTCGTCGATGTAAAGAAAGCCCCGGTGCGCCCGGGCCAGAAGGCCCGGATCGAAGGCCCTTTCCCCTTGAGTCAGGGCCTTTTCCAGATCCAAAGCACCCACCACCCGATCTTCCGTAGCGCCAAGGGGCAAATCGACCACGGGCACCGGGGCCCACGCACGCTTTTTCTCGCCCCCGGACCGGCAGGCCTCACAGGCCCCACCCTGCCCGGAGGGATCGCAGCCGTAGGGACAGCCCTTCACCACCGCCATGCGTGGCAGCAGGGCCGCGAGGCCGCGCACCGCCGTGGATTTTCCCGTGCCGCGATCCCCGAAGACCATGACGCCCCCAAGACTCGGATCCACCACCGCCAGGAGCAGGGCTTGCTTCATCCCGTCCTGGGCAACGATGGCGGAAAAGGGATAGGGAACGGCCATGAAAGTCTCCTTAGGAGGGGCGGGCGTCGGGCGCTACAAACGGCCCA
>JAURCQ010000219.1 GCA_030828335.1 Gammaproteobacteria bacterium
CCCTCGGCGGTCAAGGTGGCGGTGATGGCTTCCCGCGCGAGCGTGCCCGGGGCTTCCCAGCGCACGTGGCCTTCGGGAAGGGGCAGGCGCGTGATCAGCCCCCCGTCGCTCAGGAAGAAGCGCACGGTGGTTGAGCCCGCATCGAGGATTGCCGGGCCCTCGCTCCAGGCCAGGCTTCGAGGCACGGATCCTGCCGCGCCCAGGGTGAGGTGGGGGTCGCCTGGTCCAAGGGGTGCGGTTTCAACGCCTTCCGTGGCCCAGGCATCGGCCAGGGCTTGGTAAAGGGCGCTCGGATCCACGGCGTACCAGGGTGCACCGTGGCGCCAGGACCCGCCTGGGCTCTGCAGGGGAAGGGCCCGAGCCCCGGGAGGCTGCCAGTGGGTGAGGGGCAGGGCACTGCGCTTTAGCCAGGGCCCAAGGCCCAGGGCAAAGAGGGCGTGCACGGCGTTGCTGGGCAGAAGGCCGCTCGCCGGCGGGGCGTTCGCCCCGGGCCCCGTTTCCCAGTGCTGAGGCAGGCCCAGGCGTGCAAAGGCCAGGCTGAGGCTTAGGGCCTCGAAGCCCTGGCCCGAAAGCCCGATCACCGGGCTCGGCGCCACCGCGGCCCCGCGGGCGTATCTTCCAGCTCGATGCCGGCCTCTAGGAGTTCGTCCCGGAGCCGGTCCGCCGTGGCGAAGTCCTTCGCGGCCCGAGCCGCCTGGCGCTGCGCAATCATGACGTCGATGGCAGCGTCATCCAGCCCATCCTCGCCGCCTTGCGTAAACCAGGCGGAAACGGGCAGCTGAAGGAGCCCCAGGGCCAGGGCGCTTTGCCGGAGGACGTGGGCGGCGGCGCGCTGGCCGTCCCCGGCCTCGGCCTTATGCACGGCGCCCGCAAGGCGATGCAGTTCCGCCAGGGCCGCCGGGGTGGCGAGGTCATCGTCTAGGGCCGCAGCCACCGCCGGGTCCACGGCGGTCAGGTCCGACGGTTCGCTGAGGGGCGCCTCCAGGGCGGGATCGTCCACGGTCCGCAGCGCCGTATAGAGCCGATCCACCGCCGCCGTGGCGCTCTCGAGGAGCTGCTCGGACCAGGCGAGGGTGCTGCGGTAGTGGGCACTCAGCAGGGCGTAGCGCAGCGTTTCCCCGGCATAGCGTTCCCGCAGCTCGGCCACGGTGACGATATTGCCCAGGGATTTGGACATCTTTTCCCCGTCGAAATTCACCATGCCGTTATGCAGCCAAAAGTTCGTGAGCTCCTGGCCCCCGTGGGCGCAGCGGCTCTGCGCCGCCTCGTTTTCGTGGTGGGGAAATTTCAGGTCGGCGCCGCCACCGTGAATATCAATGCGCGGCCCGAGATGACGTTCGATCATCGCCGAGCACTCGATGTGCCAGCCCGGGCGCCCCCGGCCCCAGGGGCTGTCCCAGCCCGGGAGCTCGGGGCTCGAGGGCTTCCAGAGCACGAAGTCCGCCGGATGGCGCTTGTAAGGCGCGACCTCGACCCGGGCCCCGGCGATCATGTCCTCGAGGGCCCGGCGGGCGAGGGTGCCGTAGGCCGCGTCCGTGGTGACCGCAAAGAGCACGTGCCCTTCCGCGGCATAAGCGTGGCCCGAAGCGATGAGGCTTTCGATCATGGCGATCATCTCGCCGATGTGCTCCGTGGCCCGGGGCTTCACCGTGGGTTCGAGGGTGCCCAGGGCCGCCACGTCCTCGTCGTAGGCAGCGGCGTAACGCTCCGTCAGTTCGCCGATGGAAATGCCTTCGGCGGCCGCGGCGGCGTTAATTTTGTCGTCCACGTCCGTGAAATTTCGGGCGTAGCGCACCACCGGGTAGTGCCGGCGGAGCGTGCGATAGAGCAGATCAAACACCACGGCCGCCCGGCCGTTCCCAATGTGAATCCGGTTGTACACCGTGGGGCCGCAGACGTAGAGGGTCACCGCTTCGGGGTTTTCCGGCGTAAAGGGGCGCAGGGTGCTCTGCTTGGAGTCAAAAAGGGCGAGGGCCATGGGGGTAGGTCGTTCCTAAGCTTTAGGGCCGTAAAGGGTGGCGGGATCCACCACCACGGGTTCCGTGAGTTCGCTTTGCTCGGGGCCCAGCCGTAGATAGAAGCAGTGTTCCCGCCCCGTGTGGCAGGCCGGCCCGCGCTGTTCCACGCGCAGGAGCACGGCGTCGCCATCGCAGTCGATGCGCGCTTCCCGAAGCACTTGCTGATTGCCCGACTGCTCCCCCTTGCGCCAGAGGGCCTGGCGGCTTCGGGAGTAGTAGCAGACGCGACCCGTGCGCAGGGTCTCCTCCAGCGCTTCCCGGTTCATCCAGGCCAGCATGAGCACGGCCTTGCTGTCGTGGTCCTGGGCAATGGCGGCCACCAAACCGTCACCGTTCCAGCGGAGCTGGTCGAGGAGCTCTCCGGTAGCGAGGCGCGTGCCCGGCTGCGCGCTTTCAAGGGCTTTCAACATGTTGGGCTCCAGCGTGGGCCGCCATGATAGCGCGCTCGCCGCAGCCTCGCTGCTTTTGGCGCAGCTCCTCTTGCCTGCGCCTATTGGGTTATATTATAACATTGCGAAACTTCCAGGAGGATCCGTGATGTCCCTTCGCCTGTCTTTGCTGTCATCTGCCATTTTCCTAGCCTCCACGGCCCAGGCGGCCCCGGCGCCCGTGCATAGCCCTGACGATGAGGCGATGCTCGAGGAAATTCGCGTCTACGCCTCTCCCGTACGGGCCCGCTCGGACGAGGTGGCCCAGCCCGTGGAGATCCTCTCCGGGGAGGCGCTGGCCCGGCAGCTGGGCGCAAACCTTGGCGACACGGTGGCCCGGCTCCCGGGGATTCAAACCTCCTATTTTGGCCCCGCCGTGGGCCGGCCCATTATTCGAGGCCTCGCTGGCGCTCGGGTGAAGATCCTTCAGGACGGGGTGGGGGTGCTCGATGCCTCGAGCACCAGTGGGGATCACGCCGTGGCCGTGGAGCCCTTCCTCGCCGATCAGATTGAGATCTTGAAGGGCCCTGCCACTGTTCTCTATGGCTCTGGGGCCCTTGGGGGTGTGGTGAACACCGTGACCGGTCGCCTGCCGGAG
>JAURCQ010000021.1 GCA_030828335.1 Gammaproteobacteria bacterium
CCGGCGCGCGACAGCTACCTGCGCATCGACCGGCTCCTCGAAGCCGCGGTCGCCACGGGCTGCGACGCGGTGCATCCCGGCTACGGGTTTCTGTCCGAGAACCCCGCCTTCGCCGACGCCGTTCGCGCCGCCGGGCTGACCTTCATCGGCCCGAGCAGCGAAGCCCTCCGGATCATGGGCGACAAGGACCGGGCCCGAAGCGCCATGCTGAGGGCAGAAGTGCCCGTCCTCCCCGGCGCCACCGGCGAGGAAATCGCCACCGACTTAAACGGCGCTGCCGCGCGGGTGGGCTTTCCCCTCCTGCTGAAGGCCGCTGCCGGGGGGGGAGGCAAGGGGATGCGCGTGGTGCCCGCGGCCAGCGACCTGGCGCCGGCCCTCGCTGCGGTGCAGCGGGAGGCCGCCAGCGCCTTTGGCAGCGACGCCGTGCTCCTCGAGCGCTGGCTCCCCGCGGCTCGGCACGTTGAGGTTCAGATCCTCGCGGATCAGCACGGCACGACCCTCGCCCTCTACGACCGGGACTGCTCCACCCAGCGGCGCCACCAAAAGGTGCTGGAGGAGGCCCCGGCGCCGAACCTTAGCGACGCGGTGCGGACCCAGCTGGAAAGCGCGGCCGTAGCCGCAGCCAAGGCTGTGGCCTATGAAGGGGCGGGCACGGTGGAGTTTCTGGTCGCCGACGACGCCGTGTTCTTCCTCGAGATGAACACCCGGCTCCAGGTGGAACACCCCGTAACCGAAGCCATTACGGGCTGGGACCTCGTGGCCTGGCAGCTGCGCATCGCCGAAGGCGCGCACCTTCCCGAGCGTCCGCCGGCCGAGGGCCACGCGATCGAAGTTCGGGTGTACGCCGAAGACCCCGAACAGGGCTATCTGCCCAGCACGGGGACCCTCACGACCGTGCGCTGGCCGGCCGGGCCGGGCATCCGGGTGGATAGCGGCGTTGAGCAGGGAAGCGAAATCACCCCCTACTACGATCCCATGCTCGCCAAGCTCATAGCCTGGGGGCGAGACCGTCCCACGGCCCTGCGGCGACTCCGCAGCGCCCTGGCCCACTGCGCCCTGGAAGGCGTGAAAAACAATCTATCGATGCTCCGTCGCCTGGCAGCGGCCCCAGCGCTTGCCGACGGTCCGGTACACACGCGCTGGCTCGAAGGGGAGGGGCAGAACGCCCTCGCGCCCCAGGAACCCGACGAAGGCTCTCGCGCGGCCGCAGCCCTGGCCGTCGCCGAGGCGCACTGGCGCGCTGGCCAGAACCAGGCCTCCCCCTTCGGCACCCTCGCCGGCTTTCGCCTCGGCGCCCCCGTCGCCCTAACGGTTCGCCTTCGGGAAGGGGAAGCGCTCTGGGCGCGGCCCGTGCCCGTGCAGGGCCCCGATGGCGAGGCAAGCCTCGCCACCCTGCGCTGGGAAGGAATGACCCTTCACTTTTTCCAGGGCGGCCAGCGTCTTCAACGTGTGGTTCACTGGCACGATGGGCGGCGCCTTTCCGTGATCTGTGATGGGGAAACGCACCGCTTCGAGGATGAAACGGCCGCGCAGCCTGCTCACGCCAGCCAGGGCGCCGGGGACGGGCGCATCACCGCGCCCATGCCCGGCCTAATCACGGCATGCCCCGTGGAAGAAGGCCAAGCCGTGGAGGAAGGCGCCGTGCTGCTGATTCTTGAAGCCATGAAAATGGAACACACGCTCCGCGCCCCCTTCCCAGGGGTCGTGACCCAGCTTGCGGGCACGGCAGGGCAGCAAGTGGTGGAAGGCACTACCTTGCTGGTGCTCGAGCGCCTAGAAGAGGACTAAACCATGACCACCCTCCCCGCCTTCGATTTCGACCTTGGGGAAGATATCGATGCGCTCCGCGATCTGACGGCCACCTTCGTGCGCCGGGAGCTGGCGCCCCGGGCCGACGAAATCGACCGCACGGACACCTTCCCCCGGGACCTTTGGCCCAAGCTGGGCGAGCTGGGCCTGCTCGGGCTTACCGTGGAGCCGGAATGGGGCGGCGCCGGGCTGGGCTATCTAGCCCATTCCGTGGTGATGGAGGAAATCAGCCGCGGCTCCGGGAGCGTTGGCCTCTCCTACGGCGCCCACGCCAACCTGTGCGTGAATCAGCTACGCCGCTGGGGCACGGACGCGCAAAAAAGCCGCTACCTTCCTGGGCTCATCAGCGGGGAAGCGCTCGGCGCCC
This sequence comes from Gammaproteobacteria bacterium, assembly GCA_030828335.1. GTDB lineage: Bacteria > Pseudomonadota > Gammaproteobacteria > Pseudomonadales > Azotimanducaceae > Salivita. The sequence goes on from JAURCQ010000021.1 coordinate 2,177, forward strand.
TCGCCATGAGCGAACCCAACGCGGGCTCGGACGTCATGAGCTTAAAGCTTCGGGCCGCGGAGGACGGCGACGGCTACCGCCTGAATGGCCGCAAATTCTGGATTACCAACGGGCCCAGCGCCGATGTGCTGATCGTCTACGCCACCCTTGATCCCGCCCTCGGCACGAAGGGCGTCACGGCCTTTTTAATCGAGCGCGGCGACGCCGGCTTCTCCTGCGCGCAGAAGCTCGACAAGCTCGGCATGCGCGGCAGCGAAACGGGGGAGCTGGTCTTCGACGACTGCTGGATTCCGAAGGATCGGGTGCTCGGCGCCCTCGGTGGGGGCGCAGCGGTGCTCATGAGCGGCCTCGACTATGAACGGATTGTCCTGGCCGGCGGTCCCCTGGGCCTCATGGCCGCGGCCCTCGATTGCATGGCGCCTTACCTGCAAACCCGGGAACAATTCGGCCAGCCCATTGGGCAATTCCAGCTGATGCAGGGCAAGCTCGCCGACTGCTACGTCGCGCTGAATTCTGCCAGAAGCTATGTCTACGCCGTCGCCCGCGCCGCAGACCGGGGCAAAACCACCCGCTTTGATGCCGCCGGCTGCATTCTGTACGCCTCGGAAGCCGCCACCCGGGTGGCCCTGGAAACGATCCAGGCCCTCGGGGGCAACGGCTATACCAATGACTACCCGGCCGGGCGTCTTCTTCGCGACGCTAAGCTCTACGAGATTGGCGCCGGCACCAATGAGATTCGGCGCATGCTCATGGGGCGGGAGCTGCTGCGGCCCTAGGGCCCCTTGTGCAGGGCCCCTTGGGCCTGAGGGAAAGAAGCGTCTATAATCCGCGGCGCATCGCGGGGGCTGCCCCCAGCGCCTTGCGGCCCATTTACCTAGGGAGTCCCCATGACCTTCTTTCGTTCTGCTCGCCTGACGATTCTCGCCTTTGCTGCCCTCGGCCTTGCGGCCTGTGCGCCGGAGCCTCAGGGGACGCGCACGGAAATTGCCCAGCGCATCGCCCCCGTGGGCGGCGTCGATAGCAGCGCTGTGGAAATGGTGGCCGCAGCGCCGGCCGCACCCGCTGCGCCCCGGAGTGGGGAAGCGGTGTACAGCACCTACTGCGTGGCCTGCCACATGTCTGGCGCCGCCGGCGCACCCAAGTACGGGGACGCCGTCGCCTGGGCGCCGCGCATCGCGAAGGGCAAGGACGCCCTCTACGAGAGCACCTACAACGGCCTAAACGGCGTGATGCCCGCTCGCGGCACCTGCATGGATTGCAGCGACGAAGAGCTCCAAGCCACCGTCGACTACATGGTCGCCGCGGCGGAATAAGCCGCTAGCCGTCGAGCAAGGCCCGGAGCGCGTTCACTCCGCGCTCCGCCTTTACGGCCTGCTCCGCTTCCGACGGCGCCTCTAGCCCTTCCCAACGTAGGAATTCGCCCGGGATCTCCTCAAGGAAGCGGCTTGGCGCACTTTCCAGCACCGATCCCCGCTGCCGGCGCTTTCGTGCCACGGTCATGGCCAGCGTATCCCCGGCCCGGGTGAGTCCCACGTAAGCCAGGCGTCGCTCCTCGGCGAGGGCGCTTTCCTCAAGGCTATTGCGATGGGGCAGAAGCCCCTCTTCCATGCCCATGAGCCAAACATGGGGGAACTCCAGGCCCTTCGCCGCATGGAGCGTCAGCAGCTGAACCTCGGAATCGCTCGGCTCGGCGTCATTGCCATCGTCCAGCATAAGGCTGCGGAGCACATCCTCCGGCGCGTCCCCGTCCCCGGTCCGTCGATCAATGGCCGATAGAAGCAGCTCGATGCTCTGCCAGCGCGCCGCCGCCCGGCTGCGATCTTCCTTTTCCTGGCTACGCAGATAGCCCTCGTAATCGACGGCTTCTAAAAGGCCTCGGAGCACCGCCGCGGGAGGATCGCGGCGCAGCCCATCCCGGGCCTCCTGAATCTGGGCCTTAAAGCGCACAAAGCGCGGGTAGGCATTCCCGAGCGCTTCGGCGTGGTGTTCATGCACCGTGGGAAGGAGCGCCGACTCCGAGGTCGCGGCCACGCGGGTCAGGGCGGCTAGGGCACTGGCCCCCAGCTGGCGCCGGGGCACATTGACGATGCGCAGAAAGGCCATGTCGTCAGCGAGGTTGAGGACTAGCCGAAAATAGGCCAGGGCGTCGCGCACTTCGCTCTTATCGAAAAAGGAGCCGCCGCCGGAAATGCGATAGGGAATGCGCAGGGCTTGGAGGCAGAGCTCGAGGCGCCGCACCTGATGATTGGAACGGTAGATGACAGCGTAGTCGCCCCAGGCGCCCTTCCGAGCGACGCGGTCGGCGGCAATCTCGGCGGCGATGCGCTCCGCCTCGGCGTCCTCGTCTTCCACGGAGACGACCCGCAGAGGATCTCCCACACCTCGCTGACTCCAAAGGCGCTTCTCGAAGAGGTGCTCGTTATGAGCAATAAGCGCATTCGCGGCGCGAAGGATGGTCTGCCGGGAGCGGTAGTTTTCCTCGAGCTTCACCACCTCGAGGGTGGGGAAGTCGGCGGCGAGATCCCGAAGGTTCTCCGGCCGAGCCCCGCGCCAGGCATAAATCGATTGATCGTCGTCCCCCACCACAGTGAGCGCTCCGGCGCGCCCCACGAGGGCCCGGAGCAGTTGGTATTGGGCGCCGTTGGTATCTTGGTACTCGTCCACCAGCAGATAGCGCACCCGCGCTTGCCAGGTGGCTCGCCAGCTCGGGTCCCCACGGAGCAAGCGTGCGGGGAGCACAATCAGATCGTCAAAATCCACGGCATTACTCGCCGCCAGCCGCGCTTCATAGGCCTCATAAAGGGCAGCACTCGCCCGTTCTCCGCTGGAGCGCGCTTGGGACAGGGCCGCCTGGGGCGTGACGTCCTCATTCTTCCAACGGGAGATGAGGCTGATGGCCAACCGGGCCTCTTCCTTCAGCAGGCTGGGTTCGGCGGCATCCCCGAGCTGCTGCCGCAGCAGGGCCCGAAGCAGGCTGTCGACGTCGCCCCCATCGAGGATGGAGAAGCCACTGCGCCGCCCACAGCCCCGGGGGTTTTCCCGAAGAATCCGCAGGCCAAGGCGGTGAAAGGTAGAGATGGATACGGCCTGCGCCGCCTCCCCCGCCTCGTCCTTCAGGCGCTCGCGCATTTCCCGGGCCGCCCGGTTAGTGAAGGTGACGGCAAAGACCGTTTCCGGGGCCCAGCCCTCGCGAAGCAGATGGCGAATCTTGCGAATGATGACGCGGGTTTTCCCGCTGCCCGCGCCGGCGAGCACCAGCAAGGGGCCATCGAGATAGGCAACGGCGCGAGCTTGGGCGGGGTTAAGTTGCACGGGGGCCTCCGGGAATGGGCGCGGGAGTTTAGCAGGGTGCGGCGTCGGAAAACCGGGGGCGAAAGGCCAACGCCTCTTGCACCGCCGGCACCTCGACGGCGGATGCCCCGGCAAGATCGGCGATGGAGCGGGCAAGGCGCAGGGTGCGGTGAAAGCCTCGGGCGGAGAGGCCAAGGGTGGTGCCCACGGAGGTGAGCAGGGCCAGGGCCGGCTCCGCCGGGGCACAGGCGCGCAAGGTGCGCTCCGGGGGAAGCTGGGCGTTCAAGCAGCCCTGCCGAGCCTGCGCCCGCTGCTGGGCCTTGGCCACGGCGTGCGCCGTGGGCACCCCGACCTGCCCCTGGTCCGGCGCCGGCGCGTGGCCAAGCAGGTTCAGAGGCACGGGGGCAACGGAGACAAACAGGTCAATGCGATCGAGGAGCGCGCCCGAGAGGCGGGCCCGATAGCGGGCCGCAGCCCCCGGGGGGCAGTGGCAGGGGGCTCCGCTTTGGCAATCCACCGCAGCGGGACAGGGATTCATCGCTGCCAGCAGCTGAAAGCGCGCGGGATAGCGCGCGCGGTGACGGGCCCGCGCCACGACCACCTCCCCCGCTTCCAGGGGCTCGCGCAGCGCCTCGAGCGCAGCCCGGGAAAACTCCGGGAGCTCATCCAGGAATAGCACACCCCCATGGGCCAGGGAGACCTCCCCGGGCAGGGCTTCAGCACCCCCGCCAATGAGCGCCGCCTGGGAGATGGAGTGGTGGGGCGCACGAAAGGGCCGGCGGGGACGATGGCGAAGCCCCCCACGCTGGGAAAGGCTTTGGATCATGGCCACTTCCCGGGCGGTTTCATCGGGGAGGGGCGGGAGCAACCCAGGCAAGCTTTCCGCGATTAGGGTCTTGCCCGACCCCGGGGGACCCACCATGAGTAGGTTATGCCCCCCCACGGCAGCGAGGGCCAGGGCGCGCTTGGCCAGCAGCTGCCCTTGAACCCGGGACAGGGTCGGTAAAACCTCCGCCGGCGGCGCTTCCGAGGCTACGGGGCGAGGAAGCGGACCCGTTCCCTTCAGCCAGGCCAGCACCGCCGCAAGGGAGGGCGCTAGGCGCCCCTGGGGCGTGGGAAAGAGCCCCGCCTCCGCGGCATTGCCCTCGGGCAGCACGAGCACGCGCTGGGCTTCCCCTGCCGCTTCGAGTGCCGAGAGGGCCCCAGCGACGGGGCGAAGGGATCCATCTAGGGATAGCTCCCCGATAAATTCGCAGTTCGGCGCCGGGGGCACCCCCACCCCCTGGGCCTGCAGGAGCGCGAGGGCCACGGGGAGGTCAAAGCGGGCGCCCCGCTTGGGTAGGTCCGCGGGGGCCAGGTTGACCGTAATGCGGCCCTGGGGAAAGGCGTAGCCAGCAGCTGACAGGGCACTGTGGACCCGATCTCGCAGATCTCGAAGGGCCCCCTCAGCAGCGCCCGTGACCTGGAAGGTCGGGAGGCCACCGCTCAGCCGCACTTCCACCTGTACCGAAGGTGCGGCTACGCCGAGCGCCGCACGGCTATAGACCGCACCGTACCCCACGGTCTAGGCGGGATCGCTGGAGGACGGAGCGCTTTCGAGGGCCTCTAGGCGCGCTTCAAGCGTGGCGAGGCGCGCCTGGGCGCGATGCAGCACCGCAACCTGGGCATCGAAGTCCTCCCGAGTGACCCACGCCCCCCGGGCAAGCACCCCCTGGAGCAGCGAGCGGAGCTCCTCGCGATAGGCATCCGGAAGCGCGAGGCCCCCCGCAGGCAGGAGCGCAGCAATACGCTCGACCAAATCACGGAGGGGATCGGTACTGGCCATGGGCAGGTCCTATTGCAATGATCACGATGGAGCAAGCCTAGGGGCGCGGCGAGGGAATTGCGAGGGAGATCTCCCCAGCCGCCTGTGCGCCATTTCCGCGCACGGCAAGGATAGGGCGCGTGCACTAAAAAAGATCATGCTCAATCCTTGTATGCACCAATAAATGGCACTCATCACCCCCAAGGAAGGCCATTTTTCCCGGTATTTCCGAGGGTTGCGCCGTTCTTGGGCAAGGCCTTAGGTGGGCACAGAACCTGCACAGAAAAGACGCGAACGCAGGGCCGGGCCGCATCAAGATGCTGGCCGCCCTTGACCAGCCAGCCAACGGTCGCCCCCTGGCGCAGGGCCAGGGTCGACAGGAGAAGAACCATGAAATTGGTCACGGCAATTATCAAACCCTTCAAGCTCGATGACGTCCGGGAAGCGCTCTCGGAAATTGGTGTTCAGGGCATGACGGTCACGGAAGTGAAGGGCTTTGGCCGGCAGAAGGGCCACACGGAGCTCTATCGCGGCGCCGAGTATGTCGTCGATTTCCTGCCCAAGGTCAAAATTGAGGTGGCCATCGATGACGGCCAGCTTGAGGGCGTCGTGGACGCCATCACCAAGGCGGCAAACACGGGCAAGGTGGGGGACGGCAAAATTTTCGTGTCGCCCCTGGAAGAGGTGGTTCGGATCCGCACCGGAGAGAGCGGGCCGGACGCTGTTTAACAGGCTCGACGCGCGCTGTTTAGACAACGCCAAACCTTAGGAAAGGTCTTCGCGACAACGCTCGGGGCAGGCAACGCTCACCGAAAACGGTGAGCCGCGCGCCCCGGCGCTATCACTTCGCGCGCCGCACTAGAGGGGAGCACTTCGCATGCTGAACACCGGCGATACCGCCTGGATGATCGTGGCCACGGCCCTGGTCCTTCTTATGACCCTGCCGGGGCTTGCCCTGTTCTACGGCGGCCTCGTGCGCAGCCGTAATGTCCTATCCGTCTTCATGCAGTGCATGTCCCTCGCCGCCCTCATGAGCGTGCTTTGGCTCATCGCCGGCTACTCCATCGCCTTTGGCAGCGACGCGCCCTACTGGGGCGGGCTCGGCAAAGCCATGCTTGCCGGCGTTGATAGCAGCAGCCTTTCGGGCACCATTCCGGAAGTGCTTTTCTTCGCCTTCCAGATGACCTTCGCCATCATCACCCCAGCGCTCATCGTGGGCGCCTATGTTGAGCGCATCGGCTACGGCTTCGTCCTCCTCTTCTCCAGCCTCTGGATGCTCCTGTGCTACGCGCCGGTGGCCCACTGGATTTGGGGTGGGGGCTGGCTTGCGGCCATGGACGTCAAGGATTTCGCGGGGGGCATCGTGGTGCACGAAACTGCCGGCCTTGCCGCCCTGGTGCTGGCGCTCATGCTGGGGCCGCGGCGGGAGCAGAAGCCTCCCCACAACCCCGGCTACGTCATGCTCGGTGCTGGCCTGCTGTGGGTGGGCTGGTTCGGCTTTAACGGCGGCTCCCAGCTGGCCGCGGACGGCGGCGCCGCCATGGCCCTGACCGTCACCCACATCTCCGCCGCAGCGGCTTCCCTCACCTGGGCCCTCTGGGAGCGTATCAAGCTCGGCAAGGCCTCCCTCGTAGGCCTCGTCACCGGCACCATCGCGGGCCTCGCGTCCATCACGCCGGCCTCGGGCTTTGTGTCCCCCGGGGAAGCGCTGCTCATCGGCGCCGTCGCCGGCATCCTCTGCCAGTGGGCCGTGCGCGCCATTAAGGAGCAGCTAAAGATTGACGACACCTTGGACGTCTTCGCCGTGCACGGCGTGGGTGGGATCTTCGGCACCATCATGATCGGCGTGCTCGGCCACGGTAGCCTCGCCGCCCAGGGCATTGCCCTTTTGGCCGTGGGCGTGTTCACCGTAGTGGTCACCTGGATCCTTGCTAAGCTCTGCGCACTGATTACGCCGCTTCGGGTAAGCACGGAAGATGAAGTGGAAGGCCTTGATTACGCAGCCCACGGTGAGCGGGCTTACGACCTCAACTCCTAAGCCCGCCTTCCGCGGGTTCTGGCGCTGCGCCCAAGGCCTGGGCGCGGCTCTGGCGCTAACGGCCAGTGCCCTCCCCGCGGCCACGGCGGAAAGCCACCTCCCCTATCTAGATGGGCCTCGCGCGATCATTCAGCGCGGGGTGCAGGCGGTACTGCTCTGCAACGGCGTCTTCACCTCGGAGCGCCCCCTAGAGGCCGTGTTCCGCGAGGAACTGGCCTACCTCAAGGCGCCCCTCGGGAGCCCCGCTACGGTGGGCGATCCTAGCGATGCCAGCGCCGAGGTCGTTATCGACCGGGCCGGTAAGTCCGTGCGGATCGGCGCCCTAGGCCAGCAGTCTGTAAGCGCTCGCTATCAGCCAGGGATTGGCTGCGTGGTGCTTCCCCCGGACACGAGCCCGGAGGAGGCCGCCCCCCTGCCGGCGCTGCCGGAGGTGCCCGAGGTCACGGTAAACGACGCCCTCCCCTGGCCCAGGGGCGACCTCAACGCCGTAAGCGAGCCGGGGCCCGAGGTGGATCAAGCCGCCCTCGCTGCCGCCAGCGCCTGGGCCTTCGAGCGCCCCACGGCGGAGCAAAACACCACGGCGCTGCTCATTGTTCATCGCGGGAAAATCATTCACGAGCGCTACGCGCCGGGCTTTGATCAGGATACGCGGACCCGCACCTGGTCCACGGCGAAGAGTCTCGCGGTCACCTTCCTGGGTCTGCTGGTGGCCGAGGGCAAGCTGGCCCTCGACGACCCCCTGCCCCTTAGCTGGGGCCTTAGCCGGGCCAGGAACCCCGACGCCGATCCGCGCCGTGCGATCACCCTTCGCCACGTGCTGCACATGAGCTCCGGGCTCTATCCCGTGGACAGCTGGGGCGGGGAATATGCCATCGGTTCGGGCCTCGCCTACTGGGCCGGCGCCAGCAGCCAGGTTGGCGCCCAGGACCGGGGCCTCGTGCGCACCCCCGGCGCCGTGTGGGATTACGAAAACTACGACACGCTTTTGGCCGTGGGAGCGATGAAGGCCGTGCTCGGCGAGCGCTACCTGACCTATCCCCGGGAGGCGCTCCTGGGCCCCCTGGGCATGGATCGCACCCTCCTCTCCACCGATCGCTTCGGGGATTTCATCCTGTCCTCTCAGGTCTATGCGAGCCCCCGGGATCTCGCCCGCTTCGGCCTGCTTTATGCTCAGAACGGAGTGTTTGCCGGGCAGCGGCTTCTGGATCCCGCCTGGATCGACTTCATCCGCACCCCGGCGCCCGCCTCTGCGGCCATCGATGACGCCTACGGCGGCCACTTCTGGCTCGTGCCCAGCACCCGCCTCGATGTCCCGGCCACGGCCTTCTCCACTTCAGGAAACCGGGGCCAATACGTCATTATTCTTCCCGAGCAGGACCTCGTGATCGTTCGCCGGGGCCTGGATTGGGGCAAGCAAGGCTTCGACCGCTGGGACCTGCTGCGGGAAGTGATGAAGGCCTTCTAGCCGGACAGGCTGTTCCACCTTGGGTAAACTGCGCCCCGCACCCCCTGGAGACTCACAACCCATGCGTTACTTCAGCACCCGAGGGCAAACGGAGCCCGTGGCCTTTCAAGATGCGGTCCTCATGGGCCTTGCTTCCGATGGCGGGCTGCTGATTCCCGAAAGCATTCCCCAGGTAGGGGATCAGCTGGACGCGTGGGCCGGGCTGTCCTTTCCGGACCTCGCCTTTGAAGTGCTATCGCCCTTCGTGGGCGATATCCCCGAGGCCGATCTGCGGCGCCTCATCAACGCCGCCTATGCCACCTTCGACTGTGAAGCGGTGGTGCCGCTCCACCCCCTGAAGGATCTTTACGTTCAGGAGCTTTGGCACGGCCCGACCCTGGCCTTCAAGGACGTGGCCCTTCAGCTGCTGGGGCAGCTTTTTGAATACATCCTCAAGGCCCGGGGGGAACACCTGAATATCCTCGGCGCCACCAGCGGCGATACGGGCAGCGCCGCCATCGCCGGGGCCCGGGGTCGGAACAACATTGATATCTTCATCATGTTCCCGGAGGGGAAAACGTCCCCGATTCAGGAACTGCAGATGACGACCGTGGCAGACGAGAATGTCCACGCCCTAGCCATCGACGGCACCTTCGACGACTGCCAAGCGATTCTCAAAAGCATATTCCGGGATTTGCCCTTCAAGGCCCGGTGGCATCTTGGTGCCGTGAACTCCGTGAACTGGGCCCGGGTGCTGGCTCAGGTGGTCTACTACTTCCATGCCTACTACGCCGCGGGGCAGAAGCCCCTGGCCTTCTCCGTCCCCACGGGGAACTTCGGCGACATCTTCGCCGGCTGGCTTGCCGCTAAGATGGGGCTGCCGATCACCCAGCTCATCCTGGCCACGAACGAAAACGACATTCTTTCCGTATTCTTCAATACGGGGCGCTACGCCCGGGGCGATGTGAAATTCACCATCAGCCCCTCCATGGACATCCAGGTGGCGAGCAATTTCGAGCGCTTCCTCTTTTATCGTCTTGGGGAGGACGCGGCGGCCCTTCGCGGAGCCATGGAAAGCTTCGCCGAAAGCGGCGCCTTCCATTTGGACGATGGGGCGCCCATCGACGACCTCATCTGTGCCCAGGCCGTGGGCCGGGAGGAAACCCTCGCCACCATCACCGCGGTGCACGAAGAGGAAGGCTACCTGCTCGATCCCCACACGGCGGTGGGCGTGGCGGCGGGACGCGCGCTCCGGAAGGGGGACGGACCGCTCGTGTGCCTGGCCACGGCCCATCCCTCGAAATTCCCAGAGGCGGTGAATGGCGCCGTCGGCGCCGCAATCGCAACCCATCCCCGGGTAGACGGGCTGGCGGGGCTACCGAAGCGCTCCACCCCCCTGCCCGCCACGGAAGACGCGGTGAAGGCCTTTATCGAGGCCCACGGCCGCAGCTAGAAGATCTCCAGCAACGCCGGCACATGGGGCACGGTCCAATCCGGGGCCGGTCCCGGGCCCGGCCAGGACGCCCCGCTTTCACTCACCCAAACGGTATTCATGCCCACGGCGGCGGCGCCCTGCACGTCGTCCACGGCGTGATCGCCAATATGCACAGCCTGCTCCGGGCCAACCCCCGCACGCTGAAGGGCCGCTTCAAACATCGCGGGCTGGGGCTTTGGCGCGCCCACCCCCTCGGCGTTTAGGTGGAAGGCGAAAATCCGCTCCAGGCCCAAGCGCCGGATATCGGCGTTTCCATTAGAGAGGGCCGCGAGGGTATAGCGCCGGGATAGCACCTCGAGGGCCTCTAGCGTGCCTTCAAAGTAGGCGACGTCGTGACGGGCATCGAAAAACACGTCAAAGGCCTCCGCCGCTAGCCTTTCCGCCTCGGCGTAGCCCGAGGCGCGCAGCGCGTCCTCAAGCACCAGGCGACGCAGGGCCGACAGCTGGTGCCGCAGGCCGGGATCGGCGGCCAGCCGGGCCTCCCGAAGAGCGGTGAAGTCCTCCGGGCCGAGGCGCTTGTGCACCTGCGGCGCCACCGCATCAAGGTGGTTTCGCAGACGGTGCTCCGCGCGGATGATCACCGGGCGCACGGGCCACAGCGTATCGTCCAAATCAAAGCACAGCAGACGTAGGGGTTCGGCCATGGCTTATTCCTCGTCCTTGGCACGGCGCCGGGCCCGGGGGTGGGCCTGATCGTAAACGCCGCTTAAGTGGGAAAAATCGAGATGGGTGTAGATCTGCGTGGTCGAGATATCGGCGTGCCCCAGAAGCTCCTGCACGGCGCGCAGATCACCGCTCGCTTCGAGCATGTGGCTGGCAAAGGAATGGCGGAGCGCGTGGGGATGGACCCGCTGCCCCGGCGCCCGGGCCTGGGCCCGAAGCTTTAGCCGGGCCTGGACGCTTCGGGGACTCAGGCGCTGCCCCCGAGCGGAAAGAAAGAGCGGCCCCCGCTCTAGGGGCTGGGCCGGGAAGCGTTCGCTGCGAAAGCGGCGCCAGGCGAGGATCGCCTCCCGAGCCGGCCCTCCCAGGGGGACGCGGCGGGTTTTCTGGCCCTTGCCGGTGACCTGCACCAGCCCCTCATCGAGGTCGCAATCCTCCACGTTGAGGCCGACCAGCTCCGCCAGCCGGAGCCCGCTGGAGTAGAAGAGCTCGAAGATCGCCTGGTCCCGGGAGGCCAACCAGGGCTCGCCCTCCCCCTCCGGCGTGAGGAGCTGAGCCATGGCATCCACGTCGAGGGTTCGCGGCAGGCGCCGGGCGCCCCGAGGCGGCCGCACCCCTTCCGCTGGGTTCCGGGGTAGGTCCGCTTCCTGAATCAGGTAACGAAAAAAGCTGCGCAGCGCCGCCAGGGCGCGGGCAATGCTCTTGCTGCCCAGGCCCCGGCCGTGCTCCGCCGCCACGAAGGCCCGGAGGTCGTGCGCCGTGAGGGCGGCGTAGTCCCCAGCCCTGCGCCCCGAACCCTCCCACCATTCATGGAAGCGGGCGAGGTCCCGGCGATAGCCTTCCACGGTGCGGGGCGACAGCTGGGCTTCCCGCGCGAGGCGCTCGAGGAAAGCGTCCACGGGCGCCATGAACGGCTAGCGCTCCCGACCGCCCGAGGGCGCGGGGTCGAGCAGGGCCGCGAGGGTTTGGCCCAAAAATTCGAAGAACAGGGTGCCCATGGCGGCAGTGAAGTGCCCCCCATCGCGGCTGCCGAAGGCCAGCAGGAGCGCGCCCTGCCCTAGGGGGAAGCGGGCGAAGATCGCCGAGGGATAGCGCGCCTCGTCGAACAGGAGGATTTGCTCCTCCGGACGAAGGGCCCCGCAGGCCGGCCCCTCCTGGAGCAAGGGCCCCAGGGTGCTTTCCAGCGCCGGCGCGCTCACCCCGGGGAGCGCCGGGACGGAGCTTCCCGCGCCCTCCGGAACCACCACCTTCAGGGTGATGGCGTCGGCGGCAAAATGGGTCCGGAGAATGGCCAGGGCTTCCGCGCCCCGCACGCTGCGGGACAGGGCCAGCAGCGCTTGCGTGGCCTTCAGGGTGGCCTCAAAAAGCGCATGGTTGCTCTCTGCGCTTTCCAACACATCCCCCAGGCGCGCCCGAAGGGCCTGGTTACGCTCCCGCAACGCCCCCAGCTGGCGCGTCACCAGGGACGTGGCCCCGGGCACCTCGTGGGGGAGCTCCAGCTTATTCAGCAGCGCGGGCTGCCTTTGAAAAAAATCCGGGTTGGCCTCTAAAAAGGCGACCACTGCGGCTTCCGTCATATCCGAACCTGTCCTTCGTAAACAAAAGCCGTGGGGCCGGCCATCAAAAGCGGAGATCCGGGGCCCTGCCAGCGCAGCCGAAGCTCGCCGCCGGGGAGGGTGACGGTGACCTCGTCACCCACCCAGCCGTGCTCCCGCGCCGCCGCCACCGCGGCGCAGGCGCCGGACCCACAGGCTTGCGTTTCCCCGACGCCGCGCTCAAAGACGCGAAGGCGGAGATGCTTGCGATCCACCACTTCGCAGAACCCCACGTTTAAGCTTTCCGGGAAGGCCTCATGGGCCTGGAGCGCTGCCCCGAGCGTTTCCACGGGCGCCTGGGCAACGGACGGCACAAACACCACCCCATGGGGGTTGCCCATGGACACGAGGGTGAGCGTCGCAGGCCCGGCGTCCGTCGTCAGCTCCAAGGAAAGACCCTGGGCCTGGGCGCGGGGACCGAGCGTCACCGGGAAGGCGTCCAGCTCGAAGCTCGGCGCCCCCATATCGACCTCAACCCAGCCTTGATCCTGAAGCGTGGCGGTGATGGTCCCCCGGGGGACCTCAAGCACCAGCGTTTGCTTTTTCGTGAGCCCCCGATCCACCACAAAGCGGGCAAAGCACCGGGCGCCGTTACCGCACTGCTCGGCCTCCGAGCCATCCGTATTGAAGATGCGATAACGAAAGTCCGCTTCCGGGCGCCGCGGGGGCTCCACGGCCAGCAGCTGATCAAAGCCAATGCCCCGGTGCCGATCGGCCAGCGCAGCAATTTGCGCCGGACTCAGCTTGGCGCGCTGGGTCAAAAGATCGACCACCGCGAAGTCGTTCCCGAGGCCATGCATCTTCGTGAAGCTGAGTTTCACTCGCCCCCCGGCAACGCAAGGCTTTCCAGGGCGAATTGATCCTCGTAGCGCTCTCGGCGTCGCACCAGGTGCGCCTGCCCCGCCTCCAGGAGCACCTCCGCGGGGCGGTTTCGGGTGTTGTAGTTCGAGGCCATGCCAAAGCCATAGGCGCCGGCGCCGAGAATGGCGAGGCCGTCCCCTTCCCCCACGGCCAGGGGGCGATCCCGGCCTAGCACGTCGGAGGATTCGCAGACCGGGCCCACCACGTCCGCGGGGGTGCCCTCGGCATCGGCGGCGGGCTCCGTCAGGGGCACGATGGGATGCCAGGCGTCGTACAGCGCCGGGCGAAGCAATTCCGTCATGGCCGCATCCACGATCAGGAAGCGCTTTCCTTCGTGGTGCTTTTCATACTCCACGGTGGTGAGCAGCGCGCCCGACTCCGCCACCAGCCAGCGGCCGGGCTCGAGCACCAGGGTTTGGGGCCGGCCCTGGAGCGCGCCCTTCAGCCCCGCGGCATAGGCCGCGGCGGAGGGCGGCGCTTCATCGTCATAGCGAACCCCAAGACCGCCCCCGACATCGATGTGGGACAGGGTAAGGCCGTCTGCTTCCAGCTGATCGACCAGCGCAAGCACTCGGCGCAGGGCGTCGATGAAGGGCTCTAAGGTGGTGAGCTGGGAGCCAATGTGGAAATCGATGCCTACCGGGCGAAGCCCCGGATGGGCGGCCAGGCGAGGGTAGAGCGCCGCGGCCTGGTCCACCGCCAGCCCGAACTTGTTGTCCTTCAGGCCCGTGGATATGTAGGGGTGGGTTTTCGGATCCACGTCCGGGTTCACCCGCAGGGACACGGGCGCTTCGACCCCCGCCGCCTCCGCGAGGGCTGCCAAGCGCCAAAGCTCCGGCTCCGACTCTACGTTGAAGCAACCAATGTTGGCGTCGAGGGCGGCCTTAAGCTCGGCGGTGCTCTTTCCGACCCCGGAGAAGACGATCTTCGCCGGATCGCCACCGGCAGCCAGTACCCGGGCGAGCTCCCCGCCGGACACGATGTCAAAGCCCGAGCCTAGGCGAGCCAGGCGCGCCAGCAGGGCGAGATTGCTGTTGGCCTTGACGGCGTAGCAGATGCGATGGGGCTGATCCCCGAGGGCCCGGGAGAAGGCTTCGTAGCGCGCCGCAATGGCATCAAAATCATAGACATAGAGGGGCGTACCGTAGCGCTCGGCGAGGGGCGCGAGGGGCACCCCCCCAGCGCAGAGGATACCGCCCTCGTAAGCGAAGGAACCGAGCGTCATGACACCTATGCCTGCACCTGGGCGTCGCCCTGGGCAGGGGCCGACAGGGGCCCCTTGATGCCACAGCTGGCCACCGCTCCGGACAGAAGCACGGCAAAGAGGGCGAGTCGCAGCATGGGGTTAGCTCCCGAAACAGGTGGGCAGAAGGGCCCGGCGGCGCATCATAGCAGTCCCTGGGCCAGGCGCTCCCGGCCCCGCGCCACGGCGGCGCGGACCTGGGAGGGCGCGGTGGCCCCGAAGTGGTCCCGGGCCGCCACGGAGCCTTCCACCGTCAGCACGGCATAGACGTCTTCTTCGATGCGGTCGGAGAAACTCTGAAGCGTCTCCAGGGACAGCTCCGCGAGATCGCATTCGGCGGTGACCGCGTGGGCCACGGCGCGCCCCACCACTTCATGGGCGTCCCGGAAGGGCAGCCCGGCCCGAACCAGGTAATCGGCGAGGTCCGTGGCCGTGGCGAAGCCGGAAATGGCAGCCTCCCGAAGCGCCGCGGGGCGGGGTACGAGGGCCGGAACCATGTCGGCGAAGGCCCGGAGGCAATCGGACAGCGTATCCACGCAGTCGAAGAGGGGTTCCTTGTCCTCCTGGTTATCCTTGTTGTAGGCCAGGGGTTGCCCCTTCATGAGCATGAGCAGGGCCATGAGGTGGCCCACCACCCGGCCGCTTTTCCCCCGCACCAGCTCGGGCACATCGGGGTTCTTCTTCTGCGGCATGATGGAGGAGCCCGTGCAGAAGCGATCGGGCAGATCGATAAAGGCGAACTGCGCCGAGGCCCAAAGAATGAGCTCTTCTGAAAAGCGCGACAGGTGCACCATGGTGATGCTGGCCCAGGCCGTGAACTCCATGGCGAAGTCCCGGTCGCTCACCGCATCCAGGGAGTTCTCCACCACCCGATCGAAGCCCAGCAGGGCCGCAGTCCGTTCCCGATTGATGGGAAAGGTGGTGCCAGCGAGGGCCGCGGCCCCTAGGGGGCAGGCATTTAGGCGCTTCCGGCAATCCTGAAGACGGGAGCGGTCCCGAAGGAGCATTTCAAACCAGGCCAGATAGTGGTGCCCGAGGGTCACGGGCTGGGCCGTCTGAAGATGGGTGAAGCCCGGCATGATGGTGTCAGCGTTCGCTTCGGCCTGAGCCAGGAGGCCTTCGCACAGGCGCAGCAGTTCGGCGTCCAGCGCATCGATGGCGTCGCGCAGCCAAAGGCGAATATCCGTGGCGACCTGATCGTTGCGCGAGCGGCCCGTATGCAGCTTTTTCCCGGCGGCGCCGATGCGGTCCGTGAGCCGGGCTTCGATGTTCATGTGCACGTCTTCGAGCTCGACGGCCCAGGGGAAGGTGCCGTCCTCGACGGCGCGGGCAATCTCGTCGAGGCCAGCGAGGATCGCGTCCCGCTCCTCGGCGCTGAGCACCCCCTGCTCGGCGAGCATAGTGGCGTGGGCTCGGGACCCTGCGATGTCGTGGCGCGCCAGGCGCTGGTCAAAGCCCACGGAGGCGGTGAAGCGCTCCACGAAGGCATCCGTGGCCTCCGTAAAACGGCCACCCCAAAGTTTCCCGGCGCCCTCGCTCATGGCTCTTCCTTTCTGACCGTAGCAAAGGCGCAAGTATAGCGCGGGGCGACCCCTTAGCGGCCGCGAAAGGTGGGGGTGCGCTTCTCAAAGATGGCGCGCACCGCTTCCTTTCCATCCTCGCTGGAAAGGCCCCGGCGCACGTAGGCCAGCTCGTCGCGGAGCTGCCCCTCCAGATCGGCGCCGAGGCTTGCCCGCACCACCAAGCGCTTCGTTT
>JAURCQ010000220.1 GCA_030828335.1 Gammaproteobacteria bacterium
CGGCCAGCCCGAATGGGGCGCGCATCTTGCCGACGACCTGGAAAGGCTGGCGGGGCTGCACGACGGCAGCAATATCGCGGCGGTCATCGTCGAACCCGTTGCCGGCTCGGCGGGCGTCCTGCCGCCGCCGGTCGGCTACCTCGAGCGGCTGCGGGAGATCTGCGACAAGCACGGCATCCTGCTGATTTTCGACGAGGTCATTACGGGCTTTGGCCGCCTTGGGGAAAACTTTGGCGCCCAGCGCTTCGACGTGGTGCCGGACATGATCTGCTGCGCCAAGGGCATCACCAGCGGCATGATCCCCATGGGGGCCGTGCTGATCCGTGAGGATATCTACGACGCCTTTATGCAGGGCCCGGAAAATGCGGTGGAGCTCACTCACGGCTATACCTATTCGGGCCATCCCATCGCCGCCGCAGCCGCCCTGGCGACCCTCGATGTCTACGAGGAGGAAGGGCTTTTTGAGAACGCTCGCGCCCTTGAGCCGCACTTTGAAGCGCGCATCCACGCCCTTCGTGATAAGGCGCCGCTCACGGATATCCGCAATATCGGACTCATGGGCGCCCTCGACCTCGAGCCGGACCCGGCAGGGGCAGGGCTTCGCGCCATCGGCGTTTTTGAGCGGGCCTGGGAAGCGGGGGTGGTGGTTCGCATGACCGGAGACACCATTGCCCTGTGTCCGCCGCTGATCACGAAGGCCGATGAGCTAGACGCCATGTTCGACGGCCTCGAGTGCGCCCTCGCGGGCATCTAGCCCGCTAGGGAGACCCACCATGGCCATTCTCACTGCCGAGGCCCGACCGGGCCAGGACGCCTTTGCGCGCTACGAAGCCCACCATCGGGCCGAAGCGGAGGCGCTGCGGACCGTGCTTCAAAGCGCCCAGGCCGGGGGCGACGCCCGCAGCCGGGACCGGCACGAGGCCCGGGGGAAGCTCCTTCCCCGGGACCGGGTGGAGCGCCTCCTCGACCCCGGCACGGCCTTTCTCGAGCTGGGCGCCCTGGCCGGGCACGAACTTTACGAAGATGCGCTCCCCGCCGGGGGCCTGATCACCGGCATTGGCCAGGTGTCTGGGCGCCTGTGCATGATTGTCGCTAACGACGCCACGGTGAAGGGCGGCACTTACTACCCCATCACGGTAAAGAAGCACCTGCGGGCCCAGGAAGTGGCGCTAGAAAACCATCTCCCCTGCGTCTACCTGGTGGATTCCGGCGGGGCCTTCCTGCCCCTGCAGGCGGAGGTCTTCCCGGATCGGGACCACTTCGGCCGCATCTTCTATAACCAAGCCCAGCTGTCCGCCCGGGGCATCGGGCAGATCGCCGTGGTCATGGGGTCCTGCACCGCGGGGGGTGCCTACGTCCCCGCCATGTGCGACGAAACCATCATCGTCCGGGACCAGGGAACGATCTTCCTCGGCGGCCCGCCCCTGGTAGAGGCGGCCACGGGGGAAAAGGTGGACGCGGAAACCCTCGGCGGGGGCGATGTGCACACCCGCCTCTCCGGCGTTGCCGATCACCTGGCGGAAAACGACGAGGACGCCCTCGCCAAGGCCCGGCGCATCGTGGCGCAGCTGCCGGGAGGGCCGGACCCGCACCCGGCCCAGGCGCCCGTGCCCCCGCGCCACGAGGCGGCGGAGCTCTACGGCGTGATGCCCCCGGATACGCGCACCCCTTACGATGTGCGAGAGATCCTCGCTAGGCTCCTTGATGATTCGGAGTTCGACGAGTTCAAGGCCCGCTACGCGGAAACCCTGGTTTGCGGCGTAGGCCACATCCACGGGCACCGGGTCGGCGTGGTGGCTAACAACGGCATTCTCTTTGCTGAAAGCGCGCGCAAGGGTGCCCACTTCATCCAGCTCTGCGACCGCCGGGGCATTCCCCTGCTCTTTCTGCAAAACGTCACGGGCTTCATGGTGGGCAAGAGCTACGAACACGGGGGCATTGCCCGAGATGGCGCGAAGATGGTGAACGCCGTGGCCAGCGCCTCCGTGCCCAAGCTGACGGTCATCACGGGCGGCGCCTTTGGCGCCGGCAACTACGCCATGTGCGGCCGGGCCTACAGCCCCCGCTTCCTCTTCAGCTGGCCCAACGCCCGCATCTCGGTGATGGGCGGCGAGCAGGCGGCCCAGGTGCTGGCGACGGTCCGCCAGGGCGGCCTCGACGCCCGAGGACAGGCGTGGGACCCGGACGACAAGGACACCTTTATGGATGGCATCCGGGCCCGCTACGACGCGGAAGGCCATCCCTACTACGCCAGCGCGCGCCTCTGGGACGACGGGGTGATTGATCCCACCCAAACCCGGGACGTGCTCGGCCTCGCGCTCGCGGTCTGCCGCCACGGCCAGGAAAGCCTCGCGGTGCGCAGTGACTTCGGCATCTTCCGGATGTAAGGCCCGCCCATGATTCAGCGCGTCCTCATTGCTAACCGGGGCGAAATTGCCCTCCGCATTCTTCGCAGCCTGCATCGCGAAGGCCGGGAGGGCGTGGTGGTCTACTCCGACGCCGACGCCCAAAGCCCGGCGGTGCGCGAAGCCGATGCCACCTTTGCCCTCGGCCCGGCCCCGGCTCGAGACAGCTACCTGCGCATCGACCGACTCCTCGAAGCTGCCGCGGCCACGAACTGCGATGCGGTGCATCCAGGCTACGGCTTTCTGTCCGAAAACCCGACCTTCGCCGACGCCGTTCGCGCCGCGGGGCTGACCTTCATCGGCCCCAGCAGTGAGGCCCTCCGGGTCATGGGCGACAAGGACCAGGCCCGGAGCGCCATGGTGAAGGCGGGGGTGCCCGTCCTCCCCGGCGCAACGGGCGAGGAGATCGCCGCGGACCTAGACGGCGCCGCCGCACGGGTGGGCTTTCCCCTCCTGCTGAAGGCCGCCGCCGGCGGAGGTGGTAAGGGCATGCGCGTGGTGCCCGAAGCCAGCGATCTGGCGCCAGCCCTCGCAGCGGTGAAGCGGGAGGCCGCCAGCGCCTTTGGCAACGACGCCGTGCTTCTAGAGCGCTGGCTCCCCGCGGCGCGGCACGTTGAGGTTCAGATCCTGGCG
>JAURCQ010000221.1 GCA_030828335.1 Gammaproteobacteria bacterium
CTATGGGTCGCCCCGGCCAGCCGTTGGGCAAAAACCCCCGTTCAAGCGCGGCTTCGCTACGCGTTGAGCTTTCATGGACTCGTGGATTTAGCCGCAATCCTGCCTTCCCTCGTGGCCTTCTTCGCCACCGGTGCAGATCTCCGCTGGCTTCGCGTACTGCGCATGCTTCGCCTGTTTAAGATTTCCCACTACAACTCGGCGCTGGAAGACCTCTTCTCCGCCCTGAAAGAGGAGCGGAGCTCCTTTGCGGCGGCGCTCTACCTCTTCCTTATCGCCTTCTTTATTGCTAGCACCCTCATGCACTTGGCCGAGCGCACGCTCCAGCCCGAGCACTTTGGGTCCATCCCCGAAGCCATGTGGTGGTCCATCATCACCCTGACCACCGTGGGCTACGGAGATGTTTCCCCCCTATCGATCCTCGGGAAGATCATCGGTGGGGGCACGGCGCTCATGGGGGTCTGCACCGTCGCCCTCCTCACCGGGATCATGGCCAACGCCTTCGCCAATCAGGTGCAGGGGCGGCGGACGATCTTCGAGGCCGAGGTGGCCCACGCGCTGGAGGACGGCACCATCACGGAAGACGAACAGCGGCTCTTGGAAGAACTCCGCACGCGCTTTGACTTCAGCGAAGAGTACGCCCGGGCCATCATCGATCTGACCCGAGAAAAGCTCGAGGACGGGAGCGGAAAGCCGCCGAGCGCCGGCGCCTAAGGGGTACGCTGGGGCGCCAGGGGCGCCACCAGCCCCGCAGGGGCCTCACTCACGCCAAGGGTCCGGAGAAGGATGCTTCGGAGCACGGCCAATATCCCCGCATTCATTCCCCCAAGTTCTCCCAGGAGGCGCTCGAGGGGAATGGCCAAGGCATTCACCGAGCCCCCCAGGGCAACCTCAAAGGACGGCAAACGGCTAAGGCCTGAAGCCAGGCCCAATACCGTGCCCGCCCCCCCAAAGACGCGCTGCGCCCCGACCTGAAACATCACCGCCCCATGGGTGACCACCAGCGCCTGGCCGTGGGAAAAGAGCGCTTGCTTCAGGGATTTTTCCTCGGTAAGCGCAAGGGTCTCGAGCTTAGGATTCAGCACGAGCTTGAGCAAAAGAAACTCCGGCACGGAGAGCGCGTGGCCCTCCTGCTGCAGCGTGAACTGGAGCTGGGCCCGGCTTCGCCCCAGCATGAGGCGGTCGAGGGGCACCTTAAAGGGCTCGGTAGCGCTTATGCCCCCCAGCCGAGCCTGATTCCAAAGGCTCAGTTCGAGCATGGCGCTATGAAAAAGGGCCTGCACCGCGGCCTTCTGCCCGTCGAGGGTCTGGCGAAGGCCCGCCGCAGGAATTTCGAGAAGCGTCGCCGGCCCCTCGGCTCGAGCCATGGCGCCCCGAACCCCTCCTCGTAGAATCGCCTGCTCCCCAAAGGCTTCTCCGGCACCAGGCCGACCGAAGACCGCGCCA
Source organism: Gammaproteobacteria bacterium (assembly GCA_030828335.1). Lineage (GTDB taxonomy): Bacteria > Pseudomonadota > Gammaproteobacteria > Pseudomonadales > Azotimanducaceae > Salivita. Next base: position 1,444 of record JAURCQ010000221.1, read on the forward strand.
GTCGCGCCGTCCACCATGGCCATGCGCCCGGCCTCCACGAGGTAGAGGCAATCCGCTGGCGCCCCAGCGTGAAACAGCACAGCCCCGTCCTTGAGGACTAGACGATGAAACCCGCCTTGCCCCTCTACAGGGACGCGCTCTATGCCGCCTGCCGTCATGGCCGTCTCTCCAGTTCCCCGAGGGGTGGTATGGTGGGTAACGGTTAACCTGCGCCCCTAGCGCACACACCGGGGAATCATACGACGATGTTGCTGCTTCGCGCTGCCGCCCTTTTTTGCCTTGCACTCCTCCAGACTGCCTGCGGCGGTGGGGGCGCCGGAGACGGCGGCGGTTCGCCCAGCACCCCGGCCCCCACGCCTCCGCCGGCCCTGGCGACGCTCTCGGGCGTCTTGGCCGAGGGCCAGGCCCTGGGAAACACCGTCGTTACGCTCCACGGTGCCATGGGTACGGAGCTGACCCGGACCACGACCGGGGCCGACGGCGCTTACACCCTGCGCATACCGAGCACAGCCCAGGCGCCGCTCGAGCTGCGCGGGGGGAGCCTTCGAGCCCTCCTGCCCCAAATTCCCAGCGCCGGAGGCAGCGCCACGGCCCATATCAACCCAATCACGGAGGCGGTGCGCGCCTCCCTGGCGGAAACGCCCCAAACCCTCTCCGCCCTCAGCACCGCAGGCAATGCCTTCCTTGAGCGGGCTATCGGTCCCGTGCCCTACGGCCGCTTCGCCAGCGATCCGGCCTTCCAAGCTCGCACCGTCGACCAAAGCGGCAATGCCGCCGACGTTCTTCTGGACGCGCTCGCCGTGCTCGCCGGCGCCGAGAGAAACACCCTAACCGTTGCTTTAAGCCTCTGGGCGGAGAGCGGCACGGGGCCGGGGGACGGCTCCGCCCTACCCTTGCTGCTGGCCTACGGCCTCCTTCAGGGCGGGAACGCCTCGGAGGCCCTTGCCGGCCGTTTCGCCGAGCTCAACCTTGAGACGCGCTTGAGGGACACCGAGGTCGACCAAGCGGAAGCCTTGCTCGCCCTCAGCAGCGACACCCCTTTGAGTCTTACCGCCCTCCCCTTCAACGGCACCCTATTGACCCTTGCCACCCTGAACGGGGAGGGCACGCTCGCGCCTTCCGAGGCCATCTCGCCTCTCCTGGCGACCTTTGAGGATGCCCTCACCGATCTCGTGCTGACCACCGTAGTAGATCCGGAACGGGACCGGGAACTGCTTTCCCGCACCGCCAGCGCTGCCCTTCGCCTTGGGCGGCTGCTTTCACCCCTTGCCCCGGAGGCCCTTGCGGCGCCCGCGAATGCGCCCCTTCTGTCCCTGGCCCTTGGCGCCAGCGCCGTCGGCGGCAGCCTCCTCGCCGATCTCCTCGCTGGGCCCGAAGATGCGCTCCTCGCCCCCGTCGAGGTCTCCACCCGCGCTGAAGCGGAGGCCGCGCTGCTTGCGCTCCTTGCGGAGGCCCCCACCCTTCGGACCGTGGTGGATTTGGACGGCGACGGCGCCCCCTTCGCGGAAGATGCCTTTCCCTTCGATCCCGAGGAGCGCCTGGACAGCGACGGGGATGGCCTCGGCAATAAGGCCGACCCTGATGCTGACGGGGA
>JAURCQ010000222.1 GCA_030828335.1 Gammaproteobacteria bacterium
TGCCGGAGCAGCGCTGGGTGGCGGGGCAGGGCACCTACTGGGGCTTCATGGCGGCGATCTTCCTCGTGGCCATTGCGGCGAACACGCTCTTCCCGAACCCCGTCACCCTCGTGCAGTGGGTGGGGGCTGTCAGCCTCGCCGTAGCGCCCCTGCTCTATGGGTTGAACTGGTACTGCGTGAACCGGTTGATCGAGGATCCGACGCTGCGGCCGCCGCCCTACCTGGCGATCTGGGGTGGGGTCGGGGTGCTGGCCATGCTGGGGGCGGTGGTGGCGGTGTTCTGGATTCGGGCGGCCTAGGGCCCGCAGGCGCTTGAGGCCCCTACCAGGGCTTGCGCCCCAGAAGCTGCTCCCCTAGCTCGGTAAGCTTCAGGGGGCCATGGTTCTCGCTGACGGATTTGCCATCGCGCAGCCAGGCCGGGGCGCGCTGGGCTTCGAAGTCATCGATGCGTTGGGCGCGCCGCTCTTCGTCGCCTTCCGGCAGCATGGTGACCATCATGCTGTAGCGCGGCACGGGGCTGCGGTTTAAGGCGCTGCCTGCGGGGAGGCGCGCATCCCACACCAGAAGGCTTCCCTTGGTGCCCGTGATGTCGAGGATTTGCTCGGCACGGATACGATCGGCAGGGAAGGGCTCCACCCCGTAGACGGCCCGCCAGGCTTCGAGCTGACGGAACAGCCCGGGCACGCAGCGGAAGGGGCCCTGGTCCGCTCGGCACGTTTCCAGGTAGATCATGGCCTGGAGGCGCCGTTCCGGACGTCGGGGGTCCATTTCCCAGTGGAAGGGCGCATCATTGCGCTCCCGGAGATGGCTATGGCGGAAGGGCGCCTTGAAGCTGCCCCGATCCATGGAGACCCATAGGAACGGCGTGGCGATGAGGGCCCGGAAGACCTCATAGAGAGGCCGGTGCTGACGGATGTCCCAGAAGGCTTGGGGATGATGGAGCGGCAACAGCCCATCGGGCGCGGGCTTGTGGCGATACCAGCTCGCTGGGTCCGTGGTGATGCCCAAGTGATCATCGATGGCGCCGCGGGCGGCGTCACAGAGGGCTGAGGGGATAAAGCCGGGTAGCACCCCGACGCCGTCGTGCTCTAGCCCGGCGCGCAGCGATGCGAGCTCCCCCTCGCTAATTCGAGTCTTTTGTCCAGCTAAACTATTCATGCCCGGGCTCCGCCCGTGCCTCTATGAAGCCCACGCTAGGCCTGGGGTCGCATAGAGCGCAATGGGGGGCGGGAAACGTTTAGGCCGATTCCCGCCCTTGTCCGCAAAATGTATGCAAAGACAAGTGTCAACGCAAGCTTACAGTTAGCACTGTCTAATATTTGTTAGTGCCCCCCTGGCCCTGGCCAGAGGCCCCCGGGCACGGGGATAATGCCGCCATTCCATTTAGGAGCGCTTATGGATCGCCCCGCCCTGGCAAAGGCCCTGGCCCGCGCCGTGCCTGGCCTGGAGGTTATCGCCGAGCCAGAAGCCCTACGTCCCTTTGAAAGCGACGGGCTCACGGCCCTGCGCCAGCTGCCCCTCATTGCCGTGCTCCCTACGGCGGTGGATCAGGTGCAGGCGGTGCTCCGCTATTGCCACCGCGAGGGGATCCCCGTGGTGGCCCGGGGCGCCGGGACCGGGCTCTCCGGGGGCGCGCTGCCCCACGAAGCTGGGGTGCTCCTCGTGCTTTCGAAGCTCAGCGAGATCCTGGAGATCAACCCCCCGCGGCAAACGGCCCGGCTCCAGCCCGGGGTGCGGAATCTGGCGATTTCCGAGGCCGCCGCGCCCTATGGCCTGTTCTACGCCCCGGATCCCTCCTCTCAGATCGCCTGCTCCATCGGCGGGAACGTCGCGGAGAACGCCGGGGGCGTGCATTGCCTAAAGTACGGCCTTACGGTCCATAACCTTCTGGCGGTGACCATCGTCACGGTGGAAGGGGACCTGCTCACCCTCGGGGGGCCGACGCTCGATGCGCCCGGGCTCGATCTGCTCGCCCTGTTCACGGGCTCCGAGGGGCTCCTCGGGGTCGTGGTGGAGGTGACCGTCCGGTTGCGGCCGATCCCCGCTCAGCAGGAGGTGCTCCTTGCGGCCTTCCATAGCATTCGCGCCTCAGGAGAGGCGGTGGCGGCAGTGATCGCGGCGGGCATCATCCCCGCGGGCATGGAGCTCATGGATAAGCTTGCCGTGCAGGCGGCGGAGGATTTCGTCCACGCGGGCTATCCCCGGGACGCGGCGGCGGTGCTGCTTTGCGAACTCGACGGGGAAGGCCCGGTGCTCGACGCGACCCGGTCCCGGGTGATGGCCGTGCTCCGGGACGCCGGCGCCGTCAGCATTACCGTCTCCGATTCTGAGGCCATGCGCCTGAAGCTCTGGTCCGGGCGCAAAAATGCCTTCCCCGCCGTGGGACGGCTGGCTCCGGACTACTACTGCATGGATGGCACCATTCCTCGCCGTTATCTCGGGGAGGTGCTCGATGCCATTGCCCAGCGCTCTGAGGCCGCAGGCCTGCCCGTGGCCAACGTATTCCATGCGGGGGACGGCAACCTTCATCCGCTGATCCTTTACGATGCGAACGCCCCGGACGGCGTGGCGCGGGCCGAGGCCCTGGGCAACGAGATCCTGGCGCTGTGCGTCGCCTACGGCGGCTCCGTCACCGGGGAACACGGCGTGGGCGTGGAGAAGCTCGACGCCATGTGCGGGCAGTTTGAAGCGCCGGAGCTCACGCGCTTCAAAGCGCTTAAGGCCGCCTTCGATCCCCAGGGGCTCTTGAACCCCGGGAAGGCCGTGCCGACCCTGGCCCGCTGCGCCGAGCTTGGGGGGATGCACGTGCATCACGGGCAGCTGCCCCACCCGGAGCTCCCGCGCCTATGACCCCCCCGCCGGCGCCGCGCCGAGACCTCACCGCCGATCCCGAAGTTGCGCGCCTTTGCGATGCGGTGAAAAGCGCGGCCGCGGAAGGGCGCGTGCTCATGCCTCGAGGCGGTGCGACGCGAGACCGCGCCCTGGGCCCATTCTCCGGCGAGGCCCTGTCTCTCGCCGACTACACGGGCATCGTGC
>JAURCQ010000223.1 GCA_030828335.1 Gammaproteobacteria bacterium
GAGGCCGTCGACCACGATTCCCAAGCCTTTGAGGCTTACTGCGAGGCGCTCCACTGCCTGGGCTTCGCCATCCTGGAAGGGGTAACGCCAAAGCCCGGGCAAGTGGAAAGGGTCGCCCAACGCCTTGGCCCTCTGCGGGAGTCGAACTTCGGACGGCTCTTTGATGTGCGCATGGCCACGGAACAAACCTCCAACGCCTACACCGCCATGGCCCTGCCCGTACACGCCGATCTTTGCACCCGGGAGCACATGCCCGGGCTACAGTTTCTCCATTGCCTAGAAAACACCACGGTGGGGGGCGCCACCCGCCTCACGGACGGCTTCCAGCTGGCCGAGACCCTACGGGAGGAGGATCCCCAAGCCTTCGAAACCCTCAGTACGGCGCCCCTACTCTTTGCCAATAAAGCAGAGGATTCGGACTATCGCTGGGAGGCACCCCTGATCGGCCTCGATGCCAAGGGCGCGCTCCAGGAGCTGCGCTTTTCCCCCTGGCTTCGGGGGCCGCTGAGCACGGACCTGGAAACCACGGACCGGATCTATGGCGCCCTTCGCGCCCTCTTCCGCCGCGCGGAAGCCCCCGGCGCCTTCGTGCGCTTTACCCTGAAGGCTGGAGACCTCCTGGCCTTTGATAACGCGCGCCTGCTTCACGGGCGGGAAGCCTTTGATGGGAACGTCGGTTCGCGCTGGCTTCAGGGGTGCTATGGCGCCCGGGAGGAGCTGCATTCCCAGCTGCGCATGCAGCGCCGCCGGCGCCGGAGAGAGGCCTAAGCCCTAGCGCTGGGGCTCCACCCATCGCCCTCGGCGAAAAATCATGTGGGGCTGCCAATCGCCCATCTCCCGCTCTGCAGCTGCAAGATCATGCAGCTGTTGGAGCCGAAGCCAGCTCTCCGCAGAGCGCCCTAGCACCCGGTGCAAGCGCACGGCCATTACCGGGGAAAGGCTGATCTGACCGTTCAGCAATCGGCTTAGCGTTCCCTTGTTCACGCCAAGGGCGTCCGCAAGGGCGGCCTGGGACAGGCCCGCCTCTTCAACGTAAACCTGCCGGAGGAACGCTCCGGGGTGCAGGGGAATGCGTCGTTCGCTCATCAGTGGGGATCCTCGTAATTCACTTCAAACGCGTTTCCATCACAGAACTTGAAAGTCAGTCGCCAGTTTCCGCTGACATTGATGCTGAAGATGCCAGCGCCCCGCCCTCCCCAGCTGTGAAATCTCCAGCCTGGCAGGACGTTCATGTCGTCCGGAACCAGGGCGGAAGCAAGCGCATCAAGCCTCACCGCAAGTCGCAGCTCGTGTTCAGGAATGATTCCGCGGCAGTCACCCGCTTCGTAGAAGCGCTGAAGCCCTCTGTGTCGCCAACTTTTTATTGCCAAAAGCTTACCCCAGACCGATGCACATTGCACAACTTGCAACGTTTGAGGGCTGCCAATAATGGGAGCCACGCAAAATCATGTGGCAGCAAAAAAACACAGAGAAGGAGAGAGGGCTGAAATGGCTACCTGAAAAAACTGAAAAGTCGTACGTTTTTGCAGCGAATTTAATGCAACGCCCGCGCCGGCAGCACCTGGCTGGCCCGCCAGGCGGGATAGGCCGCGGCGAGCACCGTGGCCACAGCGGCAGAGAGGCTGACCAGCAGGAAGTCGCTGGCTTGGGGATCGGAAGGGAGGGCCTGGAAGTAGGTGCCCCCCAGGAAGGAGAAGGAAAAGAGCTGCTCCGCCAGGGCCAGGAAAGCGCCGGCGTTTTCCGCAAGGCCGTAGCCGAGGGCCGCGCCGAGGGCGCTCCCAGCTAAGCCGAGGATGGCGCCCTGGGCCAGGAAAATCTGGGCGATGTGCCGTCGGCTTGCCCCCTGGGTCATGAGCATGGCGATGGCGCCGCGCTTTTCATCGACGAGGCGCGTCAGGCTCGCGACCAGGTTAAAAAGCGCAACTGCGATGATCAGCCCGACCACGAGCCCCATCATGCGCCGCTCAAGGGCGACGGCGGCAAAAAGGGCGCCATAGCGATCGGTCCAGGGGGTGAGCTGGACCCCGGCCCCAAGCTCCGCGTGCCAGTGCGCCACGAAGGCCGGCGCGCTTTGAGGGTCCCTTAGGGCCAGGCGGTAGCTGGTGGTGAGATCCAGCCCCGCAGCGGCCACGCTGTCCTCGCCGGCGACCAGGAGGGTCTGATCCACCTCGGCGCCAAAACTGAAATAGCCCGCCACCCGCAGCGGCACGGGGCGGACCTGAAGCCGCGTTCCCACCGCTTCGGGGATGAGCGCCGTCAGCGTATCTCCGGGAAACACCCCCAAGCGCGCCGCAAGGCCGCGACCGAGGCGCGCCTCCCCGGCCCCTAGGGGCATGGCCGCCTCGGCCTCCCCAAGGCCAAGGGGAAAGGCCTCCCAGGCCGCCGGGGAAAAGCCTTGGAACTCCCCGGGCTCGGCCCGCCCCCCGAGGGAGAAGAGCGCGGGGGTGGTGACAAAGGGCACCAGCGCCTGCACCCGGGCATCGCCCCGAAGCGCTTTGAGCTGCTGCGCGCTTAAGGGCGCCTCGCTGGTGATCATGACGTGGGGCGTCGCCTGAAGCAGGCGCTCCTGGAGCGTACTCTGAAAGCCCTGCATGACGGAGAGCACGGCAAGCAAGGCCGCCACCCCCAGCACCAGCCCGGTGACGCTAAGCACGGCGAGCAGGGACCAGCCCCGGCCGCGGCCGAGGGCGTGGAGAAAGCGCCAGCCCACCCAGGCGCTGAAATTCATGGCGCAGCCAGCCCGGGCAGCGCTTCTTCCTTAAGCTGCCCGGCCTCCAGGCGCAGGCATCGGTCCAGGCGCGCAGCGAGGGACAGATCATGGGTCACCACCACCAGCGCCGTGCCCTGCTCTTCCCGCAGAGCCAGCATGAGATCGATCATCCGGTGCGCCGTGGTGGGATCCAAATTCCCCGTGGGCTCATCGGCCAGAAGCACCGCCGGCGCCCCCACAAGGGCGCGAGCAAGAGCCACGCGCTGCCGCTCCCCACCGGAGAGCGCACCGGGCCGATGGCTCCCCCGGGCCC
>JAURCQ010000224.1 GCA_030828335.1 Gammaproteobacteria bacterium
AGGCTCGCCACCCCGCGAACCAGGGAAAGGATGGCGGACACCAGCCGCGCTAGGGCCCCCGTGGCTTCCATTACCCCGGCGAAGACCATGGCGCAGAGAATGAGCCAAACCGTATTGAGCATGCTCGTCATGCCCCCCCGGGTGAGGAGACTGGCTACGCTTTCCACCGTGCTATGGCTCTCAAAGCCGGCATAGAGCACGGTCCAGCACCCCGCCAGGGCCGCCGGGAGCCCCTCGAGGCCCGCCGGCGCTTGCGACAGGGCCGCGGGGTATTGGGTCAGCAGCGCAAGCACAAGGGCCAGCAACGTACCTGCGGCAATCACCGGAACCGGCGGGAAGCGCAGCACGGACAGGGCCAGCAGGAGCAACAGGGGCAAAAGGCTCAGGGGCCCGAGGTCATATTCCGACTCAAGCGCCCTGGCCAGCTGGGCAAAGACATCGGCGCTCGCACCCTCCGGTGCGGCGCTGAGCCAGGAAAAGAGCAGCAGGGCGATGGCGAGGGCAGGGAGGGCAGTCCACAGCATGTTGCGAATGTGGGCGAAGAGATCGGCCTCGGCCACGGCGGCGGCGAGATTCGTGGTTTCCGAGAGGGGCGACATTTTGTCCCCGAAATACGCGCCGGAGATGATCGCGCCAGCGGTGATCATGGGCGAGAGCCCGAGCGCTTCCGCCGCCCCCATCAGCGCGATGCCCACGGTCCCGGCGGTGGTCCAGGAACTGCCGATGGACAGGGAGATCAGGGCACAGATGAGGCAGCACGCCGCGTAGTACCAGTTGGGCGAAAGCAGCTCCGCGGCCAGCAAGATCAGATAGGGCACGGTGCCTGAGAGAATCCAGGCGCCGATAAGGGCCCCCACGGCCAGGAGGATGAGGCAGGCGGGCATGGTCACGGAGATGGCCCGCACCACCGCCGCTTCGAGGGCAGGCCAGCGATGGCCATGGCGCAGTCCCAGAAGCCCGGCCACCAGGGCCGCGAGGAGCAGGGCGATCTGATTCGGACCGTAGGAGCTGTCTTCCCCATACACCGCCACGGAGGCGCCAAGTAGGCTCACCAGAAGGGCAATGGGAAACAGGGCCTCGGGCAGGCTCGGGGAGGATTTTTCCGCAGCGGTCACAGCAACTCCCATGGGCTTTGGGCTACAACTGCGCGGGTGCTAGGCTCAGGCCATGCCCCGGCGTTTCGGGCGCGACGCTTACCCACTAGGAGACCGCGATGCGACGATTGACTCTAGCATGGACCCTTTCGGCCCTCACCCTTACGCCCCTGGCGCTGGCCGGGGATGCCCATCCCCCGGGCTACGGCCAGGGTCTCGCCGAGCGAATCCCGAGCCTGGCTCCGGCGGTGCAAGCCTTCCTGCCAGAAGCCCGGCGTATCGCAGCGGAAAGCATCATCCTAGATACGCACGTTGACGTGCCCTATCGCCTTGAGCGCGGCTGGGTGGATGTGAGCGAGGCCACGGAAGGCGGAGACTTCGATTACCCCCGAGCCGTCGCCGGCGGCTTAGACGCCCCCTTCATGTCCATCTATATCCCTGCGGACGTTGACGCCCAGGACCAGGGCTCGGTGCTCGCGGACCGCCTCATCGATTCCGTGGAGGCGCTGGTGGCGGCAGACCCAGATAAGTTCGCCCTGGCGAAAAGCCCCGGGGAACTCGTCGCGAACTTCCACGCGGGGAAGCTTTCCCTGCCCATGGGTATGGAGAACGCGGGGCCCATCCGCTCTGTAGAGGAAGTGGCCCACTGGCGAGATCGGGGCATTCGCTACGCGTCCCTGGCCCACTCTCGTAGCAACGCGCTCTCCGATTCCTCCTACGACATCAACGAGCGCTGGGATGGCCTATCCCCCCTCGGGAAGTCCCTCGTGCCGGCACTCAATGACGCAGGCATCATGCTCGATCTCTCCCACGTATCGGATAAAGCGGCCTACCAAATCCTCGAGCTTTCCGCCGTACCGGTCATTGCCTCCCATTCCAGCGCGCGGCACTTCATTCCGGGCTTCCTGCGCAATCCTGACGACGATCTGCTCCGGGCGATTGGGGAAAAGGGCGGCGTCATCATGGTCAATATCGGCTCCTCCTTCCTCAGCCAAGCCTCCCGGCGCAGCAGCGAGCAGGCCACGCAGGCTTTTCAGGCCTACCTTCGGGAAAGCGGAGAAGCGCGGGATAGCGAAGCAGCAAAGGCCTGGCGCGCCGCCTACGCCAAGGAAAACCCCTATCTTCGGGCGACCCTGGAGCATGTCTTGGATCACGTTGACTACCTCGCGGGCATCGCTGGCATCGACGCAGTGGGTATCGGGACGGACTTCGACGGGGTCGGGGATACGCTCCCCATCGGCATGCGCGATGTAGCGTCCTACCCCCATCTGATTGCGGGGCTTCTCTCTCGGGGCTACAGTGAAGAGGAAATCAAGGGGATTTTGTCCGGAAATCTGCTGCGCGTATGGCGTGTGGTGGATGCCTACCCCCGGGGCAAGGGCCGAAGCTAGGACCCCATGGCGGCGCTCGAGGCCCAGCCGGACCTCGGGCGCCGCTGTCAGCTTTGCATAACGTCTGAAAGGTTATTCACACCCTGCGGGGGAGCGTCAAAACCGCGAGGCTTAGTCCTCCCTCCTCAGTTTCTTCACAAATAAGTGCTCTTAAACCTTTGATTTTGGTACTTTTTTATAGATTGTTCAAATTTTAACCATTGGAACAAAGTTCCCAGCCTATCTCGCCTCCAAGCCCACACCGAGCGGTTGTCCCCAAACTTATCCACAGATTTTGTGGACAACCGCCAAGGTTTTGACGCTCCTTAAGCGTCGCCTAACCAATCCCGGGGCACGAGGTAGCGTTCGTAAAGGGCCGCTTCGGGCGTCCCCGGTTCCGGATGGTAGTTGTACTTCCAGGTGCAGAGGGGCGGCAGCGAGGCCAGCACCGATTCGATGCGCCGACCCGACTGAATGCCATACTTAGTCCCCCGATCGATCGCTAGATTGAACTCCGCATAGCGTCCCCGGCGATAAAGCTGGAAGTCCCGCTC
>JAURCQ010000225.1 GCA_030828335.1 Gammaproteobacteria bacterium
TTCGGGATTCCCGTGCCGGCCCCGCCGCCCCCAAGCAGACCCTTGCCCATCTGTTCGACGCCCACGGCAAGGGCCACATCGCAGGCGCCAGCCTTCACCGCCATCCACGCTTCCCGGAAGGCCGTGGCCCCGGTGGCGCAGGCATTGGCGCAGTTCACTACGGGAATGCCCGTTTGGCCGATTTCCTGGAGGATGCGCTGCCCGACCATGGCGTTGGCCTGGTAAAGGTTGCCGCAGTAGAGCGCTTCCATGGCTTTGATTTCGAGCCCCGCATCGTCCAGGGCCAGGAGCGCGGCCTGGGCCCCAAGCTGGGGCACGGTGCGGTCCGGGAAGCGGCCGAACTTCAGCATGTCGACCCCAATGATGTAGACGTCATCGCTCATGCGGTGGGCTCCTCGGCAGGTTCAAAGAAATAGGCAAGGTAGGCGTTGCCATCCTTGTCCCGGCGCCCGAGGGCATCATCAATCACCACCTTCACTGCCATGCCCAGGCGAACGGCCTCGGGGGTTGCCTCAACGCCACGGAGGTTGCCCTTCAGCGTGCCGCCGCCTTCAAGATCGACGATGGCAGAGACGAACGGCGTCTCCACCCCCGGAAAGGAGCGATGGACGATGGCAAAGCTGTACAGGGTCCCGCAGCTGGCGAGGCGCTGGGGGTGGAAATCATCGCGCTTGCCGCAGCGGCTACAGGCCATGCGCGGCGTGAGGTAGAGGGCGTCGCAGGCGCCGCAGCGCTGGGCTTCCAGGTAGGGGGCTTCCCCCTCGGGAATGCGCAGGCACGGTGCGGCCGGCAAAGGTGCGTGGGCGGTACTCATGATGGTGGTCTCCCCTAGTGTCTCCGGAGCATACGGCGAGGGCTTCCGCCCCTGCAATGTGCGGTCGGGGCGGGTTTAGCGCTGGGGATCCGGGGGCAGGGTGAGAAAGCGGTGCCACAGCAGCCAGCGCGCCGGGGCCTGGGTGAGCCAGCGCTGGAAAAACCCCGCGGCCGCGCCCAGAGCTTGGGGCCCGGGGGTGAGGGCCGGACCGGGGAAGAGGCGCAGCCCGCCCTCGGCGCCCTGCCTCGGCAGAAAGGCCAGGGGCAGAAGCGCATAGGGCCCCCGGGCGGCGAGGCGAAAGGGCCCGGTGCTGAAGGGCAGGGGGTGCCCAAGCACGGGATGCGATGCGACTGGGCCATCATGCATGCCCGGGAGGGCGTCGCCGAGGAGCACCACCACGGACCCGCGCCGAAGGGCGCGGAGGAGCCCCCGGCTTTGCCCCGGCCCTTCCAGTACGGTCAGCGCGAGACCCAGAGCCCGGGCCGAGGCTTCGAGGGTGGCCCGCTCCTGAGGCTGGCGTCGGGCTCGGAGCACGGTAACCCGCCGGTCGGTGCTGAGGGCCGCCCCGAGGCCGAGAAGCAGGCGCAGATAGTTCGCTTCGTGGAACATCCAAAGGATGACGCCCTGGCGTTCCCCGGCCAGGGCGGCGCGGAAGCTTACGCCTTCCGTGGGGCATAGGGGCGCCGGCGGTAGAAGCTGGCCCTTCGGAGCCGGGCGAGATCGTCCTGCAAGGCCCCTTGTTCCCGTTCGACCTCGAGAAGCACGCGCTGGCTGGCGCGGTGGGAGCGGGCGAGGCAGGACGCAAGTGCTGGGGCTAGGGGATGACTTAAAAGCATGGGATCGCCCTTGGGCAAAGGGCCTAGGCTGCGGGGGCAAGCAGGCGAGCGCTAGCGGCAAGGGCCTTTGCCGTCGTGGGAAAAAGGCTTGCGAAGGGTCAGCAAGGCGCGTAATTCTCCAAGGCCGCCTGGAGTTTTGGGCACTGACGAAGGGCTGCGCCATGAAAGCCGTAACCGTTAGCGAATACATGACCCGCCAGCTGGTGACCTTCACCCCAGAGACGAGCCTTTATGAAGCCATGGGCGTCATGCTCGAGCGCCGCATCTCCGGGGCGCCGGTCGTCGACGACGCCGGCATTATTATTGGAGTGATCTCGGAGATCGACTTTCTCGACGCCATGCTGAAGGGGGCTTACTACGGGCAGCTCGAGGGGGCCGTGGGGGATTATATGACCCAGGGGGCAGAAACCATCGACGCCCAGATGGATCTTTACGAGGCTGCCAAGCTGTTTATCGGCGCCCGGCGCCGGCGCCTCCCCGTGGTGGACGGGGGGCGTCTTGTGGGCCAGCTGAGCCGCCGCGATTTGCTGCGCGCGATCCGAGATTGGAGCACGGCGGGAAGCTAGCCTTCCCCCGGTGCTCCCAAGGCGGCCTTCAGCAGCGCGTTCAGCTGCTGGGGGTTCGCCTTGCCGCCGCTCGCTTTCATGAGCTGGCCCACGAAGAAGCCCAGCACCTTCCCCTTCCCAGCCCGATACTGTTCGACCTGTCCGGGGTTGGCCTCGCTGACCTCCGCCACCAGCGCTTCTAGGGCACCGCTATCGGAAACTTGCTTTAGGCCCTCCCGCTCGATGATGACGTCCGCGTCCTCGCGGGTCTCCAGCATCCGCTCAAAGACCGTCTTTGCGAGCTTCGAGGACAGGGTGCCGTCGTCGATGCGTGCCAATAGCCCCGCCAGCTGCGCCGGCGTGATGGGGAAGGCGTCGAGGGCTTCGCCGCTGCGATTGAGCTGGGCCGCAATTTCCCCGGAAAGCCAGTTGGCTGCGCCCTTCGGCGCCGCCCCGGCGGCCAGAGCGGCTTCAAAGTAGGCTGCCGTGCTCCGCTCCGAGGCGAGAAACCGGGCTTCGCTTGCGGCCAGCCCGAGATCCTGTTCATAGCGTGCCCGCTTGGCCGCGGGCAGCTCGGGCAGGGACGCCCGGGCCGCGGCGTGATCGTCTGCGGTGAGCAGAATCGGGAGCAGGTCCGGGTCCGGGAAGTAGCGGTAATCCTCCGCTTCTTCCTTGCTGCGCATGGGGCGCGTTTCGTCCCGGTCTGGGTCGTAAAGACGGGTTTCCTGCACCACCGTGCCGCCGCCTTCAAGAACGAGCTGCTGCCGCTCAATCTCATAGGTGATGGCGCGCTCGA
>JAURCQ010000226.1 GCA_030828335.1 Gammaproteobacteria bacterium
CGGCCCTATCGATCCACGATACGGCGTCCGTGCTTGCGGCAGCAGCAAGCTTTAGCCCGGAAGCGCTGGAAACGGCAACGGTGGTTAAGCTGGGACGGACGCTCTGGCTTATTCCCCTAACCCTTGTCGCCAGCGCCCTCACCCGGCGCGGGGGCGCAAGCCCCTTCCCCCCCTTCATCCTCTTCTTCCTAGCGGCAGTGGTGCTTCGGACCCTTCTACCGCTCGGGCCGATTTTCTTGAGCGGTACGGCCCTGGCCTCCAAGACCCTCTTGCTTGGCGCCCTCTTCCTCATCGGCATGCAGATTGATCGGGACGCCCTGAAAGCCCTGAGCCCCCGGCTCTGGGCCCAGGGGCTTCTCCTATGGCTGCTCGCCTCAGGAGGGGTGTTGACCGCGCTTTTAATGGTGCCCGAGCTCGGCAGCGCCTAGGCGCCTTGACGGTGCTTCGCGCGCTTGGGCCGCCACGCGCCGAGGGCCAGGGAAGCCGCGGTAAGGGACCCATAGATCACCATTCCCAGCGCCGCTGCCAGGTAGATGCCATTTAGACCCAGATCGAATTGATCTAGCGCAACGGTCGCGCCCCCCACGGCAACGAGGAACCGCAGGAGCGTTGCCGTCACGGGCCAGCCCACGCGGCCCGCCCCCTGGGAGGCGAAATACAGCGCAAGCCCTACGCCAAGGAACGCAAAGGCCGGGCCCACGTGGGTCATGTAAGCCACCCCCGCAGCCAAGGTAGGTGGATGATCCGTGAACAGCCCCACCCAGCTCTCGGGAAAGAGCGCGAGGAGCAGCCCGACAACGCCCGTAAGCGCGCCCGCAGCGCCGGCCCCAAGCCAACCGATATGCTCGGCCCGATCGATCTGCCCGGCGCCAATGTTGGTGCCCACCATGGCCGTGAGCGCGGCCCCAATGCCGAAGACCAGGGGGACGAGGAGGAACTCAATGCGGGAACCGATCCCATAGCCCGCCAGCGCATCCACGCCCTGGCGCCCCACCAGCGCCGTTAGGGACACGATGGTGAGCACGGTAAAGAGCGGTGATAGCAGCGCAGGAAGCGCCACGCGACCGATATCCTGAAAGGCGCCATGCTGGAGCTGAAAGCGATCCCGTCGGAGGCGCAAAGCTTCATCGCGGTACAACAGCCAAGCCAACAGGAAGAGGCTATTCACCGCAGCCACGCTGACCACGGAGACGGCGGCCCCGGCAAGACCGAAGGCGGGCATGCCAAAGGCGCCGAGAATGAGCACGCCGGAGAGAGGCACCTGCACCGCGGCAGACAGCAGCATGACCCGGGCCGGAAGCTGCATGTTCCCGGTGCCCCTAAGCACCGCGCTTAAGGTGTTGACGAGCCAAAGCACGATGCATGCGGGAAAAAGAATGGCGCCATAGCCCAGGGCCTGGGATAGCACCGCCCCCTCGCCCCCGAGAGTCCGGAGCAGTAGCTCCCCGAACAGGGCAAAGGCCAGCGCCATGGCGAGGGCAAAGGCGCCGGCAAGGGTCAGGGCATGCCACAGAAGCGTTTCCGCCCGTGCGCGGTCCCCCGCGCCAAGGGCCCGGGCCACGGACGACGCCACCGCGCCGCCCAGAGCACCACCGGACATCATCTGATTCAGCATGAGCAGGGGGAAGACCAGCGCCATGGCCGCCAGCGCCTCAGGGCCGAGGCGCCCCACGAACCACACCTCCGCCATGCTCACTACCGCTTGCACCAGGAAGGCCACCACATTTGGCGCGGCCAAGCGTGCCAGCAGGGGAAGGGGCGGCGCGCTGAGCATCGCTTGGGTGCGCGGGTCCATAGGGCGTATCCGAAAAATTGAGGAGCCGGGAGCCTTGGCCATGGCCTCGCGGAAGTCAATCGCGAGCCTTGCGGCGACCGTCCTAGGGGCGTAGCGTCCGTCAGGACGGGGAGGACAGCACATGGTCATCAACCTGGCTTCGAAGGCTTTCATCGACGCCCCGGAACGGTTCTATGAGCGGGCCCGGCAAGAACACCCCGTGGCGCCAGCGCGCATTGGACCCTTTAAATTCATGGCCCTTTGGCGCTTTGAGGATTGCCAGAGGGTCTTGAAGCATCCGGGCATCAGCCGTAACCGAGGTAAGGCCCTAGGTAAGCCCCCCACCGATCTCCCCTTTGCCCTCCCCTTGCCCAAGCGCCTAAAACCCCTCGTGAAGAGCATGATCACGGAGGACGATCCGAATCACCGTCGCCTGCGCAATCGGGTTCGTGCCCAGTTCACGCCCCAGGCCATCGGCCAGCTCCGGGGCGCCCTTGGGCACCACGCTGATCGGCTTCTCGCGGAGACCGGGGAAGGGAAACCCTTTGAGGTGCAGAGCGCCCTCTCCCTACCCCTCAGCACCCACGCCATCGCGACCATGCTTGGCGTCGACGATGACGTCATGCCGGAACTGAAGCGCGCCCTGAACACCGTCTCCACGGGCTTTTCCCTCTGGCGCATTGGCACGCTGCTGTTTCGGGACCTTCCCAAAAGCGCGGCTTTTCTTGAAAGCGTAATTGCGGCGAAGCGCCAGCTCCCGGGCCCGGATCTCCTCTCCGGGCTCCTCATGCCAGCCCAGGGCGAGGCGCCCCTCTCCGACGAAGAAGCGCTGGCCATGACCTTCCTACTCATGATCGCGGGCTTCGAAACCACGACTCATCTGGTGAGCAATGGGGCCCATGCCCTGCTCCAACACCCCAGCGCGCTGGCCGAACTGCGGGAAGACCCCACCCTCTGGCCGGAAGCGATTGATGAAATCCTTCGGCTCTATGGGCCCATTCACAGCACGAAACCGAACTTTGCCGCGGAACCCATCACGGTCCGCGGTATCACCCTTTCCCGGGGCACGCCCATCATGCCCATGCTGGGCTGCGCCAATCGGGATCCGGACGCCTTCGAGGCCCCGGAAGCATTCCGCATTCATCGCCCCCATCGGCACCATCTCGCCTTTGGCTATGGGCCCCACTATTGCCTCGGGGCGC
>JAURCQ010000227.1 GCA_030828335.1 Gammaproteobacteria bacterium
CATGCCCTTGATGATCGTTTCCCCGGATTCTTCGTCCGTTTCCACGCGGAAGGAGGGGTCCTCGGCGATCATCTTCGACAGGGCCATGCCGAGCTTGTCGACGGCGGCCTTGTCCTTCGGTGCAATGGCGATGGAGATGACGGGATCGGGGAAGACCATAGGCTCGAGGGTGGCAGGCTTGTTGACGTCGCAGAGGGTGTGTCCCGTTTGCGTGGTCTTCATGCCGAGGAGGGCGACAATGTCCCCCGCCTGCGCCGTGTCCCGCTCTTCCCGGGAGTCAGCGTGCATCTCTACGATCCGGCCAATGCGCTCGTTTTTACCGGTGGCGGTATTGAGGACCGTATCGTCTTTCTTCAGACTCCCGGAATAGATACGGGTGAAGCATAGGGCGCCGTAGCGGTCGTCCATGATTTTGAAGGCGAGGGCGCGGAGGGGATTCTCGGCGTCCACGGTGGCCACGGAGCCCGTTTCGTTGCCTTCCAGGTCCATCTCGGGCTGGGGCGGCACTTCCGTCGGGTTCGGGAGGTAGTCGACCACGGCGTCCAGCACGTTCTGCACGCCCTTGTTTTTGAAGGACGAGCCGCAGAAGGTGGGGAACCAGTCGAGGTTGATGGTGCCCTTCCGGATGCAGCGCTTGATGTCCTCAAGGGAGGGCTCTTCCCCGGACTCGAGGTAGGCTTCCATGAGGTCGTCGTCCTGCTCGAGGGCGGACTCGATGAGCGCTTCCCGGTATTCGGCCGCTTGCTCCACCATCTCCTCGGGGATATCGGTGATCTCGAAGTTCTCCGGCAGGCCGCTGTCGTCCCAGATCCAGGCCTTCTGCGTGAGCACGTCGACGATGCCCTTGAAGTCATCCTCGATGCCGATGGGCAGGGTCATGACCAGGGGGCGAGCGCCCAGCACGTCCTCGACCTGCTTAACCACGCGGTAGAAGTCCGCGCCGATGCGGTCAAGCTTATTGACGTAGATGATCCGCGCGACGCGCGATTCGTTGGCGTAGCGCCAGTTCGTTTCGGACTGGGGCTCCACGCCGCCGGAGCCGCAGAACACGCCCACGCCGCCGTCGAGCACCTTCAGGGACCGGTACACCTCAATGGTGAAGTCCACGTGCCCGGGGGTGTCGATGATGTTGAAGCGGTGATCCTTCCAGAAGCAGCTGGTAGCTGCGGACTGGATCGTGATCCCCCGCTCCTGCTCTTGCTCCATGAAGTCCGTGGTCGCGGCGCCGTCGTGCACCTCGCCAAGCTTGTGAATACGTCCCGTAAGCTTGAGGATACGTTCCGTGGTGGTGGTCTTGCCCGCGTCGACGTGGGCGAAGATCCCGATATTGCGATACAGCGACAGGTCAGCCATGGCTCTTCTCGGTCGGAAAGGTTGAGTTGAGAGCCGGCGCCCTGCCGTGCCCTCCCTTAGAGTTCCCGCGTGTTCCCAACAGCTCGGCCTCGGAGCCCCCTGGGGGTGCCCCGAAGCTAATGTAACACCTTGAAAAATAAGGTTTTTAACGCTCGACTGGGGAATCGCGGGGCGAAGTTTAGCACGATCGGGCCCCGAAGCTCACGCCGTTTTTTCGCCGGATTTAGGCGCCGGTGAAGACCCCGTCCCGGCGCTCAGCCACGGCCCGAATGCCTTCCTGGGCGTCCTCCGTTTCCCGAAGCCACTGCTGCTCGCGGAGCTCCCGCTCCGTCGCCTGGGCAATCTCGTCAGCAAGCCCCGCCCGGAGCGTGGCCCGCACGGACACCACGGCGAGGGGTGCGCTCTTGGCGATATCCTCCGCGAGGGTTTCCGCATCGCTGCGGAGCGTCTCGACGCTGGCGAGGGCGTCCGCGAGGCCCCAGGCCACGGCTTGCTCTCCAGGGACCCGGGCGCCGGTGTAGAACAGTTGGGTGGCGCGCTGCACGCCTATGAGGCGGGGTAGGGTGACGGTCAGGCCAAAGCCCGGGTGAATACCCAGGCGGGCGAAGTTAGCCGCAAAGCGCGTTTCGGGCGTCGCGATGCGGAAATCCGGGACCAGGGCGACCCCGAGGCCGCCGCCGATAGCGCTGCCCTGAATGGCGCCCACCACGGGCTTCTTGCAGCGGAAAAGGCGCACCGCTTCCCGGTACAGCATCCCTGTAGTGGTGCGGAAGCCCTCGGCGCTGAATTCATCGTTGCCGTCGTCGGCCTTCCCGGAGCCAAAGTTGGCCCCGGCGCAGAAGTTCTTGCCTTGGGCGGCAAGGACGATGGCCCGGCAGCTCGGCGTATCGTCCAGGGCCTCGAAGGCGTTGGCGATTTGTTCGATGAGGGCGTAGTCGAAGAAATTGTGGGGAGGACGCTGAATCTCCACCGTGGCCACGGGGCCAGCTTGGGTGACGGCAATGTCGGTGTAGGGGCCTTGGGGGGTCATGGTGCGTCTCCAAAAAGCGATGAAAGCCTCAGGTGCTGGAGCATAGCATCGCGAGGCGCCGGATGAGGTAAACTGCGCGGAGGCAGCGTTTGGGGTCGCTGCGGGAAGGCTTTGGGGCGAGGGCGCCGCCGGGGCGCGCAGCGGACAATCATCATGCAGGAACCACGAGAGGCTGATGCAGCCGTTCGCCGGCCGTCCATCTGGGAGCTGGCCTGGCCCTCCATAACCACCAATTTGCTGTTCTCCATCATCGGCGTGGTGTCGATCAAGGTGGTGGCCGAGCTCGGCCCCTCGGCGGCCGCGGCGGTGACCGTGGGCAACCAGATCTTCTTTACCCTGCAGGCGGTCATGATGGCCGTGTCCGCAGGCACCACGGCCCTCGTGGCCCGGGCCTGGGGCGCGAAGGACACGGACGAGGCGGTGCGCGTGACCTTCACCAGCCTCGCCGTGGGCATGGCCCTGGGGCTCGTGCTCGCCGTGCCCTTTATGGTGTTCGCGGAACCTATCGCGTCCTCCTTTGGTCTGGGGCCTGAGGCCACGCGCCAGGCGGGCGATTTCATCTTTTGGCTCTCAGCGTTCAACGTGACCTTC
>JAURCQ010000228.1 GCA_030828335.1 Gammaproteobacteria bacterium
GGAGGAAGTCGTCCCCGAGCATGGCCTCCACTTCAGGGGACACGATGCCCGAGCTCGCATCCCCGAGCACGGGAAGATCGTCCGCCGGGGCGGCGTGGCCCGCGGTGGTAAGGAGGGTCAAGAGCGCGCCTAGGAGCAGCGCAAGCCCTCGGACTGGCTGAAACATCGTAACGCCCTTCCCCTGGCGGTATGGCCGACCCTTCGTCGGCGCGGCCGATGAGCGTACTATGGCACGAGGAACGGGATAACGGGGATTGCCCAGGCCGCCATGGACCAAGCAGAAAGCGCTCAAGAGTTGGATGCGACGGGGTTGACCTGTCCCATGCCCCTGCTTAAGGCCAAGCGGGCCCTTAACGGCATGGCCGCGGGGGAGCGGCTCCGCATCCTCGCCACGGATCCCGGTGCGCCCCGGGATTTTCAGGTGTTTTGTCAGCAAAGCGGCCACGAGCTCCTGTCTTCGGAGGTGCGGGAAGGCACCTTTGAGCTGCTCCTTCAGAAGGCTTAGACCCCATGAAACCCCTAGAGTTCGTTCGCAGCTGGATCGATCGGCACCTCGCCCATGAAGAGGCGCTCTTGCTCCTGGTGCTCCTTGCCGTGGGGCTGCTGCTGGTCATGTGGCTCGGGGGCACGCTGGCTCCGGCGCTCACGGCACTGGTGTTCGCTTTCATCCTTCAGGGCGTGGTGACTCGCCTCCGGAGCTGGGGCCTGGGGGCTCAGCCGGCGGTGTGGGCTGCCTACGGGCTTTTTGTCACCATCGTGGTGGTGCTGCTGTTCTTTGTGCTGCCTCTCATCGGGCGTCAGCTCTACGGCTTCGTGGAGGCTCTACCGGCCATCTTGGATCAGGTCCAGGCCTTCGCCCGGGGGCTGCCCGAACGCTATCCCACCCTGCTCACTCAGGCGCAGATTGATATGGGCCTGGATCGGGCCCGGGAGGAGATCGTCGCTGCGGGGCAGCTGGTGCTTGAGTGGCTCTTCTCGCGCCTAGGCTCCCTCGTGAGCTTGATTATCTACCTCGTGCTCGTGCCCATCCTCGTATTTTTCTTTTTGAACGATAAGGCGCGGCTCCTGGGCTGGGCGCAGAGCTTCCTACCCGATGAGCGCCCCATGCTCGATCAGGTCGGCGCGGAGATGAATCTCCAGATTGCTAATTATGTGCGGGGTAAGGCTCTCGAAATCCTGATTGTGGGTGGCGCGGCCTTTGCCACCTTCTGGGCCTTTGATCTGAACTACGCGGCGCTCCTTGCCGTGCTCGTGGGCTTTTCCGTGCTCATTCCCTTTGTGGGGGCCACCCTCGCGACCTTCCCCGTCGCCCTGGTCGCCTTTGGGCAGTTTGGCTGGGGCCTCGATTTTGGCTGGGTGCTTTTGGCCTACGGCATTCTCCAGGCGCTGGATGGAAACGTGCTCGTGCCCCTGCTGTTCTCAGAAGCGGTGGACCTCCACCCCGTGGCCATCATCATTGCCGTGCTCGCCTTTGGCGGCATCTGGGGCTTTTGGGGCGTGTTCTTCGCCATTCCCCTGGCCAGCCTGATTAAGGCGGTGATTAACGCCTGGCCGACCGCGCCCCCGGAACCTGCCTAGCCCTGCCCGGAGCAGGGCGCTACCATGGCGCGCGGCTTCGCCGCCTCCGACGCTAAAGGATTCCCTCAGCATGCTTAAAGGCAGTTTCGTGGCCCTGGTCACGCCCATGACCGAAGCCCGAGCCCTCGACTGGGGCGCGCTCGATGCGCTCGTCGATTGGCACCTCGAGGCCGGCACCCATGGCTTCGTGCCCGTGGGCACCACGGGGGAATCCCCGACCCTCGACATCCCGGATCACCTGAAGGTCATCGAGCGGGTGATCGAGCGGGTAGGCGGGCGGCGTCCGGTGTTGGCGGGTACGGGCTCCAATGCGACGGATGAAGCGATACTTATGACCCGGGAAGCCCACGCCATGGGTGCGTCCGGCTCCTTGCAGGTGACGCCTTATTACAACAAGCCCACGCAAGAGGGGCTGTTCCAGCATTTTTCGGCCATCGCCGATGCCGTACCCATGCCCGTGGTGCTCTACAACGTTCCGGGCCGTACCGTTGCCGACCTCCTGCCGGAAACGGTGGCGCGCTTGGCAACCCATCCGGGCATCGTAGGCTTAAAGGAAGCCACGGGCTCCGTGGCGCGCATCGAAGAGCTCAAGGCGCGGGTGCCTGACGATTTTTCCCTGCTGAGCGGGGAAGACGGCATGAACGTCGCGCTCATGGAAGCGGGCTGCGTGGGGGTGATTTCCGTGACCGCCAACGTGGTGCCGGCGGCGCTAGCGGCCATTTGTGAAGCGGCCCTTGCGGGCGATTTTACGAAGGCGCGGGAACTCGATGCCCCCTTGGCGGCCCTTCATGAGGCGCTTTTCCTCGAGCCCAACCCCATCCCCGTGAAGTGGGCCTTAGCGGCCATGGGACGTATGGAAGGGGGCATCCGTCTGCCCCTGACGCCCCTTGGCGCGGAGGCCCAGGGCTCCCTCCGGGCCGCTTTGGACGCGCTCGGCTTGCTCGGAGAAGGCGCATGAACGGGCGTTTAGGCGCGGCACTACTCGCCCTGGCCGTTGGCCTGTCCGGGTGTAGCTACCTTTACGGCGAGAAGGCGCTGATCAAGAGCCGCGAGGATGCTTACCGGGACGCCCGGGAAACACTGCCGCCGGAGATTCCCGAGGATCTCGACGGGTCGATCCTGCGCGATGAGATGGCCGTTCCGGACGTGCTGGGCATGGAAACCTATCGCCAGCTTGAGGACTATCCCCTGCCGCGCCCCGCCTCGCTCTTTGCGCCGGAGGAAGAGCGGCAGGTGCGCATTCAGCGCTTTGACGGCGATGAGTGGGTGGTGGCGCCGAGCATGCCCTCCGTGGTGTGGCCGCGCATCAAGCAGTTCCTGAGCGATAACGGGGTTGCGGTGGTGCGGGAGGTGCCGGAGGCCGGCATCCTCGAAACGGAAACGCTGGAGCTCA
>JAURCQ010000229.1 GCA_030828335.1 Gammaproteobacteria bacterium
CCAAGGCACCCTTTGATGGATACACGGACCGGGACGCTTCGGCAAAAAAGGTCGTGCATAACGTCCTTGCCCCGGGGGATCGCTACTTCAATACGGGCGACCTCATCCGCGAGGTGGACGTGGGCTTCGCCTTCTTCCAGCGTCACTACCAGTTCGTCGACCGCACCGGGGACACCTTCCGCTGGAAAGGGGAGAACTGCTCCACCAACGAGGTCGCCGAGCAGCTCAACAGCTTCCCCGCCGTGGCCAGCGCCAACGTTTACGGGGTGGAGATTCCCGGCACCAACGGCCGAGCCGGCATGGCGGCCCTGCATCTACAGGACGGGGACTTCGATCTCGAGGCCTTCTCAGCCCACGTCGAGGGCGCCCTGCCGAGCTATGCGCGTCCCATCTTTTTGCGCATCCAGCACGATCAGGAAACCACCAGCACCTTCAAGCTGGTGAAGAAAACGCTTCGGGAAGAGGGCTATGACCTCACCAAGGTCGGGGGTGACAGCCTTTTCGTACTGAAGCCGGGGAGCAGCACCTACGAACCCCTCACGGCTGCCTACCTCAGCACCATCATGGAGGGGGAAGCGGGGTTCTAAGCGCCTGCGGCTGGGGCCTCGCAGGCCGGGAAGGTAAAGGCGAAGCAAGCGCCTTCGGCGCTGTCTTCGAGATCAAGAGTGCCGCCGGCGCTCTCCGCGAAGGCCCGGGCCATCACCAGGCCAAGCCCCGTGCCCTCCCCTGCCTCCTCGTTCTTCGTGGTCACGAAGGGGTCAAAGATGTACGGGCGAAGGGCCTCGGGAACGCCGGGGCCATTATCGCGCACGGCGAGGCGCACCTGCCCTGGCGCGGCCCCAGGGCCGCACTCAAGGACGATACGCCCCTGCCCACCCAGGGCATCCCGCGCATTCACCACCAGATTCAGCAGCGTATGGTGTAGCTCCGCGGCATCGAGGGCCACGAATTGCGGCGGCTCTGCGAGCACGCAATCGAGGGAAATGCTGTTTGGGAGCATGTAATGAGCAAACCCCCGGAGATCTTCCAAAGCGCTGTTTAAATCCGTGGGGACCCGGGGCCCCAGGCGCCGATTCGCGAAGCGGCTGACGCGCGATACGATCTCTTCCGCCTGGGTCACCACGCTGCCCAGCACGGGGAGAACGTCCCGAACCTTATGGGGATCGGCCTCTAGCGCGGCCAATGCGCTTCGCCCCGCAAAAATCATGTTGTTCGCATCGTGCACGAAGCCGGCCATCATCTCTCCCAGCGCCAGCTGGCGCTGGAGGCGGACGAAGCGTTCCCGAAGCTGCTCCTGCGCCGAGGTATCGATGGAGAGCACGGCAATGACCCCCGGGGCCAGGGACACCACTCCCGTGAAGTCGTGCACCCAGCCCTGGGGCGGGCGGAACCAGGCCTGATGGCCCACCACCGCCCCCGGCTCAACCATGCCCCGGCGCACCAAATCGCTCTTTACCGGATAGGGCGCCGCCCGGGTCGAACGGACGAGGGTTCGGCGATCTCGCTCAAAGGGCCCTTCGAGGTCCGCTTCCACCTGCTGAAAGCCCCTCTCCGCCAGCTCATTCGCGAGGTAGTGATGCCGCCGCCCATCGATGGCTGCGAAGCTGATCCCCATGGCCTGACCAAGTCGGCTTAGCGCTGGCAGGATCCCGAATAGCTGAGGTAGGAAGAGGGGGGCGCGGTGCCGAAGCCAGAGGCCCCCAAATACCACGGCAACGGCGCCAAGGGCCCCGGCCCCGGCCCCGGCCAGGGCGGGATGACGCACCCCCCAGGGACTCGCCCCCAGCGCCGCCCCGAGCCCTAGGGCAATCAGAAGAAAGAACCCTGGAGCCAGGAGATCCCTCAGTCCCGGCGTTCTAAAGCGCTCTGAAAAGGTTTCAAAGCCGAGCTCTCCCCGCGGGGAAGTTTGAGAGGAACTCTGTTGATTCTCAGGCATCCTGCCTCTTCTGGCGTCGCTCGACCGCGTCAATTTGTTAGCAAAAATCGAAGGTAAATTATGACACTAACTTGCCCCATAACTCATTAACGTTTCCCGGGGGCGTCCCCGGGGTCGAGGCGATAAAGCGCGTTACACTTGCGCCTCTTTCTTCTCCGTAGGCGCCCCTTCCATGGCCGATCCCACCGCCGCAAGCGCTGCCCCCCTGCCCTCGCGAGGCCAGGAGCTGGGGGCGCTGGCTCGTTTGGCGCTGCCCGCCGTGGCCACCCAGCTGGCGCAAATGGGCATGGGGGTGCTCGATACGGTGATGGCCGGGCGCGTGAGCGCGGAGGATCTGGCCGGTGTTGCCCTTGGGGGCAATGTCATCTGGCCCACCATGCTTCTCCTGATGGGCGTACTCATGGCCCTCACCCCCAACATCGCGCAGCTTCGGGGAGAAGGGCGCCGGGACGCCGTAGGGCCCCTCGTGCACCAGGGCTTTTGGATGGCGCTTCTGCTCGGCGGCCTCATCCTGCTGCTGATCGATCAGGCACCAAAGCTCTACCACCTGCTTGGCGCCGATCCCAAGGTCATTCCCTACGCGGAACGCTACCTCGATGGGGCGCGCTGGGGGTTACCTGGGATCATGTTTTACTTCGTAGGGCGCTATCTATGCGACGGCATGGGGGATACGCGCCCCGCCATGTACGTCGCAGTCTTCGCCCTGGGCTTGAAGGGCCTACTCAACTGGATGTTTATCTTTGGCCACTGGGGCGCCCCGGCCCTGGGCGGTGCGGGCTGCGGCGTGGCCATGGCCATCACCATGTGGTTTGAGGCCGCGGCCATGCTCTGGCTGCTGGGCCGCCTCCCGGCGGTGCGGGGGACAAACCTCTTTACCCGACCCCGGGGCCCGGCCTGGGGCACGCTGGGGCAGCTCCTCCGCCTGGGCACGCCCATTGGCCTTGCGTCCTTTTTTGAAATGGCCGCCTTTTCCCTGGTCACGCTTTTGGTGGCGCGCTTCGGCGCCACCGCCGTAGCCGCGCAGCAGATTGCTTT
>JAURCQ010000022.1 GCA_030828335.1 Gammaproteobacteria bacterium
CGATTTGCGGAACATCGTCGATCTCGCCCGCTACCTCCTACCCCTCCCGCCCGTGCCCTCCCCCTGGCGCCGACGGCTGATCACCCTTGGCTCCGGAGACCCCACGCAAGCGATCTGCTCCACCCTTATCGCCGAGGCCTTCCAGTCCCAGGCCTACCCCATTTTGCCCGAGCTCCTAGACGCCGAGGCCCTGCGCCAGGGAGAACCGCTTCCCGTCCTGGCGCGCCACCACTCCCTCATCACGCCACGGGATTTCGACCTATCGCCCTTCTTCGAGGTACGTAAACCGAGCTTCGTTTTGGCGCAGGAAGCGGGCCGGGCAGTGATTTATTCAGACGCGATTCACAAGGCACCGCTAAACTAAACTCTGCTCCCTGTTTGCGTGAGTCGCCCCCATGCCCGCCATGCTTTTACCCGTTGCAGCCCTGCTGCTTTCGGACGCGCTCCTATTGGTCGGTCACGGACTCTCCTTCACCGTCCTGCCCCTTCGGGCCGTGGCCGAAGGCTTTAGCGACGGCGCCATCGCTATCACCGGCTCGGCTTACTTTGTGGGCTTTATCGGCGGCTGCCTCCTCACCCCCCGGGTGGTGCGCCGCGTCGGGCATATCCGCAGCTTCGCCGTGCTCTCAAGCGCCTTTTCCGCCCTCGTGCTCCTGTTCCCCATGGTGCCCGAGGTGATCAGCTGGACGCTCCTGCGCGCCGCCACAGGCGTATGCATGTCGGGCCTCTACATGATCATCGAAAGCTGGCTGAACGAACGGGCCTCGAGCGATAACCGGGGTGCCCTCCTGTCCATCTACACCATCATCAATCTCGTGATGATCATTCTTGGCCAACAGGCGGTGAACCTTGCGCCGGCCCAGGACCCCATGCTCTTCGCCGGCGCCGCCGTGCTGCTGTCCCTCGCGGTCATGCCCGTCTCCCTCTCCGGGGCCACGGCCCCGGCGCCCCTGGCCGACGTACAGCTCGACCTGCGCGCCCTCTGGCGCATTAGCCCCGTGGGTCTCGGGGGCGCAGCCATGCTTGGGCTCATCACGGGAAGCTTTTGGGCTCTGGGCCCGGTGTTCGGGCGCACCCTAGGGCTCGATACGCAGGCGGTCACCTGGGTCATCAGCGGCGCCACCCTCGGCGCAGCCCTATTCCAATACCCCCTGGGACGCCTGTCCGATCACCTCGATCGGCGCCTGGTCCTGTTGTTCTCCTGTCTCGCGGGGGCGGGCACGGCCTTTGCCCTGGCCCTCCTCTCCGATGCCACGCGCCCGGCCCTAGTCATCGCCCTTAGCACGCTCTGGGGGGGCTTTGTGCTCACCCTCTACGCCGTTTGCAACGCCCATGCGAATGATCGCGCCGAGCCCTCCCAATTCGTGATGGTCGGCACAAGCTTGCTCCTTACCTACGGCGCCACCTCGGCCCTGGGGGCGCCCCTCGCCGCCTACGCCATGCATCTCGTCGGTCCCGAAGGACTGTGGTGGTTTAGCGGCGCCGCCCTGCTGCTCTTCGCCCTTGGCCTTGTCCAGCAGCGGCAACAAAAACCCCGCCCGGTGCTGGAAGAAACGGAACAATTCGTCCTTGCCGCCAGTCTTACCCCCGCGGGTCTTGAACTCGACCCGCGCGCGGAATCGGCGGATGATGACCCGGCAACGGCACCCTCGGGCTATGCCACCAACGGCGCCCAGCCCTAAGGAAGGATTGAGAACCCATGAGCACGGTGCTCTGGCTCGGCTTGCTTCTCGGCGCGGCCCTTCTCCTCAAGGCCTATTTGCAGGATCGGCAGCAAACGGCCCATACCCTGCTTCGGAACTACCCCGTGCTGGGGCGGGCCCGCTATCAGCTTGAACACCTCGGGATCTTCCTCCGGCAGTATTTTTTCGCCATGGATCGGGAGGAGCTGCCCTTCAACCGCGCCCAGCGAAGCTGGGTCTACCGGGCAGCAAAGGACCTCGATAACACGGTGGCCTTCGGCAGTACGAAAATCGCTACGGTTCCAGGAACGGTGCGGTTTTTGAACGCCCCCTTCGCCCGCCTAGATGAGGAATGCCAGGAAACCCCGCCCTTAACCTTTGGCCCTGGCTGCCGCCAGCCCTATGAGGCCAAGGGCTTCTTTCATATGTCCGGCATGAGCTACGGCGCCCTTTCCGACGTCGCCATCCGCGCCCTGGGCCTGGGCGCCGCCAAGGCCGGCTGCTGGGTGAATACGGGGGAGGGAGGCCTCGCCCCGCTGCACCTCGAAAGCGGCGCGGACATCGTGTTTCAGGTGGGCACAGCGAAGTATGGCGTGCGTACGGAAGACGGGCGCCTTGACGAAGCCAAGCTCACCGCCATTGCCCAGCACCGCCAGGTGCGCATGTTTGAGATCAAGCTATCCCAGGGGGCGAAACCTGGAAAGGGCGGCGTGCTCCCGGGGGCGAAGGTCACCCCGGCCATTGCGCGGGTGCGGGGCATTCCCGAGGGCCGGGACTCCCTCTCTCCGAACCGCCATCCGGAAATTACCGACGTCCCAAGCTGCCTAGACTTTGTGGCTCGCGTTCGGGAGATCACGGGAAAGCCCACGGGGCTCAAATTCGTCCTTGGAAGCGAGGCTTGGCTCCAAATCCTCTGCGATGAGATTAAGCGCCGGGGCCTCGAAAGCGCCCCCGATTTCCTCAGCCTAGACAGTGGCGATGGGGGCACGGGGGCCGCGCCCATGGGGCTGCTCGATGACGTGGGCCTGCTGCTACGGGACAGCCTGCCGCTGGTGGATAACGCCCTCCGAGCAGCGGGGCTCCGAGATCGGATTCGGCTTATCGCTTCGGGAAAGCTCATTACCCCCACGGACGTCGCCTTTGCCCTATGCCTCGGCGCCGACGTCTGCGTGACGGCCCGGGGCTTCATGTTCTCCCTGGGCTGCATTCAAGCCCTGCAGTGCAACCAAAACACCTGCCCCACGGGCATCACCACCCACGACCCACGGCTTCAGCGCGGCCTGGTGCCGAGCGACAAGGCCGAGCGGGTCGCCCACTACCATCGGAATCTGGTGAAGGAAGTGGAGCAGCTAGCCCACGCCTGCGGCCTCCCGGACGCCCGGGCCTTCGAGCGTCACCACGCGAGCGTCGTGCAGGCGTCCGGGGTCCCGGTGAACGTCGCCGCCCTCTACCCCCGGCCCTAGCCCTGGGCCGGGGCGTCCACCGCCAGGGCCAGGAGCCGGGCCCGGTCAATGCGGGCCAGGGCATTTTGGTGCGTTGCCGCCAGCACCACCTGGGGCGCGCAGCCCGCCTCGTCCGCTTCCCGCCAACGATCGGCGCAGAGGCACCAGCGGTCCCCGGGGCGCAGCCCGGGAAAGGCAAACTCCGGGCGGGGCGTTTGCAGGTCGTTACCCACGGCGCTGGAGAACTGTAAAAAGGCCTCGGTCATGACGGCGCACACCACGTGGCGCCCAAGGTCTTCCGGCCCCGTGTGGCAGCAGCCATCCCGATAAAACCCCGTAAGGGGCGCTTCCGAGCACAGCTGCAACGGCCCCCCCAGCACGTTTCGCGCTCCGCCGCCGCCGGCGCCGCCGCTGTCATAGGCCATAACCCGTCTCCCTTCTCATCGCTGCTGGGTGTCGTCGTTTCTAGGCTGCGCTAAAGCGCCGTGGCATGCTACCGCAGTCGCGGGCGCGTCAGACAAGAGCGAGCTTTTGCCGTGCTCACGGTCCTTTGGTTCAAGCGCGATCTGCGCCTTGACGATCACGAAGCCCTTCAGGCGGCCCTGGCCCGGGGCCCCGTGCTCCCCCTCTATATCGTCGAGCCCGAGCTTTGGCGCCAGGGCGATCTCGACCTTCAGCACGCCCGCTTTCTCGAAGCGAGCCTACGCGCCCTCGATGAGGACCTTCGCGCTCGGGGCTCGGGACTTTGGGTTCGTTCCGGAGACGCGGTCACGGTGCTTGAAGCGCTCCGGCGCAGCGAAGGCGTGACCCATCTCGAAAGCCACGAGGAAACGGGAAACGGCTGGACCTACGCCCGGGACCGGGCCGTAAAGGCCTGGTGCCGGGCCGAGGGCATTCCCTGGGGAGAGCATCAAACCTTTGGGGTGACTCGGGGCCTTCGGAACCGAAACCGCTTTAGCCGCGGCTGGGAGGGGCACATGACCCGCCCGGCGCGCCCCGCGCCGGAGCGAGTGCCAGGCCCGCCCGCCCCGGAAGCGCCCTGGGGCCAGCTATTTCGGGATCTCCCCGTGAGCGCCTTCCATCCTGCCGTTCCCCGGCGCGGGGCGCCCTTAGCGGCAGGGGAACGCGCGGCCCAGGCGCGCCTGACCGAGTTCCTGGAGACCGCGGGGGCGAACTATCACCGACGCATGTCTGCTCCAGCCCAAGCGGTGCACAGCGGCTCTCGCCTTTCCCATCACCTGGCCTGGGGAAGCCTGTCCCTGCGCCGGGTCGTGCAACGGGTGCGGGGGGCAAAGAAAGCGCCCGAGCAGGCCCCGGCCCTTTCGCCCCGGGCTCGGAGCGCCTTCGAAGCTCGGCTCCACTGGCATTGTCATTTCATTCAGAAGCTGGAGTCGGAGCCGGCCCTAGAGGAGAGAAGCTTCAACCGCGCCCTCGATGCCCTGCGCCCTCGGGGGCCCAGCGACGCCCTCGACGCCTGGCTACGGGGGCAAACGGGCTGGCCCTTCGTGGATGCGGCCATGCGCGCCCTTCAGCACTGGGGTTGGATCAACTTCCGTATGCGCGCCATGCTCGTCTCCGTGGCGGCTTACCACCTTTGGCTCGACTGGCGGGACCTCAACCATCCTCTGGCCCGGCAATTTATCGATTACGAGCCCGGCATCCACATCAGCCAGCTCCAAATGCAGTCCGGGGTCACGGGCATCAACGCCCTGCGCATCTATAACCCCCTCCTCCAGGGTCAGCGGCTTGACCCCAGGGGCGCCTTCATTCGCACCTTCGTGCCCGAGCTGGCGCCCCTGCGCGATGACGAAATTCATCAGCCCTGGCTCCTGTCCGCCCGGCGCTTGGCGCAGGCGGGGGTGCGCCTTCGCGCCCCGGGGCCCGAGGCGCTCATGGAGGCTCCGGCCTATCCCCGCCCCCTGGTGGACGCCCCCCAGGCCGCCCGCGCGGCTAGAACTCGCATGGGGGATGCGCAGCGCGAGGAGGCGAGCCGGCAGGAAAGTCGCCGCGTGCTGATCGCCCACGGCAGCCGAAAAAACTGGGGCCAAAATCCCCGCCCCAAACTAAAAACGGCCCCTCAAGAGGGGCCGTTTCAGGGCGAGCTTTTCTAAGCCCTAGGCGGAAACCACGATTTCCTTGGCGATGGAGCGACCTTCCTCCGCCGCGGACAGGAACTCGGGCACCTGATCGAAGTTCAGGTAGTTATAGATCTCCGGAGCCATGGAGTTAACCTTCGCCGCATAGCTCTGGTACTCCTCGTTCGTCGGCAGACGACCGAGGATCGCCGCCACCGCGGCCAGCTCCGCCGAGGCTAGGAAGACGTTCGACCCCTGCCCCAGCCGGTTCGGGAAATTCCGGGTCGAGGTGGACACGCACGTCGAGCCCGCCCGAATCCGCGCCTGGTTCCCCATGCACAGGCTGCAGCCCGGCATTTCCGTGCGCGCTCCGGCCTGGGCGTAGATGTTGTAGTAACCCTCTTCCATGAGCTGGCTTTCGTCCATGCGCGTCGGCGGCGCAATCCAGAGCCGGCTCGGGATGCTCTCCCCGGAGGCTTGGAGCAACTTCCCAGCCGCCCGGAAGTGACCGATGTTGGTCATACAGGAGCCGATGAAGACCTCTTCGATTTCCGTTCCTGCCACTTCCGAGAGGGGCTTCACGTCGTCGGGATCGTTCGGGCACGCGAGGAGCGGCTCGGTGATCTCGGACATGTTGATCTCGATGACTTCTGCGTACTCGGCATTCTCATCGGCGCGCAGGAGGGTGGGGGCCGCAAGCCACTCTTCCATGGCCGCCGCCCGACGCTCGAGGGTGCGCACGTCGCCATAGCCATGGGCAATCATCCAGCGCAGCATGACCACGTTGGAGCGGAGGTACTCGGCCACAGATTCTTCCGACAGATCGATGGTACAGCCGCCTGCGGAACGCTCGGCGGAGGCATCGGAGAGCTCAAAGGCTTGCTCCACGGTGAGGTTCGGGAGCCCCTGAATCTCGAGGATGCGACCGTTGTAGACGTTCTTCTTGCCCTTCTTTTCTACGGTCAGGAGGCCGCGCTGGAGCGCCGCGTAGGGAATGGCGTTTACCAAATCCCGGAGCGTGATGCCCGGCTGCATTTCCCCGGTGAACTTCACCAGCACGGATTCGGGCATATCCAAGGGCATAACGCCGAGGGCCGCGGCAAAGGCCACAAGCCCGGAGCCCGCCGGGAAGGAAATCCCCAGGGGGAAGCGGGTGTGGGAGTCGCCGCCCGTGCCCACCTGATCCGGAAGGAGCATGCGATTCAGCCAGCTGTGGATGATGCCGTCCCCGGGGCGCAGGGAAACGCCACCGCGGTTCTTGATGAAGTCCGGGAGGGTGTGCTGCGTTTCAATGTCCACGGGCTTCGGATAGGCCGCGGTGTGGCAGAAGCTCTGCATCACAAGATCAGCGGAGAAGCCCAGGCAAGCCAGCTCCTTGAGCTCGTCCCGGGTCATGGGGCCCGTCGTATCCTGGGAACCCACCGTGCCCATGCGGGGCTCGCAGTAGGTGCCCGGACGGACGCCCTGCCCTTCGGCCAGACCACAGGCGCGGCCGACGATTTTCTGCGCCAGGGTGAAGCCGGCGCCGCTTTCCTTCGGGCTTTCGGGACGACGGAAGACTTCGCTCGGCCCCAGGCCCAGGGCTTCCCGAGCGCGCTCCGTGAGGCTGCGGCCGATGATCAGGGGAATGCGCCCCCCGGCCTTGACCTCGTCCAGGAGCACCTGGGTTTTCAGGGAAAACTCGGAGATCACTTCTCCGGCCTCGTTCTCCACCACCCCGGCATAGGGCTTGATGACGATGACGTCGCCCATGTTCATCTGGTCTACGGGGCACTCGATGGGCAGAGCCCCGGAATCTTCTACCGTGTTGAAGAAGATCGGCGCGATCTTCGAGCCCAGCACCACGCCCCCCTGGCGCTTGTTGGGCACGAAGGGAATATCGTTCCCCATGTGCCACAGCACCGAGTTGGTGGCGCTCTTCCGGGAAGAACCGGTGCCGACCACATCGCCCACGTAGGCCACGGCCAGCCCCGTTTCCTTCAACGCGTTGATCTGTTCGATGGCGTTGGTGATGCCGTCCCGGGGATTCTTCAACATGGCCAGGGCGTGGAGCGGAATGTCCGGCCGGGACCAGGCGTCCTGCGCCGGTGAAAGATCGTCCGTGTTCGTTTCCCCGGTGACCTTGAAGACCACCATCTTGATGGTTTCCGGGAGATCCTCCCGACGCGTAAACCACTCGGCGTCGGCCCAGGATTGCAGCACCGCTTCCGCGTGCGCATTGCCGTTCTTCGCCCGCTCCGCCACATCGTGAAAGGCGTCGAACATGAGCAGGGTGTTCTTCAGCTCTGCAGCTGCGTTACCGGCGAGGGTGTCGTGATCAAGGAGCTCGACCAGAGGCATGATGTTGTAGCCACCCAGCATAGTGCCGAGGAGGCGGACCGCCTCTTCCGCGCTGATCAGCGGAGCGCTGGCTTCGCCCTTGGCGACGTCCGCCAGGAAGGCCGCCTTGACGTAGGCCGCGTCGTCCACCCCCGGGGGCACGCGCTCCGTGAGCAGCTCGAGGAGCGTCGCCTCTTCCCCGGCGGGGGGCGCCTTCAAGAGCTCAACCAGCTGGGAAACCTGTTCTGCAGACAGCGCCTTCGGGGGCAACCCCTCCTGGGCACGCTCTGCCACATGGGCACGATACGCTTCGAGCATGGGACTCTCCTCCTGATCAGTGAGGGCGCGACTGTAGCAGAGGAATTTGCATGCGTATAATGGATATAAATTATGCTTCATATAGGTTTTTTTCATGCATGATTTAGCCAATCTGCGCAGCCTCGTGGCCGTGGCCGAGGCCGGCGCCATTACGGAAGCGGCCCGGCGCCTCGGGCTCACTCAGCCGGCCCTGACGCGACGGCTGCAGCAGCTGGAAAGCGAATTTGGAACCACGCTGCTCCAGCGCGGCCGCAACGGGGCGACCCTTACGGACGCGGGCAGCCTCCTCGTGGCCGAGGCTCGCCAGCTGATTGAACGCTATGAAGGCGCGAAGCGAGAGGTGGCCCGGCACACCGCCGCGACGGGAGGCACCATTCGCCTCGGGGGCGGCGCCACCGCCGTCTCCTTCCTCCTCCCCGGGGAAATCGCCCGCTTCCAGACCCACTATCCCAACGTGCACTTCCAGGTGAAGGAAGGCAGCTCCAGCGATATCGCTGAAGACGTAGCCTCCGGGCGCCTCGAGCTCGGGCTCGTCACCCTCCCCATCCGGAAAACGGGCCTCGCCATCGCGCCGCTCCTAGACGATCAGATCGTCCTCATTGCTGCCGCGGGCCACCCCCTCACCCTCCTCGGCCGGGTCCCCCTGGAAGCCATCGACGGGGAGAATTTCGTCGGCTTTGAGGGGGGCAGCGCCATCCGCCAGATTGTCGATGACAGCCTTCGCCAGGCCGGGGTAGAGATCAACGTGGTGATGGAACTGCGCTCCATTCCCGCAATCCTGCGCATGGTGGCGACTACGAAGAGCCTGGCCTTCGTCAGCCGCCTGGGGGTGCAGGGACAAGATCTGGTGCAGGAGGTCCCGGTGGCCGGGCTTCGGATTAGTCGGAAGCTGGCCCTCGCCGAGCGAAAGGGACGCACGCTTTCCCCCGCAGCGCAAAACTTTCGATGCCAGCTTCTGCGGGAGGCCCGCTAGAGGCTGCCGCCGCAGCCCCAGCAATAGCGCGCCTCCGGGCGATCCACGGGGCTCGCACAGCGCGTGCAGCGGCGCCCCGTGCCCCCCCGCTGGCGCAGGGCCTGATTCAGCTCCACGGTTACAATACCCGTGGGCACGGCAATGATGGCGTAGCCCGCAATCATGGCGCAGGCCGCAATGGCCTTGCCCAGGCCCGTTTGCGGAACCAAATCCCCATAGCCCACGGTGGTCAGGGTCACGATGGCCCAGTACATGGCGAGGGGAATGCTTGTGAAGCCGTGCTCCGGCCCCTCGATCACGTAGAGCAGGGCAGCAAAGATCGTGATGAGGGTCAGGATGGTGAGTAGAAAGACAAAGATCTTTCGCCACGCGCCCCGGAGGGCGGAAATCAGGATCCGCGACTCCTCGAGCCAGCGGGCCATGCGCAGCACCCGGAAAATGCGCAGCACGCGAAGAAGGCGCACCACCATCATGTACTCCGTCCCCTGAATAAAGAGGCTGAGCCAGGTGGGTAAGGCGCTTAGGGCATCGACAATCCCATAGAAGGATCGGGCGTAGCGCCAGGGGCGCTCCGTTACCCAGAGGCGAAGGACGTACTCCAGCGTAAACAAGACGGTGAAGGCCCACTCGAGGAGGCGCAGCGCCTCCCCAAAGCGCGCGTGAATCGATGCCACGCTGTCGAGGAGTACAGCGAGCACGGACACCACGATGGCGACCATGAGCGCCAGGTCGAAATGCCGGGGCGCCCCCGCCGTGGATTCAAAAATGATCTCCCCTAGGCGGGCCCGAAGGCCCATGCCACTGCGCTCTCCCATGCGTTCCCCACCCTGTCCTTCTGCCCTAGCGAGCGTACAATGCGGCGGCAAGCAAAACGAGGGTCACGCCTTGCCCAGACGCCGCTATTCCCCTGCGCTCTTTCTCAGCGGAGCGCTGCTGTGCCTCTTGGCGCTGCTCATGGTGCCTCCTGTCCTTCTCTCCTACTTCGATGGAGACGGGCACAGCGCCGCCCTGGGAGAAGCCGCGGCTCTCACCCTTGGCGCGGGCCTGATCCTCTTTCTTCCCGGCCTCCGGCAGGATTTTCGCTTAAAGCCCCAAAGCCTATTCCTGGCCACCACCAGCACCTGGACGGCCCTGGCCCTTTTTGCCGCCCTGCCCTTTTACCTCGGGCGCCCAGAGCTGGGCGCGGTCAACGCCATTTTTGAAGCGGCCTCGGGGATCACCACCACCGGATCCACCATCATCACCCACCTCGAAGCCCTACCCCGCAGCCTCAAACTCTGGCGCGCCATGCTCCAATGGTTAGGGGGCGTGGGAATTATCGTCATCGGCATCGCCATCCTCCCCTTCCTTCGGGTCGGGGGGATGCGCCTATTTCAGACCGAATCCTCTGACTGGTCCGATAAGGCCCTGCCCCGCACCAACCGCATGGCCGGCGCCATTGGCCTGGTCTACCTCGGCATGACGGCTCTCTGCGTGGGCACCTATGCGCTCTTCGGCATGGCGCCCTTCGACGCTCTCTGCCACGGCATGACCACGGTCGCCACCGGGGGCTTTGCCAACTACGATGCCTCCTTCGGCGCCTTTGGGCAGCAGCCGGCGCTTCTGCTGACCGCCTGCCTGTTTATGCTGGCGTCGGCCCTGCCCTTTTCCCTCTACCTTCGAGGGGTGCGCTCAGCCCTGCGTAATCTTGTTCGGGACCAGCAGGTACGTACCTTCTTCCTAATCGTCCTCGTGTTTTACGGGGCCTTTATCGTACTGCTCAAGCTCAGCGGGGGGCCAAACGCCAACAGCAGCTGGCTGTGGATTCTCTTTAACACGGTATCGATCCTAACCACTACGGGCTACGCCGTAAGCGACTACAACAGCTGGGGCCAGACGGCGGTCATGCTTTTTTTCTTCGCCCTTTTTATCGGCGCCTGCTCCGGCTCTACGAGCGGCAGCATGAAGGTGTTCCGCCTCCAGCTAGGCTTTGCGGTGTTGGCCAACCAGCTAAAGCGCCTCGTACACCCCCGGGGGCTCTTCCCCGTGCGCTTCAACGGCCGTCGGGTGCCTGAAGAGGTCCTTCATTCCGTGACCGGCTTTGCCTTCTTCTTCATGGCGACCATCGGCGCCATTGCCCTCGCCCTCTCCGCCCTAGGCCTCGACTTTCTGACGGCCCTCTCCGGCGCCGCCACCGCCGTGGCCAACGTAGGCCCGGGCCTGGGCAGCACCATCGGGCCCGCGGGGAACTTCTCGACGCTGCCGGACGCCGCCAAAGGCCTCTTAACCCTTGGCATGCTCCTTGGGCGCCTCGAAATCATGACCGTGATGGTGCTCCTCACCCCCAGCTATTGGCGAGGCTAGCTTAGCGTTTCCGGGTCTGCGCTCCGGGAGGGGCGGAAGTAGCGACGCTCGAGCTGGCCGTGAATGTCCGCAAAGCCCTGCTGAAGCTCATCGATCAAGGCGTGAAGCTTTTCCCCAGCCAACCCCTCGGGCTCAAGCTGGCTCACCTGGCGCAGCACCTGAGGCAAACGCCGAGGCATGGGTGCTTCAGGATCGAGGGCCTCGAGGCTGCGACGAAGGGCGAGGAGCGCACCCGCCACGGACCGGGGGAAGCGCGTCGATTGCAACAGAAAGCGCAGCACGGATTCGGAGCGAATGGCCCGCTGCATCTCGAGGCGGTACATCTGATATCCCGTCAGGCTCTTCAGCACGCTCATCCACTGTAGATCGTCAAAGCGAGCGCCATCACGCCCCTCCTGGGGCACGAGGCGCGCGCTACTACTGTCGATCAGCCGGGTGGTCATATCGGCCCGCTCGAGCTGGCGCCCGAGCTCGATAAAATAGTAGGCCTCATCGCGGTTCATGGCCCCCTCGAGGCGCCCCACCACCGTTTGCACGCCGGTGATGATTTCCCGGAGATAGCCGTGCCGGCCCCGCTTGCTGAGGCCGCTACTGAGCTGCTCCTGGCTAAAATGGTAGAGGGCGTTAATGTCTTCCCAGGCTTCCCGGGGAAAGACCTCCCGAAAACCTCGGGCATTCGATCGGGCGGCGGCGATGGCTGCCCGCAGGGACTGGGGATGATCCTTAGCGCCGAGGAGAAAGCGCAGCACGCGGGCCTCGTCTTCCTCCTCCCCATGCTTTTCCCGGTAGCTCTCCTCGGCCCCGACAAGCGTCAGCAGCGTGCCCCAGCTGGGCGTGCTGCCCCGGGGCAAATCAAGATGGAGGTGGGTCGTTACGTCGATGAGGCGCGCAAGATCCTCCGCGCGCTCCAGGTAGCGCGCCATCCAGTACATATTTTCCGCAACCCGCGCGAGCATCAGTGATCCCCCTCATCAAGAACCCAAGTGTCCTTGCTACCCCCGCCCTGGGAAGAGTTCACCACGAGCGACCCCTTACGCATGGCTACCCGGGTCAGGCCGCCGGTCGTCACCTGCACCGACTCCCCGGATAGGATGAAGGGCCGCAGATCCACGTGCCGCGGCTCCACCGCCTGACCGAGGAAGGTGGGCACGGTGGAGAGGTTCAGCATGGGCTGAGCCATGTAATTTCGCGGGTTCCGCTGAATCTTTTTCCGGAAGGCGTCCCGCTCCTTCGGGGTCGCCTTGGGACCGAGGAGCATGCCGTAGCCGCCGGACTCATTCACCGGCTTCACCACCAGCTCGTCAATGTGGTCGAGCACATAATCGCGCTCCTCCTTCCGCGCGCAGATGTAGCTCGGCACGTTCGGCAGGAGGGGCGCTTCACCGAGGTAGTAGCGAATCAGGTCGGGCACGAAGCAATACACCGCTTTGTCATCGGCCACGCCGGCCCCGGGGGCATTCGCCAGCGCCACCTTCCCCGCCTTCCAGGCGCGCATAAGCCCAGGCACGCCAAGGAGGGAGTCCTGATTAAAGGCCTCAGGATCAAGGAAGGCATCGTCGATGCGGCGATAAATCACATCCACCCGGGCCCGGCCCCGAGTCGTCAGCATGTATACCTCATCCTGACTGTTCACCACCAAATCCCGGCCTTCCACCAGTTCGCAGCCCATCTGCTGCGCCAGGTAGGCGTGTTCAAAGTAAGCGGAATTGAAGACCCCAGGCGTCAGCACCACCACCTCGGGCTGGGCCCGGTGCGGCGCCAGGGCGCAAAGCGTGTCGTAAAGCTGGGAGGGATAGGCGTCCACGGGCTCGATGGCAAAGTTGGCAAAGAGCTCGGGGAAGGTCCGCTTCATGACGCCACGGTTTTCTAGCATGTAGGAAACGCCGGAGGGAACCCGGAGGTTGTCCTCCAGGACGTACATCTGGCCGTCCTCATGACGCACCAAATCGCTGCCGCAGATGTGGGCCCACACCCCAAGGGGCGGGTTCACCCCCACGCACTGGGGACGAAAATTGGCGGAGTTCTCGAGGAGAAAGGCCGGGAGCACCCCGTCCTTGATGCAGCGCTGATCGTGATACAGATCATCGATCAGGCAGTTTAGGGCCTTCACCCGCTGGGCCAGGCCCGCTTCGATGGTGAGCCATTCCTGGCGTCGAAGGATTCGGGGCATCAAATCCAAGGGCCAGCTACGATCGATGGAACCGTGAGCCTCGGAGTAGACCGTAAAGGTCACCCCTTGCTCCTTGATGGCTCGCTCAAGACTGGCGCTGCGATCCCGGAGCGCATCCATGGAATAGGTGGCAAAGCGCTTGCCCAGCTTCCCAAAGCCCGGGCGCAGGCGTCCCTTATCCGTCACCCACTCATCAAAAAGCCCAGGCTGGGCATAGCTACCCCAGTTGATGGTCATGGCTGCCGTCCTCCATCGATGGCGCAAGCGGCTGGGCGTGCACGTCGACGCTCACCTGAACCTCATGATGGCCGCCCCCCTGGACAATCCCGCGGAGCGGCGCCGCATCGCCGTAATCCCGGCCTTGCCCCAGAAACACATAGCGTTCCGTCGGCCGTTGACGGTTCGTCGGGTCGAATTCCAACCAGCCCTGCTCGGGCACGTAAAGGGCGAACCAGGCATGGGAAGCATCGGCGCCCACGAGCTTTTCACCCCCCGGCGGCGGGTCCGTTTCCAAATAGCCTGAGCAGTAGGCCGCGGGTAAGCCCAGGGCCCGGAGCACGCCGAGGGCGCAATGGGCAAAGTCCTGGCAAACGCCGCGGCGCCCTTCGAACACCTCGCGCAGGGGCGTCGCCACCTCCGTCGCCGTCGGATCGTAGTGGAAATCGTCGTGGATACGCTCCATAAGCTCCTGCGTCGCCGCCACCACATCGCGCTGGGGATGAAAGCTGACTAGGCCGTAATCGCGAAGCTCAGGGAGCTGAGGCACGTAGGCCGAGGCCAGGCAAAAGAGACGATGGAGGCGCTGTGCTTCCGTTTGCGGATCCCGGAAGGCCGCCTGAACCTCGGCGACGCTGCGGAGACCGGCCAGGGGCAGCTCCGCCTCCGCCGCGGCAATCTCCAGCACGGAGTTCGCCTCCACCACAAGCTGATCGTGGGGCGTTTCCACGGAGAAGCGCGTCACCGCATTTCCGAAGGCATCGTCTCGGCTATGGAGCACTTTGGGCGCGGGGGAAACCTTCAGGTCGAAGCTGAGCCGGCGCTGCCGGCCCCGGTCCGGCGGCATCAGCCGCGCCTCCGTATGACCCAGGGTGACCGGCTCGCTGTAGTGGTAGGTGGTGCAATGGCGAACCTGAAGCCTCATGCCCTGCCCCCCTGACCCCGGAGCGCCATAGGCCGGGCGGCCTCCAGGTGAAGGAAATAGGCATCGTCCACGGCGCTGCTGGTTTGAGAAAGCCCCGTGAGCAAGGTCCAGAGCAGGCTTTGCAGGGCCCGCCGCTGCCGCGACTCGGCGCCGCCGGTCACGGGCTGAGCCGCTAGGGTGTCCGCTTCAGCGAGGCGGAGGGCCGTGCGCACCTCTAGAAGGGCCCGCTGCTCCGGCGCGAGGCCCCGCCCGCTCCGGGGCAAGGCTTGAAGTAAGGCCTCAAGCTCGAGGAGCTGGAAGGCCACGCTCCGGGGGTTTTGCTCATCGAGCAGAAGCACCTCGAGGAACGAAGCTGGATCAAGCAGCGCGCGATAGCGACGACGGTGCGTCATCACGCTGTCGTGGGCACGCAAAAGGCTTTCGAGCAGGAGAGGCTCCGCTGCGCTGTCGGGGGCCTCGGCAAGGGTTTCCAGCAGAAGCGTGGCCGTCCCCTGGGCCCGTTCGAGGCGCCGCCCGATCATCAAAAAGCGCCACCCCTGCTCCCGGGTCATGCTCTCTAGGCTCAACCCGGAGAAGGTCAAAAGCGCCGTAATCAAGGGATCGAGAGCCTCCTCGACGGCCCCGAGGGCCTGGGGGGACAGCCCCTGAGCTTGCACGAGGCGCTGCCCAATCTCATCGAGCACGCGACTGGCGTCCGGGGCCCAGCGGTCCTTCAACTGCTCCGCCGCCTGCCCGAGGCGTAAGAGCGTTTGGGGGAGGCTGCCCGGTTGCTGCTCATCAAGCAGGAGGGTGAGCAGCACCTCATCCCGGTGAGGAAAAGCGTTGGAGGCCACCCCGGTGAGGGCGCAGAAACCGTCGATGAGGCGCCCAAGGGCCACGGCGTCGGCGGGATCGCCGTAATCCCGGACCTCCCGGGCATGGCGCAGCACGGCCCGGGCCATGCGTGCGAGCCCCTCGGCACGCTCCGCATAGCGTCCTACCCAATACAGATTGTCCGCGACCCGACTCGGAAGCTGCTCCGGGGCCCCCGGCCCGACCTCCGGCACGGCCCGGGGCCAGCGAATCAGATGGCGCTCCGTCTCGTCAGCCAGCACCCAGGTATCCTTACACAGGCCGCGCAGCTCGCTGCCGAACGCCAGGGGACCGCCCCGGGGCCCGGCAACCCGGGTAAAGCCGCCGGTCATCACCTCAAAGTCCCGGCCCTGGCGGGTGGCAAAGAAGCGGGTGAGCACGGCCTGGGGACGAAGCTGCCCGTCCACCAGGGTCGCTGCCGTCCCCTCCAAGGCCGCGGGCTGCCCCACGAAGGTCTCCGGATCAGCTTCAATTTGTCGCCGGAGGGTATCCCGAGCCTCTGCGGAGAGGGCCCCGCCCCAGAGGGCCTGACCACTGCGATCAAGGGGCTTGATCACCATCGATTCAAGGTTCGCCAATACGTGCTGCCGCCCCGGGGCCGTCCCGCACCACCAGGTTTCCACGGATGGGAGCTTCAAATCTTCCCCAAGGACCTGGCGCGCGAGCTGGGGTAGGTAGGGCATGAGCCCCGGGTGTTCAAGGATCGACACCCCAAGTCCATTCGCCAGCGCCACCTCTCCTCGAAGGGCCGCTTCCCCAAGCCCTGGAACCCCCGTTTCCCCATCGGGGACGAGAAGCGCATCGCTGTCCTGATCGCCGGTTCGACGGAGCACCACATCCAGGAGCTTCAGCCCACCGATCGTGCGCAGCCACACCCGGCCCTCCCGAACCGTGAGATCCCCGGCCTGGAGCAGGGGAAAGCCGAGATAGCTCGCCAGATACGCGTGGTCAAAATAGTGGGGATCGCTAATTCCTGAGGCGAGCACCGCAATCCGCGGGCGCAATCGCTGATGCGGCGCGAGGTCCACCACGGCGCCGCGAAGATGTTCAAAAAAACTGGCCAGGCGATGCACATGGCTAGCCCGGATCAGGTTCGGAAGGATACGCGAGGTGACGATGCGCGTTTCCA
Organism: Gammaproteobacteria bacterium; assembly: GCA_030828335.1. Taxonomy (GTDB): domain Bacteria; phylum Pseudomonadota; class Gammaproteobacteria; order Pseudomonadales; family Azotimanducaceae; genus Salivita. The sequence continues at coordinate 16,445 of JAURCQ010000022.1, forward strand.
GGGCGAGCCCTACCCCGGCCGGCGCCTGGGTTCGGTCCCCCAGCACGGCAAAGGATCCGTCGCCCCGGCGCACCACATCGGCGCCGTAGAAGGCCAGGGCCTGGTCCACGCCCCCGGCACCCACGAGCCCCTGAAGATAGCCCCGATGCCGGTATATAAGATCCGCGGGGAGCACCCCCTGGCGCAGCAAATGCCGAGGGCCATAGAGATCCTGGAGCACCGCGTCGAGCAGCTGGGCACGCTGCCGGAGGCCGCTTTCGAGCACAGCCCAAGCGTCCGGAGGCACGAGATGGGGGATGGGATCGAGATCGTAAGGGCGACTCGCCGCCCCGGGGCCGGCGCTGAAGGTCAGGCCATTCTCTCGAAACAATCGCCGGGCATCGCGGCGCCGCTGCTCCAGATCTTCGGGGCCCAACTGCCCAAAGGCGTGGAGCAGCCGGGCCCAGTGGGGCCGGGGCGCCCCGTCCCCCCCGAGCAATTCGTCAAAGGCGCCCATCTCCGCGCCATAGGCGCTGTGGAGCACGCTCGGTCCCGGGCGATCGAGCGCGTTCATGCGCGCACCGGCCCCTTCTCGCTCCGTACTGTCACGGGACGGTCATCCACGCCCGGCACAAGTACGCCAAGCACCTGGAGTTCTTCGAGGCCGGCGCGACATACCGCGAGCGCTGCGCCATGGCCGCCAACCGGGTCGGCAAGACGCTGGGCATGGGCGGCTTCGAGACTGCTGCGCACCTGACC
>JAURCQ010000230.1 GCA_030828335.1 Gammaproteobacteria bacterium
TTCCTGGCGAAGCTTCGGGCCCGAGCGGAAGCCGCGGGCGCTCACCACACCGATGTGCGGCAGCGACACGGCGCCCTGGTGGAAACGCTGGCGGAGCAGGAAAAGAGCGTTCGCCTCTTCGTGCTCGGCCGCCGGGGGGAAGCAGCGGAGCATACGCTGCGAGACCTCGGCCGCAGCGTGGAACGGGTGGTGCGCGGCCTCAAGCGGCCGATCCTGGCGGTCACGGAGGATTTCCGTCCCCCCCAGCGCGCCCTCCTCGCCTTCGATGGCAGCCCGGTCACGCGCCGGGGCGTGAACCTCATCGCCAAGAGCCCCCTGCTGAAGGGCATTCCCGTGGATATTCTCGTTTCTGGGAAAGGTAAGGGGGAAGGTCTGCGCCATCTGCCCTGGGCTCAAAAGACGCTGGAAAAAGCCAGCTATGCCGTAGAGGCCCTGCAGATCCCTGGGGATCCGGAACGGGTGATTGCGGAAACGGTGCAAGCGCGAGCGGCGGATCTCTTGATCATGGGCGCCTACGGCCACTCGCCCCTGCGGAGCCTGATTTTCGGCAGTAAAACCTCCGATCTACTGCGCTCCGCGACCTTGCCGACGCTGCTGCTGCGCTAGCGAGCCGCGTTAGCGTCTTTATCCTGGGGCACCTTGTTGGGGGCGACATAGCTTTCCCCCGCGCCGTAGCGCGCCTGCCAATCGGCGGGCGGCAGAGGTAAGGGCCGACTCTCTTCAGCCCGGGCCGGCGTGAAGGCCCGCAAGGGCTCCTCGCTGCGCACCTGCTCAAACCACACTAGGCCGTCGAAGGCGCCGCTGTTGCCCCGGGGGGCGATAAGGTCGAGATCCCCATCGCCGTCGAGATCGCGGCTGGCGAAGAGATCGATCATGCCCCGCACCCGGCGGTCGATGTCGTGGCGCTGCCAGGGCTGGGTGGGATCGCCGGGGTTCTGGAACCAGGCAATGCGACCCACCGTGGCCGTCTCGTCGACCCCGGGCTGGTCGAAGTCCCGGGAGGCGCCGGAATAGGAACCCTTCAGGATGTTCAGGCCCGAATAGCCGCCGGTGACCGCATCGAGATCGCCGTCCCCATCGAGATCGGCGAGGTGAATGCCGATGACCCAATCGGGCAAGGTGCTTCCAATGCGGTGCACACGCCAAGGCGCGTCAAGGCTTTCGGGCTGCTCAAGCCAAGCGAGGCCCGCGGTAAGGGCCGCCTGGTCTGGCGTGCGTTCGATCACATTCACCACCAGATCAAGGCGCCCATCACCGTTTAAATCCGCGGCCTCGGCCTGGAAGGCGTTCGCCAGACCTTGCCAACCGTCGGGCGCCTCAAAAGCCGGCGCCAGAAGAAGGGGGTGAGCCTTAGTCTGCAGCGCACCGCCCTCCCCCATGCCGAGGTTTTCGATCAGCACCAACTGATTGCGTACTCGCTTCGCAGCAAGCACGTCGAGATCCCCGTCCCCGTCGATATCCAGGGGCATGGCGTTATTGGGAATGCCCTCCTGAAAGAGCACCTGTTCCTTCCAAGCACTACTTTCCAGAGGCGGACCGCTGAAGGTGATGAGGGAGGTGGCGCCGTTATCCGGATCTCCCGCTTCGGGGCGCACGATATCCGGTGCGCCCTTGTTGGCAGCGGTCAGATCGAGCTGCCCATCGCCATTGATATCCGCCGCGAACACCCGAAGCCAGGACCCCCGCCCCTTGGCGATGCCCGGAATCAAGGCGGGCCAGGGCGCCGCCCGATGATCAATGCCCGGATTCTCAAAGTACGCGAGGTGCGCATCCTCACAGGCCGCGACGATATCCAGCCAGCCATCGCCATTCAGATCCCCCAGCGCCACATCCTCCACGGCGCCGGCAAGGCTGCCCTCGGCAAGGGTCATGAGCACCCAGCGGTCGGGATCCCCCGTACCAAAGGCAATGCGAATATGGTTGGAATCTTCCTGCGCCGTGACGATGTCCTCAAAGCCATCGCCATCCAAATCGCCCAGTGCGAGCCCGTCCCCGCCGCGAATGGGCACGCCGCCGTTGACGTCCTCGGCGTCGATCAGGTGCTCGACCCAGGAAAGGTACTGACCGTCGGGCGCCCGGGCCTGGCTCAGGGTTTCGGCGACCGTGGGGGGTGGGGCAGATTCGGTGCACCCTTGGAGGAACCCCAGGCCGCAGCAAACACCTAGGACGCAATACCGAATAAACCGCTTTCTTAGAATCATTGATCACCCCCGGTGACCACGATGCCACGCTAGGGTCTGTTGTCATACCCCTGACCGGGGACGCAGGCGCTCTAAAGGAGGCGTCGCAAGCGTGCCGTGTCCTAGTCTAGAACCCAGTCGGCAACGCCATGTGAAAAAAAGATCGAAAGAGCTAGGGCCAAGACCAGGCTTAACATCATGTACCACTGCCAGCCCTGGTCCTCCGGGGACTCGTCCGGTATCCAGCGATGCCCTCGAAACCAGAGGGGAATAGATAAGAAAATGGCCATCAAGGTTGCACCGACGCCCAGCTGGAGAAAAAGCCAGCGACTCCCGCTTAGCGCCATGACCAGAAAGGACAACAGCGCCAGCAAGGCCATTAAGGCCGTTCTTTTCCCTAGGCTGACCCTGTGCACCATGCCTCCTTGGCAATTTTCAACGGGCGTCCCGCCACGACCTCAGTTTAGCCCGATCAGTCCATAAACTTCGATCGGGGGTCGCTCATCCCAAAGCCTGCCCCAATGGTCGCCGCGACCCGAGGCGCAAAATAGGCTCGGACGGCGCTACCAGCCGGGCCTGTCACAAAACCCACCGCGGCACCGGAAACCACTGCTTCGAGGAACCCATAGGCGGAAAAACGTCCCGACGTAGCGGCATGACCAAGATAACCTGCGGCGGAAACCGTTCCCCCAAAGATCGCGCCGGCTGGTCCAAACCCCCCGGCTATGCGGGCTTCTTCCTGCTCCGTACGGTCTCTAAGCATGTCTGCCTCCTATCAACC
>JAURCQ010000231.1 GCA_030828335.1 Gammaproteobacteria bacterium
ACCACCACGACGTCGCCGGCGACCACCGTGCCATCGAGGATAGCGGCGAGGGCCGCTTCTTCCCCGTGGAAGCACCGGGCCGTTCCCTTAAAGTGCAGGCCCTCGTGCCCCGTGATCTTGGCCACGGCGCCTTCCGGGGCAAGGTTGCCCTTGAGAATCACCAGATGGCTGTCTTTCTTGATGGGTTCGGAGAGCGGGCGGATCACCCGCTGCCCTTCCGGATAGGGGTCCACCGCGGCCAGGTTTTCCGCCAGGGTCTTGCCCGTGACGGTGAGGCAATCACCGTGCATCAGTCCTTCCTGCACCAGCATCTTCATGAGCGGTTGGATACCGCCGATGGCGATCAGTTCGCTCATGGCGTAGTGCCCCGCGGGGCGCATATCGGCCAACACCGGGACCCGCTTACCAATGCGCGTGAAGTCCTCAAGGCTCAGGGGAATGCCGGCGGCGTGGGCAATGGCCAGCAAGTGGAGCACCGCGTTGGTGGAGCCTTCCAGAGCGATCGTGATGGTGATGGCGTTTTCCAGGGCTTCGCGGCACAGGATGTCCGAGGGCTTGATGCCCCGCTGCACCAGGTGCGCCACGGCGGCGCCGGCGGCGCGGGCATCGGCGAGCTTGTTCGGGGACACGGCTTCCTGGGCCGAGGAGTTGGGCAGGGACAGGCCCATGGCCTCAATGGAGGAGGCCATGGTGTTCGCCGTGTACATGCCGCCGCAGGAGCCCGGGCCCGGGATGGCGGTGGCCTCAATCTCCTTGAGTTCGATGTCCGAGAGCTTACCCGCAGCGTGCTGCCCCACGGCCTCGAACACCGAGACCACGTCTCGCCGGTCCTTGCCCGGCTGGATCGTGCCGCCATAAACAAACACGCTGGGGCGATTAAGGCGCGCCATGGCGATGGCGCAGCCGGGCATGTTTTTGTCGCAGCCGCCGATGGTGACGAAGCCGTCAAAGCCCTGGGCCGCTACCACCGTTTCGATGGAGTCGGCGATCACTTCCCGGGACACCAGGGAGTAGCGCATGCCCGGGGAGCCCATGGAAATGCCATCGGACACCGTGATGGTGTTGAAGGTCACGGGCTTCGCGTCGGCGCTGGCCACCCCCTCTGCCGCCGCTTCCGCCAGCGTATTGATGTGCATGTTGCAGGGGGTCAGGTTGCTCCAGGTGGAGGCAATGCCCACCTGGGCCCGCTTGAAGTCCGAGGCGTCGAAGCCCACGGCGTGGAGCATGGCCCGGGCCGCGGCTTTTTCCACGCCGTCCACGACCTGGGAGGAGTAGGGGCGTTTCGTATCGTTGTCGCTCATGAGAGGTCTCTTTTACAGCGGTTCGGCGGCGCCGAACGGTCAGAGGGATTTGGTGAGTACTTTTGCCGCCCGTTCTGGCGTCCATTGCTCTCGGCGCGCCTCGGGAAGGTCGGCAACGGCGCCGGGGCGATAGCCCTGCTCCACGAACCAGGCCGCGGTGCGGGTGCTCAGGGCGAAAACCTGCCCAAGCCCCTGGCGTCGAGCGATGCGCTCAAGGTGGCGGAGCAGCCGTTCCGCCCGGTCCTGGCCCTGGTAGTCCCGGTGGGTGACCAGGCAGGCGATCTCCCCGCTATCCGCGTAGGGGATAAGGGCCGCACAGGCCGTGAGCAGGCCGTCGAGCTCCAGCACCCAGAAATGGGCGATTTCCCGCTCGATGCGCTCCCGAGTCCGGGGCAGGAGCACGCCGGCGCGCTCCAGGGGCGCCGTCAGCTCCATCAGCCGGCCCACGTCATCGAGCTGCGCTGGGCGCAGGCGCTCGGCGCTGTGCTCCGTGATCTGCGTGCCTGAGCCCTGGTGGGTGAAGAGCTCCTCGATCAGTGCCCCATCGTCGCAGTGGCTTACCACGTGGCAACGGCGCACCCCGGAGCGCACGGCCCAAAGCAGGGCCCGGGCCTGGCGCGCCCGCTCGCTGGCCGCTTCCGAGCCATCCTCGGCCGTCTCCAGCCAGTGTTCGAGCTCCCCGGGGGTCATCTCGGTGAGCAGTTCGCCTTGATCGTCGAGGAGACCTCGGGCGTCGTCCAGGGCAATCAGCTTGTCCGCCTTCAGGGCGGCGGCCACGGACGCGGCCACTTCTTCGTAGGCGACGTTGTAGACGTCGCCGGAGGGGGCGTAGCCAAAGGGCCCTAGAAGCGGGATGCACCGGGCATCCAGCTGAGCGATGAGCCCTGCGGCGTCCACGCGGCGCACCTCGCCGGTGAGTTCATGGTCGATTCCGTCGATGACCCCGAGGGGCTTGGCCGTCACCCAATTACCGCCGGTGGCCGTAATGCGCGACTGCGCCATGGGCGTGCCTGGGAGGCCCATGGACAGCTTGGCTTCGATTTGCATGCGTAGATCGCCCACGACCCGGCGCACCAGGGCGAGGGTGGCAGGGTCCGTGATGCGCAGATTCTTGTGATAGCGCGCTTCCACGCCGGCCTGGGCGAGGGCGCTATCGATCTGGGGCCGGGCCCCAAACACCAGCACCAGGCGCACATCTAGGGACGCCAGGAGGGCCACGTCATGAATGACGTTATCGAAGTTTTCGTGGGCGAGCGCGTCTCCCCCAAGCATGAGCACCATGGTGCGGTCGCGGTGCGCATTAATGTAGGGTGAAGCGCCGCGGAACCACTGGACGTAGGGCAATGGATTGTCAGTCACGCAGTCACACCCCGCCGAAGCGTCGGATTGCCGGTGAGCCCCCTGCCGAAGCATCAAGACCCAAAGCGGGCGAAATGATGCCACGTCCCCGGACCTAAGCCCATGACCTCCATGGCCTATCCCTTTGACCCCCCGCGCCCCCGGCCGGCCCTTGGGCCCCAGCAGGAGGCCGCGGTGGCGGCCATCGCCGAGCGCTTTCACGAAGCGGGCCGGCCCCTGGCGCTGCTGCTAGAAGGGTCTGAAGGCCCCCTTTGGACTGCGCTCCTGCTCGGCGCCTCCTGGGCCCGGGATC
>JAURCQ010000232.1 GCA_030828335.1 Gammaproteobacteria bacterium
GGAAGCCCATGGTTGGGCGCGGCAGCTCATCGAAACCGTTTCCCCCCGATCCCTGGCGGAAACCAAGCGGCAAATTTACGTCGACCAACACCGCGACCTTCGAAGCGCGGTCGAGGACAGTGAAGCGCTGCTTGAAGCAATGAGCCGGGAACCGGACTACAAGGAGGGGGTGAGCGCATTCCTCGCGGGGCGCAAGCCGAGCTGGGGTCCGAGGGGCTAAGGGCCGACCCCACCGCGAACCCTAGCCACGGGCGATAACCAGAACCCGCGATGGGGGGGCACTTCTGGCGCTCCATGCTGCAGCGCTTGAGGCTTAAGGTAGGCGCCTTGGGGGAGAGTGTCAATGGTTTGTTATATTTTTTGCTAAAGCCCTGTCAAGGTTTTGAGGTTTTAATAACCTGTTGAAAAATAATGGAAAAATATTAAAAGTCCCCTCAAGCGGCAAATTAAAGTTGCCGAACGGGCAGAAAAAAACATCGTTGTTCAGGTGTTGTCGCGAACCCAGGCCTTAGGGAATTGGCTTTCTAGGGCCCAGACCCCGTTATCCTCGTAGAGGATCCCGATACCTTGAAAGGTGTCCTTGTGCTTAAGAAGGACTGCGCCGGGGGACACCGTGGGGGGGATTTCGGTGTCGCGGAGCAGGCAAGCTTCCCGTCTGCGGTAGGCGAGAAACGCGGCGTCGGAAAGCTCCAGGACTTCCCGCCGGGCGAGGGGCCCGAGCGCCATGGCTGCGGGGGTGGAGAGCTTAGCCACCCGGGCCCGATTGCGGGCCAGGTCTAGGCCGTGGGTCAAGTAACGCGGACCCCGAGGCGCTTCGTGATCGGCCGCTAGGATGCGGACGCTGCGGGGGCTGTCGATGAGGCGCCAGGGTTCGAGGTCCTTTTGAGTCCAGCCGTAGCGAGCCAGCAGGGCTGGGAGGCGTGGATCTTCCGTCATGTCGGGCAGGGCGGAGGGGCCGAGGGGCGTGCGCTGGCCGCGCTCGGTCGCGGCTTTTTCAAGGCACACGGCAAAAAATCCCCCCGTGCCCGAACGCTGAGGCCAAAGGCGGCAGGCGTGCACGAGGTCCGGGTGAAAGCGCTGATCTTCAAAGGCTTCAAGCCCGGGGCTGGCCCCAGGGGGAAGGCCGTGGACCGGGCGCACCCGTACCTGATCAGCGAAGGCCTCAAGAAAGGCGGTGATGACCCCCTCGTTTTCCTCGGGCGCAAAGGTGCAGGTGCTGTAGACGATGCGCCCGCCGGGACGGCAGAGCCTAAGGGCGTGCTCGAGGAGACGGCGCTGCGTTTGCCGAAGCCCTGCGCGAAAGGTTTCGCTGGAGGCGCGCAGGTAGCCGCGTTGTGCCTTGCCTTCCGCGGTGCAGGGGGCGTCGAGCAAAATGCGGTCAAAGGTGTTTTCCCCCAGGGGAAGGCGGGCGCCGTCCCCGCAGGTGGTCGAGACGTTCATGAGCCCAAGGCGGCGAATGAGATCGTGGAGCGCTGCTAGGCGACTTTCCTGCAGGTCATTAGCGAGCACCGTGCCGCGATTTTTTAGGGCCAGGGCGAGGAGGGCGGTTTTGTTCCCCGGCGCCGCGCAAAGATCCAGCACCCGATCCCCGGGGGCTGCCTCGAGAAGCGCCACGGGGAGGAGAGAAGCCTCCTCCTGCACGGTGAAGTGCCCGGCGCTAAAGCGCCAGTGCCGCCCTGGTCGATCCTCCGGGGCCAAGCGAAAGGCCCCCGGGCGCCAGGGTAGGGGCGTCAGAGCTAGGGCCCCGGAAAGTCCTTCGGCCAGCGCCGCGGCGCTGAGGCGCTGATCATTCACCGCAAGGGTTTGGGGAAGGGGGCGCTGGAGCGCCTCCCAGAAGGCTTCAAAATCCGGGAGGACGCTTTCGTAGCGCCGTAGATGGTCCCCCTCAACGTTCACCCCATGGCTTGGGGTGAGGGTGGGGGGCGGCGCGCTGTGACTTCGCCGCCCCCTAGGCAAGGTGGGGCGTAATCAGGAATTTCTCCCCCGTGGCCTGCTGCGCGTAGCGCTTCAGCGTGTCCACGTCGAGGGCTTCGCTCAGGGTGATGCGCGCCGCATAGTGGCTGGCAAAGGTGCTGTGCAGCTCTGCCACCACGCGCGCGCGAAGCCGATCGGTGCCTTCCTGCCCGAGGCGCTCGAGGAAGGGGGGCAGGAGCCAGCCCCCGATGCCCCAGGAAAAGCCGAAGGCGCGCTTGAGCACCGTCGGGCTCCGGTCTAGGCCGCCGTAGATATACAGCTGCTTATAGGTGGTGGAGCCGTAGCGACTATAGGCGTCGGCGCTGCGCAGGGCCGCGCGCTCCATGGCGTTCAGCAGCTGGCTGCCAAGTTCGCCGCCACCGGTGGCGTCGAAGGCAACCGTCGCCCCCGTTTCCGCCAGCGCATCCGTGAGCTGGGCCTCGAAGTCCGGGTCCGAGCTGTTCACCACGTGCGTCGCCCCCTGAGCCCTAAGTAGCTCAACCTGGGCCTCTTTGCGCACCACATTCACCAGGGGGATGCCGTCAGCGAGGCAAATGCGATTGAGCATCTGCCCGAGATTGGAGGCTGCGGCGGTATGCACGATGCCTCGATGCCCCTCCCTGCGCATGGTTTCCGTCATGCCGAGGGCCGTCAGCGGGTTTACGAAGCAGGAGGCGCCGGCTTCCGCCGCCGTGCCCTCGGGCAAGAGGAGGAGATCAGCCACCTTGGCCCGGCGATAGCGGGCGTAGGTGGCGCCGCCGAAGAGGGCCACGGTGCGCCCCAAAAGCGCCTGGGCTTCGGCGCGGGCGCCGGCGGCGACCACTTCTCCGGCGCCCTCATTGCCCACGGGCAGGGTGTGCCCAAGGCGTCCGGCGAAGAGGGGGAGGGCGGCGGCGGGGACGGTGGCCGTCACCTTCCGGGTGCTGCCCTCGCCTTCGCTTTTCGCCGTGGAGAGATCGGCCCCGGCGAGCA
>JAURCQ010000233.1 GCA_030828335.1 Gammaproteobacteria bacterium
AGCGCCCGCCTGGGACTGCCCCGATCTCGCCACCCTTGGCCTGGCCTGCGAGGCCGGCGCCCTGCCCCTGTGGCAGCTGCTGGCTCAGAATCGCCCGGCGCTCCTAGGGCTCACGACGCCGGAGCGCTGGGTTCTCCTAAGCGCCACGCAGGGCACGGCACTCGCGCTGGATGCGGGGGACGGCCCGGTTTGGACGGACCGGCAAGACCTCGAAGCACGCTGGAACGGCCAGGCCCTTCTGCTCTGGCAAGAGCCTCCCGCGGAGGCCTCCCTCAAGGCTGAGTGGCTCGCCGAGCGCCTCGCCCGCCACGGCTACGGTGGCCCCCGGGGGCTTCAACGCTTTCAAGCGGACCGGGGCCTTGCCGTAGGGGAGGCGCTCACCGTGGAAACGGTGCTGGCCTTAAACGAAGGCGTACCGGGGATTCCCCGCCTCACCGACCGGATCCTGGAGCGCCCCTAGTGTCTGCCATCCTTGATGCCCTAAAGCGCCAGGAGGAGGAGCGCCGCCGAGGCCAGGCCGCCACGGAAAGCGCCGCGGAGCGCCTCCTGGCCCAGCAGCCCAGGGCTGAGAAATCCGGCCTGGGCACCGGCCTTGCGGTCGCGCTGGGCGCCCTGATGATCGGCGGGCTGACCTTTGCGCTGCTCACGGCGAAAGACAGCGCCGCGCCACAAAGCGCCCCTGCGGTGGTCGCGCCAGACGAAGCCGCAAGGGCCTCGGCGGCCCCCCCGACGCCAGTGCCCGAGCCTGAGCCCAAGCCTGAGCCCCTAGCGGCGATCGTCGACGGCTGGCGCGTCAGCGCCCATATCTACGGGGAACTGAAAGACGACCGGGCCCTGTGGATTAACGGCCAGGCCTACGGAGAGGGGGATGAGATTGATGGCCTCACGCTCGAGGCCATCACCGCAGAGGGTTATGGGGTGCGGCGGGGGCAGGAACGGCTCACCCGCCGCGTCACCCCGCCCTAGGGACCGGAGATCGGCGTCAGCGTCTGCGCCGCCGGTGCGCCCCCTTCCAGGGCCCTTAGGCGATCGGAAAGGGTGGTCAGGCGTCGCACCATATCGCGGCGGGAGCCATCGATGGCCGTGATGGCCTCTTCGTTCTCCTTCACCCGCTGAGCCAGGGTGGCTTCCAGAGCCTTCGCCGTTTGCGTCGTGGCGTTCAGCTGATCGGTAATGCTGCGCTGCCGCGCCAGCAGCTCGTTGCTGCGGGTTTTCAGGGCCTTCACGTCGGTAACCAGCTCGGCCTGCGCCCCCAGGGCCCGCTTCAGATCGCTGGCCTGGGCCGCGACACTTTTCACCGTGGAGCCCTGGCTTTCCAGGTCATTCTTGAGCCGCTTCACGGCGGCCTGGTTTTCCTCAATCCAGGCCCGGTTACGCTTATTCGTCACATCCCACAGCTTGCGAATCTCCGATTCCCAGAAATTGATCTGGCTCTGGGTTTCGTTTTCCGTTTCTGAAAGGGCCTGCCCGGTGAGGGACAGCTGATCCTCAATGCGCGCCAGCCGAGCCTCGGCCTGAGCCCGCGCCGCCTGCGCTTCCGCGAGGGCCTGCTGCTGGGAGGCGAGAAAATAGCCGCTCACGGACAGCCCCAGCACCAGCACCGCCAGCAAAAGCGAGAAGAGCGGCGGAACCCCACCCCGGGGCGGCTCGGTCCGGCGGCTCGTGGGCCGGCGCGTGGCGATGTCATCTCGCGCCGGGGCAATGCTCGGGAGTTCTCCGAGCTCATCGCGATCGTTCATGCCACCCTTTCCCTTGTTCTAAGCACCTAAAGCCGCAGACGCACCCATCGCGGCGTGAAGGTCCGGTTATACCCCAGCGCCCAGGCGCAGGGAACCGGCTGGGCCCGCACCGATGCGCTTCCTGGGGAAAAAACAAAAAAAAGCCCCGCCGAAGCGGGGCTCTTGGAGCACAGGGCTCGGCTTTACATCATGCCGCCCATGCCGCCCATGCCGCCCATGTCGGGCATTGCGGGCTTCTCTTCCGGGATCTCGGAGATCATGGCTTCCGTGGTGATCATGAGACCGGCCACGGAGGCAGCGGACTGCAGCGCGGTCCGGGTCACCTTGGCGGGGTCCACGATGCCCAGCTCGAGCATATCGCCGTACTCGCCGTTGGCGGCATTGAAGCCTTCCTTGCCGGTGAGCTGCTTGACCTTGTCGACGATCACGGAGCCTTCGTAGCCGGCGTTGGTGACGATCTGACGGAGCGGCGCTTCCATGGCCCGACGGGCAATGGCGATACCGACGTTCTGATCTTCGTTGTCACCGGTGAGGTTCTCGATGGCGCCGAGGGCACGAACGAGGGTCACACCGCCGCCAGGAACGATGCCTTCTTCCACCGCAGCGCGGGTGGAGTGGAGGGCGTCTTCCACGCGAGCCTTCTTCTCCTTCATTTCCACTTCCGTGGCCGCACCCACCTTGATGACGGCAACGCCGCCGGCGAGCTTAGCGAGACGCTCCTGGAGCTTCTCCCGGTCGTAGTCGGAGGAGGTGTCTTCGATCTCGGCGCGGATCTGCTTCACCCGACCCTCGATCTCGTCGGCCTTGCCTGCGCCGTCGACGATGGTGGTGTTTTCCTTGGTGAGCTGGACCTTCTTGGCGTGGCCAAGATCTTCCAGGGTGGCGCCTTCAAGGGTGAGGCCCACTTCCTCGGAGATCACCGTACCGCCGGTGAGGATCGCGATGTCCTGCAACATAGCTTTGCGTCGATCGCCGAAGCCAGGCGCCTTACACGCTGCGACTTTCACGATGCCGCGCATGTTGTTCACGACCAATGTCGCAAGCGCTTCACCTTCCACGTCCTCAGCAACAATGACCAGTGGGCGTGAAGCCTTGGCCACCTGCTCCAGCACGGGTAGCAGTTCGCGGATATTGGAGATCTTCTTGTCGACCAAAAGGATGAAGGGATCTTCAACCTCGGCA
>JAURCQ010000234.1 GCA_030828335.1 Gammaproteobacteria bacterium
GCCGGACTGCGGCGACGCCGTGGCGGCCCTCGGCTACTGCTTCGGCGGCCTCTGCGTGCTCGATCTGGCCCGGGGCGGCGCGGGGCTTCGCGGCGTGGTGAGCTTCCATGGCCTGCTTCACGGCCCGGACCAACCGCTGGGGGCTGGGGATGACGCGTCGATCCTCGTGCTCAACGGCCACGACGATCCCATGGTCCCGCCCAGCGCCGTTCTCGCCTTCGCCGAGGAAATGACCCTGGCTCAGCGGGATTGGCAGCTCCACGACTACGGCGGCGCGCTTCACGCCTTTACCGTGCCCGAAGCCAACGCCCCAGAGGCCGGGGTGGCCTACCACGCGAAGGCCGATCAGCGGAGCTGGGCCAGCGCCACGGCCTTTCTTCGCGAAGTCCTCACCCCCGAGGGCTAGCGGGGGCAAGGTCCGGTGCTAGACTAGGCGCAGCACTTACCCAGGGGAGAGAGAAGACGCTATGGCGCTCGTACTGAACGAAGATCAGTCCTTTATCCAAGCCACCGCCGCAGAGTTCTGCGCCAGCAAGGCCCCCGTGACGGCCTTCCGAGCCCTCCGGGAGAACCCGGGCCCCGCGGGCTACGACCTCGACGCGTGGCAAGCCATGGTGGAGCTCGGCTGGACCGGCATCACCCTGCCGGAAGCCGTCGGCGGGACCGACTTCGGCTGGCAGGCCATGGGCACGATCCTCGAGCAAACGGGGCGCCACCTGTCCGCCTCTCCGCTGCTGAGCTCCGTGGTGCTGGGCTCCAGCGCTTTGGCCCTGAGCAGCAATCGCGCCCTCGCTGATGCGCTGCTGCCCGAAGTGGTAGAAGGCAAGATCCGCCTCGCCCTCGCCCTCGAAGAGAGCCCCCACCACCAGCCCTACGGCGCGGCCCTTACGGCCACGGCCAGCGGCGATGCGGTGCAGCTGAAGGGGGAGAAGCGCTTTGTGATCGACGGCGGCAGCGCTGAGCAGATCATCGTGGTAGCTCGAGAAAGCGGCGCCCCGGGGGATCGGGACGGCCTGGGCCTTTACCTCGTGCCCCGGGAGGCCGGCATCACCGCCACCGCAGAGAAGCTCGCGGATTACCGGGCCTACGCCCGCCTCACCATCGATGCCACGGTGGACGCCAGCCAGCGCCTCGGCGATGCCGACCTGCTGGACGCCGTCCTCGACCGGGGCCGGGCGGCCCTGGCTGCGGAAATGCTCGGGGGCGCTCAGGCGGCCTTCGACCAAACCATCGCCTATCTGAAGGAGCGCAAGCAGTTCGGCCAGGTCATCGGCAGCTTCCAGGGCCTGAAGCACCGCGCCGCCGATCTCTTCGGGGAAATCGAGCTGGCCCGCTCCACCGTCCTCGATGCCCTCGCGGCTCTCGACGAAGGCCGGGACGACGCCGCCCTTGCCGTCTCCCTGGCCAAGGCCAAGGTCGGCGAAGTGCTCCACGCCGTGAGCTGCGAAGCCCTGCAAATGCACGGCGGCATCGGCATGACCGACGAGTTCGACATCGGCTTCTACATGAAGCGCGCCCGGGTACAGGAGCAGCTGCTAGGGAACCAAACCTTCCACCGCAGCCGCTACGCGGCCCTCGCCGGCTACTAAGGAGGGCGCGCCATGAAGCTCGCCTTCACCCCCGAGGAAAACGCCTTCCGCGACGAGGTCCGGGCCTTCTTCGCCACGGCCCTCACGCCGGAGCTGGCCCACGCCGGGCGCCACATGACCAGCGTGTACTCCAGCAGGGAACACGCCCTGGCCTGGCAAAAGATTCTTTACGACCAGGGTTGGCTCGTGCCCAGCTGGCCTGAGGAATATGGCGGCTGCAACTGGTCCCTGACCCAGCGCTATATCTTCGCCTGCGAGCGGGCCCGGGCGAAGCCCCCGGCCCTCTCCCCCATGGGCCTCTCCATGCTCGGCCCGGCCCTCCTGGGCTGCGGTACGGAAGCGCAGAAGCAGCACTACCTGCCGCGGATACTCCGGGGAGAAGACTACTGGTGCCAGGGCTACTCCGAGCCCCAGGCCGGCTCGGACCTGGCCACGCTCCAGTGCAGCGCCGTGCGAGACGGCGATCACTACCTCCTGAACGGCACGAAGATCTGGACCACCCACGCCCAGTACGCCACGCACATGTTCTGCCTCGTGCGCACGGGCACCTTCGATCGCCCGCAGAAGGGCATCACCTTCCTGCTCCTGCCCATGGACGCGGAAGGCATCACCATCACCCCCATTCGCTTTGTCTCCGGCGCCGCCACCCAGGCCCAGGTGTTCTTTGACAACGTACGGGTGGATGCGAGCCAGCGCGTGGGCGAGGAAAACGACGGCTGGACCGTCGCCAAGTACCTTCTCGAATTCGAGCGCGGCGGCGGCGCTTCCGCCCCGGGGCTCCTGGAAGGGGTGGAAGACCTCCACACCTTCGCCGAAGCCCTCCCCGAGGGGGAACGCAGCGCCCTCACCCAGCGGCTCCATGCGCTCACCTCGCGCATCGAAGCCCTCGAGATGGCGGAACTCCAGGCCCTGGCGGAAACGGAGCGCCGCGGCTCTCCCGGTCCCGGCGCCTCCATGCTGAAGCTTCTGGGCACGGAGCTGAGCCAAGCCCTCACGGAGCTTCAGGTGGAAGCCCTCGGCCCCTATGGCCTTGTGCACCAGCCCGAGGCCCTGGCCTTCGAGAGCAACGTCGCCCCCGTGGGCCCGGCGGCGGGGCTCACCACCGTGCCCTTCTACCTGAATAATCGGGCCGCCACGATCTACGCGGGCTCGAGCGAGGTGCAGCGCAATATCATCAGCAAGGCGGTGCTGGGCCTATGACCACTCGCCTCTGGCTCGTGCGCCACGGGCAAATGCAGGCCAACGTGGATGGACGCTGGCACGGCAGCACGGATACCCCGCTCACCGCGACGGGGCAGGCTCAGG
>JAURCQ010000235.1 GCA_030828335.1 Gammaproteobacteria bacterium
GCCGACGGCGACGAGGGACATTCTCCTCCCGCTCCTCCCCGGGGAGCGGCCCGAGGTGCGTGGGACGCTCAGGGGGCAAGTCGCAACCGACTGGCCGTACCACAGGGGGGCAACACCGCCGCCCCTGGACCCTCAGCCGCAGTATGAGCCGTGTGATACGAGGGACGAGAATGGTAAGATGTACGAAGACGGTCTTCACCCTGGGGCGAGGATGTACCATGCCGTCAACGGTGGGCGGGGGGAGAACGGCGGGGGCGCCTTCATCCTGGTGTACCTGGCCTGCATTTTTCTCATCGGCATCCCCATCATGATGGCGGAGGTGCTCATGGGCCGGGAAACGCGGCAAAGCCCCATCAACACCATGCGCCAGCTGGTGAAGCTCTCCGATGCCTCCCCCGCCTGGACACTCATTGGCTGGATGGGGGTGGCCGCGGGCTTCCTGATCCTGTCCTTCTACAGCGTCATCGCGGGCTGGTCCCTTTATTATCTGTTTGAGGTCAGCGCTGGCACCTTCCAGGGCACCACGGGGGAGGCGGCCTCCGCGGCCTTTGCTGGGCTCCTCGCCGATCCGCTGCTGATGATTGCGCTTCAAACGGCGTTCATGGCCGTGACCATCTTTATTGTGGCCCGGGGCGTTTCCGGCGGGCTTGAACTCGCCATTCGCTGGTTCATGCCCCTGCTGCTGCTGTTGCTGCTCGTGCTCCTGGGCTACTCCCTGACCTCCGGGGGCCTCGCCCAGGGCCTCGACTTCATGTTCTCGTTCCATCCCGAACGGCTCGGCGTGGAAGGGGTGCTCGATGCCATGGGGCAGGCCTTCTTTACCCTGTCCCTGGGCATGGGCGCGATCATGGCCTATGGCGCCTACGTGCCCTCGAACGCCTCCATTACCTCCACCATCTTCACCATCGCGCTCCTGGACACCTTCGTGGCCGTGGCGGCGGGGCTCGTGATCTTCCCCCTGGTTTTCGCCAACGGGTTGAACCCTGCGGAGGGCCCGGGGCTGATGTTTGTGACCCTGCCCCTGGCCTTTGGGCAGATGCCCTTTGGCGCAATTTTCGGCGGTGTCTTCTTCCTGCTGGTCAGCTTTGCGGCCCTCACCTCCGCCATCTCCTTAACGGAGCCGGCGCTGGCGTGGCTCGTGGAGGACTACAACGCCAAGCGCGGACGGGTGGCGGTCACCCTCGGGGTGATCTCCTGGGCCCTGGGGCTTGGGACCGTGTTCTCCTTCAACATCTGGGCCGATGTGCAGATCTTCTTCGGGAAGAACTTCTTCGACACCGTCGATTTCCTGGCCAATAACACCCTCCTGCCCCTCGGCGGGATGCTCATCGCCCTCTTTGTGGGCTGGGTGCTGCCGAAGAGCACGGTGGTGGGCCAGCTTGGCTTTGACGGGGGGCGCTACACGCTATGGCAGGTGCTAAGCCGCTTCGTCGCCCCCGCGGGCGTGCTGGTGGTCTTCGTCTACACCGTGATCTCGACCCTCTAGGGCGTGGCCACCATCGAACGCAGTGCGCTCGTGCCCTTCTCGGCGGAGCGCATGTTCGCCCTGGTGAATGACGTGCGGTGCTACCCGGAGTTCGTGCCCTGGTGCGCTGGTGCCGAGGTCCTCGCGGAAACGGACGCCCTCATCGAAGCATCCCTGCGCTTGAAGCGCGGCGGGGTCGAGCACCGCTTCACCACCCGCAATACGCTGACGCCTTTTACTGCCATGCGTCTCGAACTGGTCGATGGCCCCTTCTCCACCTTTACCGGGGATTGGGCCTTCAAGGCCCTCGCGGAAGATGCCTGCAAGATCGGCCTGACCCTCACCTTCCAATATCGGGGGCGGCTGGCCACGGCAGCTCTCGGTGCCCTGCTGAGTAGCAGCGCGGATACGCTGGTGGAAGCCTTCTGTCAGCGCGCGAAGGCCCTTTACGGATGATCCGCGTTACGCTGGTGTCCGTGCCCGAGCCCCGGAAAAGCGAAATTCATCGGATCACCCTGCCCCTGGGGGCCACGGTGCGCGATGCGCTGGCCGCCGTGGGATGGCCGGCTACGGAAGCGGCCTTAGTGGGGGTGTTCGGGGAGGCGGCCACGCTCGATCGGCCCCTGAGGGACGGCGACCAGGTGGAAAGCCACCGTCCCCTTTTGCTCGATCCCAAGGCCCAGCGTCGGGCCAGGGCCGCGCGCTAGGCGTCCGGTTCGGTTTCGCGGGTTTCTAGGCTGCCGGGTAGGGCGGCCCCGGGCGCTTGCTCGGCGTTTTGCGCTTCCGCGATGGCCGTGGGAATGAAGTCCCCTTCAAAGCCCACGAGGGCGTCCTCTTCGAAGTAGAGCGTGAGGCGCTGGGCCAGGCGTTCACCACCCCCGGGCTGAATGGTGTAGACGTAATCCCAGCGGCCTGGGCGGAAGGTGTTGCCGATCACGGGCTCGCCCATGATGAAACGCACCTGCCGTCCTGTCATGCCCGGCTTTAGCCGGTCCACCATGTCCTGGGTGATGACGTTCCCCTGCTGCACGGTCACGCGGTACACCCCGGGGAAGCGGAAATCCCGGGGGTCCGGCAGGCTGCAGCCCGCAAGGGCGACCATAAGGCCGGCGATCAGTAAGGCGCGTTTCATAGATTCGGACCCAAAGCGAAGGCGCCGATGATACGGGCTTGGGCCTTCCGGGTCACGAACCCTGGGCGCGCATTTCCGCGGCGTGGGCGCGGGTTTGCGCGGTGATTTTGACGCCCCCCAGCATGCGGGCCAGCTCCTCGACGCGATCCTCCTCGCTGAGCACGTCGATGGTGGCCTCCGTGCCCGCCTGGCGCACCCGCAGATGATGGTTGCCCTGCGCCGCCACCTGGGGCTGGTGGGTGA
>JAURCQ010000236.1 GCA_030828335.1 Gammaproteobacteria bacterium
TGAACACTTTTGGGGGGCCGGCGGAGGCTTACGACTGGCCCGAGTCGAACCACGGCATCACCGTGGATCACAAGGACAACATCTGGATTGGGGGCAACGGCCGGAACGACGCCCACATCCTGAAGTTCACCCGCCAGGGTAAGTTCCTGGCCCAGTACGGCATGCCCGGGGCACCCCTGGACAGCAACAGCACGGAGTACTTCGGCCGGGTGGCGAAGATCACCGTGGACGCAGAGGATAACGAAGCCTACGTCGCCGACGGCTACACGCACCGCCGCGTCGCCGTGCTCGACGCCGACAGCGGCGCGGTGAAGCGCTACTGGGGCGCCTACGGGAACACCCCCTCGGACGAGAATATCGGGCGCTACAACCCCGACGAGCCCCCGGCCCAGCAATTTCGGAACCCTGTGCACTGCGCCGAGCCTACCCACGACGGGCTGGTCTACGTGTGCGACCGAGCGAACG
The DNA here is from genome assembly GCA_030828335.1 of Gammaproteobacteria bacterium. Taxonomy (GTDB): domain Bacteria; phylum Pseudomonadota; class Gammaproteobacteria; order Pseudomonadales; family Azotimanducaceae; genus Salivita. The sequence continues at coordinate 466 of JAURCQ010000236.1, forward strand.
ATCGTATTCAGGTGTTCAAGAAGGACGGCACCTTCGTGAAGGAGAAGTTCATCGCGCCGAAGACCCTCGGCGATGGCTCGGTGTGGGATATCGCCTTCTCCCCAGATCCGGAGCAGACCTTCATCTACCTGGCCGACGGCAAGAACGAGCGGGTCTACATCATGGATCGGCAAAGCCTCGAGATCATCACCACCTTCGGAGATGGGGGACGCCAGCCTGGCCAGTTCTTCGGCGTGCACAGCATCGCCGTGGACTCTAAGGGCAACATTTTCACCACGGAAACCTACGAGGGTAAGCGCGTGCAGCGCTTCGCCTATCAGGGCATGAAGCCCGTGGAGCGCCGAGAGCAGGGCACGCCCTGGCCGGCGGCGGCGCGCTAGCTGCCTTCCCTCGGGGGCGACGGCCTGGGCCGTCGCCTCACGCATTGCTGCGCGGGCCTGGGAGCCCGCGCAGCGTTTTCATACCCTTCATCCGTTGACTCAATCAGGAAAAGCTCATGCGCCGCGCTGCCATTGTTACGCCTCTTCGTACCCCCGTGGGACGCTTCCTTGGAGGTCTGTCGGCCCTCCCCGCGGAGGTGCTAGGCGCTGAGATCATCAAGGCCGTGGTGGCCAAGAGCGGCGTGGATCCGGCCCGCATTGAGGATGTGGTCTTCGCCCAAAGCTATGCCAACTCTGAGGCCCCCTGCATTGGCCGCTGGGCGGCGCTGGCGGCGGGGCTGCCCCTAGAGGTGCCGGGGATCCAGCTGGACCGGCGCTGTGGCGGGGGACTTCAGGCCATTGTCACCGCAGCCATGATGGTGCAAACCGGCGCCGCCGATTGCGTGCTTGCCGGGGGCGTGGAGTCCATGAGCAACATTGAGTACTACACCACGGCGCTCCGTGGTGGTGCCCGGGCTGGCAATGTGGCCCTTTACGATCGCCTGGAGCGGGGCCGGGAGCGTTCCCAGCCCGTGGAACGCTTTGGGGTGATCTCGGGAATGATTGAGACGGCGGAGAACGTCGCCACGGAGTGCGGGATTACCCGCGAAGCCTCGGACGCCTACGCCGCCGATAGCCATGCTCGGGCCGCTGCGGCCTGGGCTCAGGGTGATTTTGACGCCGAAGTGGTACCCGTCTTGGTCCCCCAGCGTAAAGGCGATCCCGTGGTGGTGGGCAAGGACGAAGGCTTCCGCCCCGATACCACGGTGGATTCCCTGGCTAGGCTTCGGCCCCTCATGAAGGACGGCGTGGTGACCGCGGGTAATGCAAGCCAGCAAAACGATGCGGCGGCGGCCTGCTTGGTGGTGGCGGAGGATCAGCTCGAAGCCCTGGGGCTGACCCCCATGGCGACCCTCGTAGGCTGGGCCCCGGCGGGATGCCATCCGGCCACCATGGGCCTGGGCCCGGTGCCGGCGGTGGAGAAACTCATGAAGCGAACGGGCCTGTCCCTCGACGATATGGGTCTTATTGAACTGAACGAGGCCTTTGCCTGCCAGGTGCTGGGGGTGATGAAGGGCCTGGGGATTGAGAGTACGGAGCGTCTGAATATTCAGGGTTCGGGGATTTCCCTGGGCCATCCCATTGGCGCGACGGGGGTGCGGATCATGACTACGCTGCTCCACGCCATGGCGCGGCGCGGCGATCGCTACGGCTTAGAAACCATGTGCGTAGGCGGCGGCCAGGGCATCGCTGCCATCTTTGAAGCGTGCTGAACCCCCTTCGGTTATTGCAGGGAGCAAACGGACGATGAGTGAACCCATGACCCCCCCGGATGATTCCCCGGAGGCCCGGGAGGCTGCCCTAGAGGCGGTGCGCACCCTCCTGCGCTGGGTGGGCGAAGACCCCACCCGGGAGGGGCTTCACGACACCCCCCGGCGCGTGGTCGATGCCTATCTCGAGTACTTCCGGGGCTACGCCGAGGACCCAGCCCGCTACCTGGAGAGAACCTTCGAGCAGGTGGGGGGCTACGATGAAATCGTGCTCCTCCGCGACATCCCCTTCGTTTCCCACTGCGAACACCATCTCGCGCCAATCCACGGCAAGGCCCACGTGGGCTATTTGCCCCGGGACCGGGTGGTGGGCATCAGTAAGCTGGCTCGGGTGGTGCACGCCTTTGCCCGGCGCCTGCAGGTGCAGGAGCGGCTGACCGCGGAGATCGCCGACTGCATTGCGACGGCCCTTGAGCCCCTAGGCGTGGGGGTTATTGTGGAGGCCACCCATGGCTGCATGACCTGCCGGGGCGTCGAGACCCCCGGGGTGATCATGACCACGAGCCGCATGATGGGGGTGTTCCGGGAGGATGAAAAATCCCGGCAGGAGTTCCTCCAGCTCGCGGGCTACTA
>JAURCQ010000237.1 GCA_030828335.1 Gammaproteobacteria bacterium
CTCTGCGGGAGCTCGACCGGCGCGTGCGCTATCTCAGCAAGCGCCTCGATGAGGTGCAGGTGGTGGACCGCACCCCGGGCCCGGAGGCGGGCATCCGCTTCGGCGCCACGGTACTGCTAAGCGTTGAAGGCCAGACGCAAAGAACCCTACGCATCGTCGGCTACGATGAAATCGACCCAACGCAGCACTGGATCAGCATTGACGCCCCCGTGGCCCGGGCCCTCCTGGGGAAGCATCCCGGGGACCGCGTCGCGCTGCCGGGCCCCGAGGGTCCGGAGCACTGGACCGTAGAGGCCTTCACCTATGACGAACCCTAAGCCCCGCCCCTTTTCCTCATTGACGGTGGATCACCTCGTGCTCCGGGTGGAGGATCTTCCGCGCATGCGCGCTTTTTACGAGGAGACCCTCGGCTGCCCCTGCGTACGGGAAGAGCCGAAGCTAGGGCTTTACCAGTTTCGCGCGGGCAACGTGCTGATCGACATGGTGGTGCAGGGCACCCCCCTCGGCGGCGAGGGGCCGATTAATCGCCAGGACGGCAATCTCGACCACCTATGCCTTCGGGTCGAACCCTTCGATGCGACGGCCTTGCAGGCTTGGCTCACGGACCTCGGCCTACCCGCCGAGGCGCCCCGGCGGCGCTTTGGCGCGGAGGGTTTTGGACCCTCGATTTACAGCGCGGATCCGGAAGGGAACCGCCTAGAGTTCAAAGGGCCTGCCCGTGGCTGAGTCCGAAGTTGGGCTGCTCGAGGCTCTCAGCTCCCTATTCACTCGGGCTGAGGCGACCCTGGGACCCTTCACCGTTGAAGATGACCCGGCCTGGCCGTCGCCGTGCCTCCAGGGCGTGGCAGGGCCTGGGCATCGCTACTGGCAGCCCGTCCGTCAGCAGCCTCGCCCGGAGGCGCCCCTTGCGGGCCTTGGGACGGCGCTCGAGCTCGCCATCCCAGACAGCCTTCAGGCCTTTTACGGGAGTTTCTTCAGCGATCCCATCACGCTACCCAGCCCCTGGGGGCCCCTCAGCCTAACCCTGCCCTGGAGCGTCGAGGAGTGGCCCCGGCTCCTCGAGAACCAGCTAGGCCATTGCCTTCAGCAACAGCGCTTCAAACTTGAGCCCGCGCCCTTCATCGCCGCGCTTGAGGAGGACGAGGACGGCATTATCTCCCTGCGCCTTCGCGACGGCGCCGTCGTCCTCGAATGGCCCGGCCAGCGCGAGCGGGAGACGCTGGCGCCAAGCCTCGAGGCCTTTCTGAGGCAGCTCCTCGACGCGCTATAAGCTATTCTTTCGCCCCCGCCGCGCTGAGAGCCTCACCATGAGCCCTGTTGACCTTCTCCCCCTTCATCTTGGATCCAAGGCCCAGGGCACGGTGCGCGTCCCCGGGTCCAAAAGCCTCTCCAACCGCCTGCTACTCCTGGCGGCGGTGGCCTCCGGGGAAACTACCCTCACCCACCTGTTGGATAGCGACGACATTCAGCGCATGCGCGATGCCCTTGCGGCGCTAGGGGTCGAGTCAGAGAGCCGAAAAGAGGGGCTTTGGGTTCGCGGGGCCGGCGGGCGCCTCAAGGCGCCGAGCGCCGAAGCGCTGCATCTCCATCTAGGGAATGCGGGCACGGCCATGCGGCCCTTGACGGCGCTGCTGGCTGCGGGAGAAGGCACCTTTATTTTGGATGGCGATCCGCGCATGCGCGAACGCCCCCTCGGACCGCTGGTGGATGCCCTCCGAAGCCTCGGCGCGGACATCACCTATCTCGGCACGGAGGGCTACCCGCCCCTCAAGATCGAAGGCCGCCCCCTTGCCGGCGGCGCCGTCCGCATCGATGGCACGCTCTCGAGCCAGTTCGTCACGGCCCTCATGATGCTGGCGCCTCAGCTGCCGGGGGGCCTTACGATTCATCGGGAAGGGGCGCTGGTCTCGGACCCCTATCTGGAGATCACCCGTCGCTGCCTGGCTCATTTTGGAGCAGCCAGTACCTGGCCCGAGCCCCGGGTGCTCACCGTCCCCGAGGCACCCCTGGTAGCACCGGGGCATCTGCCCGTTGAAGGAGATGCATCTTCAGCCTCCTACTTCCTTGCCCTAGGCGCCCTCGCTGGGGGGCCCGTGCGCGTAACCGGCGTGGGCCGGGACAGCATGCAGGGAGATGTGGCCTTCCTGGAGGTTCTCGCCCAAGCCGGAGCCGTGACCCGCAGCGGACCGGACTGGCTCGAAACGGAAGGGGGCACGCTGCGGGGTATAGACGTAGACCTCAATGCCATCCCCGATGCGGCCATGACCCTCGGGGTGGTGGCACTCTTCGCCCAGGGCCCGACGCGCATTCGTGGCGTCGCCAACTGGCGAGTCAAGGAAACGGACCGCATCGCCGCCATGGCCACGGAGCTTCGAAAGCTCGGGGCTGCGGTAGAGGAACACCCGGACGGGATTACGGTGACGCCGCCGGAAGCGATGCGTCCCGCGCAAATCGCCACCTATGATGATCACCGCATTGCCATGTGCTTTTCCCTGGCGGCCATTGGGGGCACGGAGGTGGTCATCGAGGATCCCACCTGCGTGAAAAAGACCTACCCCGCCTACTTCAGCGACTTTATACAACTGTTCGACAGCTGAAGCCGGCGAGCCGAAGTGTGACAAAATTAATACAGGCGACTTAAGGCCTAGACCGTAGGTTTCACCTCACCAAGGCCCGTTAAGCTTCTATTAAGCAACAGTTTTATCTCGCAACTATTTCGATTTTTTTCTTCGCCAGGCATTGCGAAACATTTCGATGTGTTTC
>JAURCQ010000238.1 GCA_030828335.1 Gammaproteobacteria bacterium
CGACCCTCTAAGCCCGCTTCCGCCGCCACCACTTGGAGATGGGGAGCCCGCTCCAGAGCCAGCACGAGGGCCGCCCGCACCGTCGCATTGTCTTCCACAAAGGCAATACGCCGCGGGAGCGCGGCGCTCACACCGACCCCGACAGGTCCCGCCGAGCATCCCGAGGGATCAGCAAGTCGAGCCCCTCTGCGCGGGCCTTCACGAGCAATTCCGGGGTAGAAGTGACCCCCAGGGCCTTAAAGATTTTCGAGCGGTAGCTCTCCACCGTTTTCTCAGAAACGCCAAGGTGGAGGGCCGTATCTGCCGTGCTTTGCCCCGCCAGCAGGCAGTAAAACACCTCAAGCTGCCGCAGGGGCCAATCCTCCAGCCGGGAAGTGCTTGCCTGAAGGCCTAGCGCCTCCACGGCGGGGAGGGACATATTCGGATCGAGGACGCGCTTGCCTTCCAAGACCTCGCCGAGAGCGCGCGTTACTTCGTCAAAGGCAAGGCTTTTCGAGAGGTAGCCCGCCGCCCCCAGGGCAAAGGCCTTGGCCGCATAGACCTCGAGGCGGTGCATGGAGAGGAAGACCACCAGCGCACCCGGCGCAAGGGACTTCAAGCGAGGCATGACCTCGAAACCGGTTCCATCGGGCAAGGCCACATCCATAAGGATCAAAGTGGGCTGAAGTACTTCAGCGACTCGGAGCGCCTCTTCGCCGTCCTGCGCTTCAAAGACCTCGGAGAACATACCCGCGTTCCGGAAGGCCGCAGCGAGGCTTTCCCGAAGCAAAGCATGGTCATCCACGAGCAAAATAGATTCGGCGGGTTGCACGGCACCTCCCTGTGCGATTTCATGGGTGACCATAAGCGGACTTCGCCAAAAGCGCTAGGGAATCCCCTTTGCTCGACGCCATTCTTCGCCATCGTGGGGCCGTCGCGTCCAGCGAAACGCACCTAGCGGCGCTTCACGAGGCGGCGCGCCAACTCCAGGCCTACGCTAAGGCTGAGCGCGCGACCCTCGGGCGGCTTCTGCACGATGGGCCCATGCAAACCTTAGCCTTAGCGCTGGTCAGGCTATCCAGCCTGTCAGACAAGGCCGTTTCCGAGCCGACCCAGCAGCTTCTTCAGGAGGCCCTCGGCGCGCTGCAAACCCTTGAGAATGAGCTGTATCTGCCGAGCATTGATTTCTTGAGTCCTGCCGAAGCGCTTCGCCAGCGGTGGCGAAACCTTTCTCGCCAACCCCTGAGCCTTTATATCCTAGAAGCGGACGAAACGGCGTTGAGCCCTTTCTCAAAGGATCGTGCGTTTCCGCTTTATCACCTGGCAGACACCCTCGGGCAGGTGGCGGCGCAGCATCCAGAAGGGGTCTTTGAGGGTCGGCTGCGCCTCGCACGACGCGGAGATGCCGCGGTGCTCCAATGCGCCTTCTCCGGGGCAGGCACGCCTCCCAATTTGCTAAGCCTCCCTCCGCTGCAAACGGCGCTCGCGCGTCTCGTCATCGTTGGCGGACGCTTCAAAATCAGTCCTCGCCGGTTTACCGCCCTGCTCAAACCTTAAACTCCTTCGCCGCCCGGAGCTCGCCCTGATGACCGCTAAAAATGCCGTCCTCATTGTCCTCGACAGCTTGAATCGGCACCTGCTCGGGGCCTACGGCGGCAAGGAGTTCGACACGCCGAACTTAGACGCCTTCGCCCGAGAGGCGCTGGTCTTTGATCAGCACCAGGTGGGCTCCCTGCCCTGCATGCCCGCGCGGCATGACATGCTTTGTGGCGTGCAGGATTTCCTATGGCGACCCTGGGGCTCCATCGAGCTCTGGGAGGCGCCGATCACCCGGGACCTTGAGCGGGCCGGAGTCACCACCATGCTGGTGAGCGATCACCCTCACCTGTTTGAGAGCGGTGGTGAGAACTACCACTGCGACTTCACGGCCTGGGAATACCTTCGGGGCCACGAGGGCGACCCCTGGCGCACCGTGGAGGATCCGAGCTGGACCGGCGCGCCAGCGCTCCCGGCCCGCCGCGGCCACGGCCACGCCTACGACCTTAGCCGCACCTACTTTCGGGAAGAGGCGGACTACCCCGGCCCCAAGACCATGACCGCGGCGGCGGACTGGCTACGGGACCAGGCCCCTGCGCACGACCGCTTCTTCCTGCTCATTGATGAGTTTGACCCCCACGACCCCTTCGATACCCCCGAGCCCTGGGCCAGCCGCTACGGCGATCCCGTGGACGGGGAACGTATTATCTGGCCCCCCTACGCCGTCGATGCCGTGGCCCGGGGACGGATTACGGAAGCGGACGCACGGCAGGTGCGAAACAATTACGGCGCCAAGCTCAGCATGATCGACCACTGGCTCGGGAAGGTGCTGGCAACCCTTGAGGAGACGGGGCGGCGCGAGGATACGATGGTGATCATCACCACGGACCACGGCCATTACCTCGGCGAGCGAGACCTCTTTGGCAAGCCCGGGGTGCCCCACTATGAGCCCCTGTCCCACATTCCGCTGCTGATCCAGGGGCCGGGGATTGCCCCCGGGCGCTACCCCCACCTCAGCACCACGGTGGATATCCACGCCACCCTTAGGGATCTCTTTGGCCTCGCTCCGAGCCAGAAGGGCCATGGCACCTCGCTCCTGCCGGCGCTCGCAAACCCTGCGCAGAAAACCCGGGACTGGGCCCTCGCGGGGGTTTTCGGGCGCTGGGTTCAGATCACCGATGGGCGGTATAAATACGCCCGGGGCCCCGTGGACGCCGCGAACCTGCCCCTGTCCCTCTGGTCGAACC
>JAURCQ010000239.1 GCA_030828335.1 Gammaproteobacteria bacterium
CCCACGGCCTGCTCTTCGGCACGCCGGAAAACTTCGGCACCATGTCCGGTCTTATCAAGGACTTCTTCGACCGCACCTTCTACGCGGTGGAGGGCGAGCTGGCACCCCTGCCCTACGCGCTCTTCATCAGCGCTGGGAACGACGGCCGGGGCGCGGTGCGAGAAATCGAGCGCATTGCCCGGGGCTACCCCTTCACCCCGGTGGCCGAACCCCTAATCGTGCGAGGCCCACCGACGGAAGACGCCCTCGGCGCGGCCCGGGAGCTGGGCATGACCCTGGCGGCAGGGCTCAGCGCGGGAATTTTCTAAGGCGCGCAGGCCTCTGGCGAGGCTTCGCACGCGGCGTTCAGATAGGCCGCGATGCGCCAGCCGGCAGCCATGAGGCGGGTGCGCAGCGCCTCCTTGTGCTGGAAAATGTAGTCGTAGCTGAGGCGATCACCGTCAGGATAAAGCTGATCGCGCAGCGCAGCGCTCTCCCCAATCCAAGCCTTGGGGTCGATGCTCGCATAGCGCGTCTTGAAGGCGGCATCTAACCGCGGCGCCAGCCAGGCGGCCCACTCCGTGTAGCTGAGGCGCTCCCCATCAATCATGGAGGAGTCCCACACCCGATGCAGATTCGTGTTCTTGCCGAAGTAGCGCACGGGAAAGTCATTTCCGCCGCGATCCGTGCCATTGCCCGCATGCAGGGGCTGATGCAAATCCCCGATGTAATGCACGATAAGCCGAAGCGCCTCCTGTCGAGCCTCTAATGCCAGGGAGGGATTCAGCAACCGGGCACGATAGCGCGCCAGCGCCGTGACCGCGTCCCCCTCCGGCGGGGCCCCCACGGCAGCGTAGTCCTGTCCCTTGGGAACGGTCACGTAGTGCCAGGGATTCGCCGTCTTCTGCCAAAAGGTACCCGGCGCGGAGCGCATTTCATCGGCCCAGGTGCTGGCCTCGGCGAGGGTCTCCGGTCCAAGAAGAGCTCGCACCAGCTGCTGCGCTTCAGCGCTCAGCAGGGGCTCAGCCAGCGCGCCGGTGACCCGATGGCCGGTCTGCCCCCAAGCCCAAAGGTTAGGTGAAGCCACTAGCAGCAGCGCCAGCGCCGCCTTCCCGATCAGCCCCATGGTGGGCTCCTTATCTCCGCGAGCGTTCATCCAAAATGTCCTAGCCCCAGCAGGGCCACCCCTAGGAAAACACCGGAACAACAAAACATGATGACGCTGTAGCGCAGCACGCTGTGCAACGGCAGCCCCGCAATGGCTAAAAGGGGCACGGTCCAGAAGGGCTGAATGAGATTGCTCCACTGATCCCCGTAGGCCACCCCCATGATGACCTCCGGCGCGGGGGTCCCGAGGCGCTCCGCGGCCTCCAGGAAAATGGGCCCCTGCACCACCCACTGCCCGCCACCGGAGGGAATAAAGAAGTTGAGCACGCCTCCGGACAGAAAGGCCCAAAACCCCAACGTTCCCTCGCTGGCGAGGGCCACGCAGTAGGACGCCAGCGCTGCCGCCAACCCCGTGGACACCATGATGCCCATGATGCCCGCGTAAAAGGGGTACTGAAGCAGCACGGGGCCAAGCGTTCGCCCCGCCTGCGTAATGAGCGCCGCGTAATGGACCGGCGATCGGGCCAGGGCCAGCCCTAGGGCCAGGAAGCTCCAATTCACCCAGTTCAGATCGACTCCGGCTCCCTGAAGGACCACCCGGCGCCACAGAAACACCCCGAGCACCAAGGCAAAAAGCGCCGTCAACCAGGGACCCCGGGAAAGGGCCCCGCCAGCGGCGCTGGCTTCTCGGAGGGGCTCGGCTTCTGGACGAAAGGGCTGCGGGGCGAGGGGTGCCAGGCGCGCCGCCAGGGCGGCCATGACCAGGGCGAGGCCCAAGGCAAAGGCAAGATTCCAGGGGGTGAGGATCGTTTCCCCCAGGGGCACGAGGCCGTAGCGATCCACCAGGGGCTGCCCCTCCGTGGCCATAAACAGCGGCGCGGAGCCAGAATAGCCCATGTGCCAAACCACAAAGCCCCCATAGGCCGCGGCCACGAGCAGGGGGTAATCGAGGCGCCAGCCCCGGGCGGCGCCCTCCCGGGCGACGGCCTGGGCCAGCAACGCCCCCCCGGCGAGGCCTAGGGACCAGGCCAGCAAGCTCAGGGCGCTGGCCCCGAGGGACACCACCGCGTAGGCCGCCGCAGGGGTTCGGGGCAAGCGAGCGATCCAGCCCAGCAGACGCGCCATGGCATCGGTATGCGCCAGGGCATGGGCGAGCAGCAGGGTGAGGGCAATTTGGGTGGTAAAGGCCAGAAGCCCCCCAAGCCCATGGCCCCAAGCATCGACCACGGCGCCCGCCGTCACGCCCGGCTGGAGCAGCGCAAGCCCGGCGGTGACCAGGGTGAGCACCAGCACAAAGAGGAAGGGATCGGGAATGCGCTCCAGCCAGCGATCAAGGCGCCCGGCGGGCGCGCTCACGGGGCGCCCTCCCGGGGCACATTCTCCCGCGGGGGCAGGGTGAGGGATGCTTCGACGGAAAGATCCTGGGAAGAGAAGCCGAGGGCAATGCGATAGGCACCCCCGGGGAGCCACCACCGTTCGTCTTCAGCATCGAAGAGGGCAAGACGGGCCAGAGGCAGGAACAGGGTCACCGTGGCCTGCGCGCGTGGCCCGAGGGAGACGCGCTGAAAGCCGAGCAAGCGGCGGGGTCCCCAGGGCTCCGGCGCCTCGCCCTCCCCATAGCACTGCACCACCGTGCTGCCCGCCCGTTCCCCCTGCTTCTGC
>JAURCQ010000023.1 GCA_030828335.1 Gammaproteobacteria bacterium
TGGCTGCGCGGCCAGCTCGCTGCCGCCGCGGAGGGCAGCGAGCGCGTGGTGGTACTTTGCCACGCGATCCTGCACCCGGGCGCGTGCGAAGGGACGACCATGGCCTGGGACTTCGAGGCCGCCCTCGCCGCCATCCTCGACGGCACGGTGGTGGCGGGCGACGTGGTGGTGGTCCGCTACGAGGGCCCCAAGGGCGGGCCGGGCATGCGGGAGATGCTGTCGCCCACCAGCGCCATTAACGGCCGGGGCCTGTCCGATCAGGTGGCCCTCATCACCGATGGGCGCTTCTCCGGCGGGTCCCACGGGTTCGTCATTGGGCACGTGACGCCCGAGGCCTTCGAAGGCGGACCTATCGGGCTGCTCGAGGACGGCGATGAAATCACCATCGACGCCGAGGCGGCCATCATCACGGTGCACGTGGACGACGCCACCCTCGCGGCCCGGAAGGCCCGCTGGAGCCGCCCCGAGGCCTACGCGAAGCGGGGCATTCTGGCGAAATACGCCCTCACCGTGCGCTCTGCGTCGGAAGGGGCGGTGACGGATAAGTTCGAGTAGGCGCCCTAGAGCACGTAGCCGTCACCGGTCGCGCGGACGGTGACGCTACTGACCGAAACCCCGAGAGGCTGATCGATGGCGTGGAGAATCGCATCGACGATGTACTCGGGGTTCAAGGCAAAGTAGGCCGGGGACTCGGGGTCCTGTTCTGCCGCCGGTAGCTGCCCCGCTGCCATGGCTTCAAAGCGCGAGGCATCTTCTGCCAGGTAATGGCCCCAGATCCCCTTCGGCGCCTCGGGATTGACGATATTCGACGAGAGGTTGGTCGCCGGCACTCCCGTAGGCTTGATCACCGTGACCTTAATCTTGCCCCGGGTTTCTTGCCGGAAGGACTCGGAGAGAAAATCCACCGCCGCCTTGCTGGCGCCGTACACCGCCGCGCCGATGGTGGGATAGTTTCCGTAAATGGAAGACAGGTTGATCACCTGCCCCTGCCCCGCCGCCATCATGGGATCGAAGGCGGCGATCATGCCGTAGAGCACGCCCCGAATATTCACATCGATGCAGCGGTCCCAGGCGCCCACGGCCTGGTCATGGTCGGAGAAGAAGGCCAGGGGCATGGTACCAGCGTTGTTCACGAGCACATCCACAGCGCCGAAGCGCTCGAGGGCCGCGGCCACCAGAGCCTTTTGCAGGGCCAGGTCGGAGACGTCCGTGACCTGCGTGTGAAGCGCCGGAGACGCCATGGCCGAGGCCAGCTCGGCGAGCCCCTCTCCGTTGACGTCACCCCCGACAACCTCGGCTCCACGCGCAAGTAAGCGCTCACACAGAATGCGTCCAAAGCCGCTTGCGGCCCCCGTCACGACGACGGTCTTTCCCCGAATCCGACCCATCGATTCCCCCTTGGGCTTTAGGACAGCTGGTAGCTTTGCACCAGCTCCACCAGGCGCTTGACGTTGTCCACGGGGGTTTCCGGGACGATGCCATGGCCCAGATTAAAGATGTGCCCGGGGCGACGCCCAACGCTGGCCATGAAGGCCCGAGCCTGCTTTTCCACCGCGGGCCAATCGGCGCAGAGGATGATGGGATCGAGGTTCCCCTGGAGCGCAGGCACCCCCAGCGCATCCCAGGTTTCCGCGAAGGGCGCGCGCCAATCGAGCGCCAGGACGTCGGCCCCCAGGGCCTTCATTTGCGGCGCCAGGGCCGGATTGCCGGTGCCGAAGTACACCACGGGCACCGCATCGGGGCGGGCCTTCAGCCGTGCAATCAGGCGCTTTGTGTAGGGCAGGGCGAAGTGTTCGAAATCCGCCGGGCTAAGGGCCCCGACCCAGGAATCAAAGAGTTGTACGGACTGCACGCCGGCTTCGATTTGCTGCCCAAGGTAGGCGGCCACGGCGTCCACCAGCTTCTCCATGAGCACGCCCCAGGCCTCCGGAGCGTTGTTCATCAGCCGCTTGCAGTGAATGTAGTTCCGCGAGCCCCCGCCCTCCACGGCATAGGAGGCCAGGGTAAAGGGCGCCCCGGCAAAGCCGATGAGGGGAATGTTCGGCGGCAGCCCTTCCCGACAGAAACGTACCGTATTGCTGATGTAGGCCGTGCCTTCCTCCGCCACCAGGGGGCGAAGGGCAGCGATGGCCTCCGGGGTGCGGACGGGGTTCGCAAAGCGGGGCCCCACCCCTTCGAGATAGTCCAGCTCTAGGCCCATGGGCTCGAGCATGGGCAACAGGTCCGCAAACATGATGGCCGCATCCACGCCGAGGATGCGCTGCGCATCTAGCGTGGCCTGAGCGGCCATTTCCGGGTTCTTGAAGAACTCAAGGGACGGGGTTTTCCCCTTCAGCGCGTGGTACTCCGGCATGTAGCGCCCCGCTTGCCGGTTCAGCCAAACGGGGGTGTGGTCGGTCGCTTCGCCCCGGCAGGCGCGAAGGTAGGGCGAATCAAAAAGGCGGGAGTCCATGGCGGCTCAACAGCAGGAATAAACATTGACGATAGCCGCGGCGAGGAGAGACGGTCAACCAAAGTTGACGGAGGGGGCCGTCGCCGTCAGCGTCCGATGGAGCACCCAGCGGCGCCGACGAAGGCCCTTCAGGCGCACCCAGCCCCCCGGCGCGCCACGGCGCAGGGCCCCGGAAAGGTAGGGGGCAAGACTTCCCGCCAGGGCCAGGGCTCCGGGGGCCGCCAGCCCCTGGAGGCGCTCCGCCTCCACCACCGCAACCCCCACCACGGCAAAGCCCCGCCCCGTGGCCCGGGCGCCTAAGCTCACGGCGCGCAGAGGCCCAGCGCTGAGCCCCTGACGCAAGCGGGGCCCATCGCGACCGTGGGCGAAAGCGCCCAGCGCCTCCGCGCAGCACAGAGCCCGGGTCACCGTGGCATAGCGAGGCTCCCCTGGCTCGGGTGGGAAATAGGCCAGGAGCCCATCGCCCACGAAGCGGTCAAAGGCACCGCCACTGGCCGCCAGCGCGGCCCCGGCATGGGCATAGAAGGCGTGCAGCAGTTCGCAGGCCGGCGAGGCCCCCCGGGCTTCAAGCCATCCCGTGTAATTGGAAAGATCGGCCACGAGCACAACCCCCCAGAGCTCAAGCTCGGGCCCGGCCCGCCGCAGCGCCGGACGGCGCTGCAGGGCACTGGGGAGATAGGCCCGGAGCGCCGCATCGGCCCGGCGCCAGCGCCGGTGAAGCAGCAAAAAGGCAAAGGCCCCGAGGGGCGCGAAGAACAGCCAAAAGCCCTGGAGCGCCCCAAAACCGCCGGGAGCCCCCAGCCAGGGGGCCCAAAGGGGGAGGGCGAGCAGGGGCAGCGCCGCCACAAGCCCCGCAGCCCCGTGCACTGCCGCCAAGCCTAGGAGGGCCAGGGCGGCGGCCAGGTAGACGAGCACCGCGGGCAGGGCGAGGGCACTAAGAGCGACGGGCAGGGCGAGGGCCTCGAGGCTCCAGAGGAGGCGATGGAACAGGCGGGGCCAGGGCAACTGGGCCAAAACCGGGGCCAAGGCGGTATAGCCCAAAAGGGCCCCGGGGGCCTGCTGCCCCGCCAGAAGCCACGCGAGGAGGCCATAGGCCAGGAGGCGAAAGGCGAAGATGTCGCTGCGAAGGGGGTGCACCGGCGGAAGGACCCTAAGTTGCCCGAGGGGAGGAGGCCCCAAGCATGGCGCTAGGGCCCGGCCCTCGCCGTGCGATAAAGGCAAACGGAAGTCAGGAAAAACGCTAGCGCAGCAGGTAGACTGATCCTACTCCGAAGCACCCCAGGGCAAGGCGCATCGTGGACACCATCGATATCCAGCTAGACCAGGGCCGCATTCAGGGCACCCTCGATCCTCGTTTCACCCCCGTCCTCGACGCCTTTATCGAGAACTTCAAAACCCGCGGCGAGCTAGGCGCCTCCGTCGCCCTCAGCCTAGACGGTCGCCCCTGCGTCGACCTCTGGGGGGGGCATAAGGACAGCGCACGCAGCCAGGCCTGGGAAGCAGACACGGTCTCCCTCGTGTTTTCCGTCACCAAGGCGGCCACGGCGCTCTGTGCCCATCATCTGATGCACGAGGGCGCCTTCGCCCTGCACGACCCCGTGCGAAACCTTTGGCCTGAGTTCGCCCAGGCGGGGAAGGAAGACGCCACGGTGGCCATGATGCTGAACCATTCCGTGGGGGTTCCGGCCTTCAGGGAACCCCTTAAGCCTGGCGCCTACCTCGACTGGGATTACATGGTGGAGCGCCTCGCCCAGGAGGCCCCCTTCTGGACCCCCGGGGTGCGCAATGGTTATCACATGATGAGCTTCGGCTGGACCGTCGGCGAATTGGTGCGCCGGGCCAGCGGAAAGTCCCTCGGCACCTACTTCAAAGAGCACTTCGCCGAGCCCCTGGGCCTGGACTTCGCCATTGGCCTGCCCGCGACGGACCTCCCCCGGGTGGCCCCCATGGTGCCCTTCAAGCCCGGGCCCGATACGCCCGTCACGGATTTTACGAAGGCGCTCTTAAGCGATCCCACCTCCATTTCGGCCCTGTCACTGCTGAACAGTGGCGGCCACGATTCCAACGCGCCGGAAGCCCTGGCAGCGGAGCTCGGCGGCGGCGGCGGGGTGAGCAACGCCCGCTCCGTGGCCAAACTCTTTGCCCCCCTCGCTGCCGGCGGCGGGGCGCTCTTCACCCGTGATGAGGTGGCGCGCATGGGCGCGGTGTCGGCGGCGACGCAGCAGGATGCGACCCTGCTCATCCCCTCGCGCTTCGCCCTCGGCTTTATGAAGAGCATGGACAATCGGGCCCGGCCCCACGGCGCCATCGAAAGCTGCGTGCTCAGCGAAACGGCCTTTGGGCACGTGGGCGCGGGGGGCTCCCTGGGCTTCGCCGATCCGGCCTGCAACCTGGCCTTCGGCTACACCATGAATGCCATGGGGGCTGGGCTTTTGCTGAACGATCGCGGGCAAAGCCTCGTCGATGCCACCTACGAAAGCCTGGGCTATGGGTCCAGCACAAGCGGCGGCTGGCTCCCCAGCGCCTAAGGAACCCGGTCCATGAACGAAGCGCTGTCCGATAAGCTGATCATCGTCGGGAATGCCTCCGACGACCCCTTCGCCATCGACCTGGCCTACGCCATCGGGCAAAGCACGGACATCGCTGACCTCATCAGCATGAAGACCTTCGCCAACGGCGAGTTCTGCCCGCGCTTCATTTCCGATGAAAACGATCTAACCCGCATCGGCCGCCAGCTCACAGGGAAAACGGTGGTGATCGTCTCCACCACCTCCCGAGTCATGAGCCGGCAGAACCTCGCCATGCGCACTCTCGTCATGGCCCGGGCCGCAAAGGAAAACGGCGCCAGTGAAGTCATCCTCGTGGAGCCCGACCTGTTCTACAGCGCCCAGGATCGGGGCCCCCACGCGGCCCTAGGGAAAACGGATTTCGAGCGCGACGTCCAGGACCTCAAAAAATTCGATGGCCAGCCCTTTACCGGGCAACTCTACGCCCAGCTCCTGCGCGTAGCCGGCGTGGACCGGGTCATCACCGTGCATAACCACAGCCGCTCCGTGCAGCGGGTCTTTGCCGATAGCTTCGAAGACCGCTTCCACAATCTCATTCCCTACGAGCTTTACGCCGACTACCTGCTGAACGCCAATATCGTGCAGCACGGCGAGCACGGGGAAGGGCTCGTGCTGTGCGCCCCGGACAAGGGCGCCCGCCCCTTCGTTACGGAGCTCTTCGAGCGCCTCGGCCTAAGCGAAGCCAAGCTGGTGGTACTCGATAAAGCGCGCTCCGGAGAGCGCAGCGTGGACATCAACCTACACCCCGATTTCGCCGACGCCGCGGAAGCGGTGGCGGGGCGGGATGTGGTGCTGCTCGACGACATGGTGCGCACGGGCTCCACCGTGGTGAAGGCCTGCCACTATCTGCGAAGCCTTCAGCCCCGGCGCGTGGTTTTCGGGGTCACCCATTTCTACGCCAGCGACGAAGGCCGGCAGAAGATGGCGGACGGCGCCCTTGACGAAATTTTGACCCTAAACACCCTGCCCACGGTGCTGAACCGGGACGTGCAGGGGCGGCTGCGGCGGAAGATGGTGGTGCTGAAGATCGAGCGCTGGCTGGCGCGCTACCTCGCGGATCTGCTGGGCCTGGAAGGGCGGGCTAAGGCCCTGCGGGAGGACAGCCTCTACCAGATCGATATGTCATCGAAAAATCCGCGCTTTCTGCGCAAGATCTGGTCCAACGAGCAGCTCCCGGAACTCACCGGGCGACGGTTGCACATCCACCCCGGGGAGGGCGTCTAGCGCAACGCCGGGGGGGCCATTCATCGTTCAAGGGAGGGGAGCCTGATGAACGATCAAGAAGAAACGGTGGCGCTACGCCACTATGGGTTTTTGGCCTTTTTGGCCCTGCTGAACGTCATGAATTTTGTCGATCGGCAGCTACTCGCCAGCTTCGCCAATTTCATCGTGCCCGATCTTGGCCTAAGCAACGCCCAGTTTGGTCTGCTCACGGGCTTTGCCTTCATCGTTTTCTACGCCGTCATGGGCCTGTTCATGGGCGCCGCCGCCGATCTGCTGCATCGCCCGCGCCTCGTGGCCGCAGGCCTCGCCCTCTGGAGCGCTCTGACGGCCCTCTCCGGCGCCGCCCGGGGCTTTGCCTCCCTGGCCCTGCCGCGCATGTTCATCGGGGTCGGGGAGTCCGTACTCACCCCCACCTCCATGTCCATGCTCGCCGATCGCTTCCCGCCGGCGCGCCTAGGCTTTGCCGCGGGGGTTTACTACATGGGCGTGCCCATTGGGGTGGGCGCATCCCTGGTGATCGCGGGCACCCTGGGGCCGAGCATCGGCTGGCGAAACTGCTTCTATCTGCTCGGAGCCCTCGGCATTGCCCTGGCTGTGGTGATGCTCTTCGTTAAGGAAACGCCCCGGCGCCATAGCACCGGGGGGACCGAGGAGCAGCCGAAGCTGAAGGAAATCTTCACCACCGCCGCCCGGGCCCTGCGCTCCTCGCCGGCCCTGGCCCTCACCATGGCCGGAGGCGTGGCCCTTCACTTTATTCTCGGGGCGGCGGCCTTTGATCAGCTTTGGTATGTGCAGGAGCGGGGCTTTGAACGCGCCTACATCGCCGAAACCACGGGCTGGATCGCCGTCGCCGCGGGGGTGCTTGGGAACCTCTTCGGCGGCATGGGCGGGGACTGGTGGCAGAAACGCACGGGGCAGGGGCGCGCTACGTTCCTGTTTTGGATTCTCCTCGTGCTCGCCCCCTTTAACGTGCTCTATCGCATCGTTGATCCGGACACGATCTGGTTTTGGGTGGGGGTCTTCGTGGGCTACTTCCAGCTGGGGGCCTTCTACGGACCCACCTTCGCCTCCGTACAGGAGCTCGTGCCGCCGCAGATCCGCGCCACCGTGGTGGCCTTCTACATTCTGATGCTGAACCTCGTGGGCCTGGGCTTTGGCATTACGGCAGGGGGTATCTGCATCGACTGGATGCTCGAGGCCGGCGTAGCCCAGCCCTATACCTGGACCCTGGTGGTCTTCACCCTGATCAGCCTGCTGGCCATGCCCCTGTTCTTTTTAGCGGGTCGGCGCTTCACCGCCGACCGGAACCGGCTCTTTGCCCTCCACGGCGCCTAGGCGCCCGGGGCTTAGAGCCAGCCCTTACGCTTAAAGAAGAGGTAGGGGGCGATGCCCGCCAGGACCATCAGGCCCAGGGCAAAGGGATAGCCCCCCTTCCATTGCAGCTCGGGCATGAACGCGAAGTTCATGCCGTAGATGCTGGCCACAAGCGTGGGGGGCAGGAACACCACAGCGGCAATGGAAAAGATCTTGATGATCTGATTCTGCTGAATGCTGATGAAACCCTGGGCCGCAGCCATGAGGAAGTTCACCTTCTCGAAGACGAAGGTGGTGTGGGTGAGCAGGGATTCCGCATCCCGGAGAATTTCCCGGCAGGTGGCCAGGGCGTCGTTGTCATCGCGAATGTGGCGCATGAGGAAGGAAACGGAGCGTTGCGTATCCAGTAGGCACAGGCGCACCTTGCCGTTCGTATCCTCAATCTCCGCCAGCTCATCGATGTCATCCTCAAGGCTGCCGTCCCCGTCATCGTCCTCCTTGAGCACGGACTGGCTCACCGCTTCAAGGGTGGCGTAGAGCTCCTCGAGCTCGTCGGCGAGGTGATCCACCTTCTGCTCCAGCAGCGCGAGGAGCACCTGAAGGGGCGATTCCGCCAGCACCCGAGCATTGCGCACGCGCAGGCGCATGAGGCGGAAATCGGGCATTTCGTTGTCCCGGGAGGACAGGAGCCGGGCCCTCGTCAGCGTGAAGGCGACGGTACCATTCCGGGGCCGGCCATCGGCGCGGTACATGAAGAGGGAATGGACGTGAATGCCGTCTTCGTCGGTGAAGTAGCGAGAGGAAGCCTCGAGCTCCTCCATGTCATCGGCGGTGGGCAGCACTTCCCCGAAGCGCACGTCCACGAGGGCCCGCTCCGCCTCATCGGGCGCCACCAGATCTAGCCAGTCGCACTCGGCGTGGAGGGCCGGATCCTCCACCTGCTGCAGGCTACCCTGCTGGATTCGATAGGCGTAAAGCATGTCCGCATCCGCTCCTTCGGAGACCCCGCGCCTCGGCGCGGCTAGCCCTAGGCTGAGGCCGGGGGCTCAATGGTGAGCGCGTCCACCGGCTGGTCGTAATCCACCCCGGGAATGGCGAAGCCAAAGACCTGCAGGAACGATCGGCGAAACTCCTCAAGATCCGCGAGCTCCCCCAGGTTCTCCGTGGTCACCACGGGCCAGCGCCGCTTCACTTCCGTTTGCACCGCCTCCCTTAGCTCCCAATCATCCAGGCGCAGCCGGCCCACCTCATCAAGCCCGGCCTGATTGCCATAGAGCCCGGTGTCAAAGAGGCGCCAGATATGTTCGATGATCGTTTCATGAAGATTTTGCTCTTTCATGACACGGAACAGGAGAGACGCATAGAGAGGCACCACAGGAATGGCGGCGCTAGCCTGGGTCACTACGGCTTTCAATACGGCCACCCGCGCATCCCCGCCCTTTGCCGCGAGGCGCTGGCGGAGCGCCGCGGCGGCGCGGTCGAGGTCTTCCTTCGCCTTCCCCAGGGTCGCGTGCCAGTAAATGGGCCAGGTCAGTTCGCTACCAATATAGGTATAGGCCACGGTTTGGCAGCCTGGGGCGAGTAAGTCAGCGTCCGCGAGGGCCGAAACCCAGCGCTCCCAGTCTTCCCCGCCCATCACCTTTACGGTGGCGGCCACTTCCTCATCCGTGGCGGGCTCGAGATCGAGGTCGTGCACCTCGCCCTTATCCACGTTCAAGGTTTTAACGTGGAAGTGCTCCCCCATGGGTTTGATGACGCTGCGCCACAGCACCCCCGTATCCGGATCCTGGCGCACCGGGGAGGCCAAGCTGTACACGATGAGGTCCACCGGGCCCCGATCCTTCAGCACACTGACGACCTCCGCCTTCAGGGCGTCCGAGAACGCGTCCCCCTCCAGCGTTTGGGTCCAGAGCCCGGCAGCCTCCGCGGCACGCTCGAAGGCGCGGTTGCAGTAATAGCCCGCGCTGGCCGTTTTACTGTCCGTCGGCGCCTTTTCAAAGGACACGCCAAGGGTTTCTGCCCCCGCTCCGAAGGCCGCCGAGATGCGCGACGCTAGGCCATAGCCCGCGGAGCAGCCGAGCACGAGCACACGCTTAGGGCCGTCCTTCAGCGGTGCCTGACCCTGCACCGTCCGCACCTGCGCATCAACGCTTTCGGCGCAGCCCAGGGGATGGGCCGTGGTGCAGATGAAGCCGCGGATGCGAGGCTTAACGATCATGGGGTTGTCCTTTTCGTTCCTAGGCTCGCCATTGTAGCAAGGGGGCCTAGAAGAGATCCGCCTCGGCAGCGGTATGGAGTACGGCAGAGACATCTATGACCCGAGGGCCCGTGCGCTCTACATGCAGACGGGCGCGCTCCCGGAGCCCCAGCTTGATCTCCCGGTCTCCGTCTAGGGCAATTACCCCGGGACCCTCAAAGAGCACGGTGACGGCGCTGGCCACGCGATGGGCCTCGGCCACGGACACCTCCCAGAAGCGCCCCGGAGACAAGGGCACGGTGAGGCGACGATCATTTGGGCTCCGATTGCAGGTTACGAGAACACCGCCATCTTCATGGGCGCTTAGGGGCGCGAGCATGCCGCCCAGGGGGGAAATACCCACGGACGCCGGGGAGGCGACGGTGAGCAGGGCCCGATCAATGTTTTCCGGGGCCATGGGCAGGCGATTGCCAATGTGATCATTCCGAAGCAGCACCGCATCAATCAGCGCTAGGGTCGCGGGACCATCGTAGGGACGCACCCGCACCACCTTGCTGCGCCGGGAATGGGCCGCCAGGGGCACCTTGCCGCTGGCCACGAGCCCCGCAGCCCAGCCCGCAAGGGTCGGCTCCACCAGGCTCGGAAAGACGTTATTGGTCCCCGTGGACACGGCCACCATGGGCGCTTCGGGCCATACCTGGGCCACGGCGCGGTGCGTTCCATCGCCCCCCAACACCACAAGCACGGTCACGCCCAGGTCCTTCATGGCCAGGGCCGCGGCGGCGGTGTCTTCGCCGCCATGCTTTAGGGGGCCAGGCTCCACCACTTCCACCCGAGCGCCAAGCTCCATGCCCTCCAGGGCACCGGTGCCAATGCGCCAGGGCTCGGCGTGCACGGCGAGGCATTCCACCCCGGCGGCATCCGCTCCAGCGGCAATGCGGGCCACCATTTCCCGCTTCGCCTGGTGCGTAACCTCGGAGGCTCGGGCCGCCAAGCGCCGCACGTCCCGGCCGGCCATGGGATTCGCAATGATGCCGATGCGTCCACGACGGGCCGTCATCAACTTGCCGCCACCGGGGGCTGCGGGCGAGGATGGGCCTTTCGGCACATGGGACGGGAGCGCAGGATGAATCGGGACACGGGACCCCTTACGGATGAAGCGGCGGGCGTGGCAGGCATCCTGAACCGGATTGAGCGCCTAGGCAACTCGCTACCCCACCCCGCCACGCTCTTCGCCGCCCTGGCTTTGGGCGTGGTACTCCTCTCGAGCCTGGCCGGGGCCCTGGGCTGGTCGGCTATCCATCCCATCACCGGCGCCGAAGTAAAGGCCGTCAGCCTTCTTGACGGGCCAGGCATTCGCCGCATGCTCGAGGGCACGGTGAAAAACTTCACCAACTTTGCCCCCCTTGGGACCGTACTCGTCGCCATGCTGGGCCTGGGCATTGCCGAACGCTCCGGGCTTCTTGGGGCCCTCCTGGCCCGCCTGGTGCAGGCAGCCCGCCCCTCCCAGCTGAGCTTCCTTGTGGTATTCGCGGGCGTGCTCTCAAGCCTCGCCGCCGACGCCGGCTACGTGGTGCTCATTCCCCTGGCCGGCTGGCTCTTCCACGCCGCCGGACGCCACCCCTTTGCGGGCATCGCCGCCGCCTTCGCCGGGGTCTCCGCCGGCTACTCGGCGAACCTCATGATCGGCTCCCTGGACGCCTTGCTCGGCGGCCTCTCCACGGAAGCGGCGCGGCTTATCGACCCGTCCTACGAGGTCACGGCAGCGGGCAACTGGTGGTTCATCATTGCCTCCACGGTGCTCATTGCCGCCGCCGGCACCTGGGTGACGGAACGGATCACCACCCCCCGGCTTGGCGTCTACACGGGAGAAGGCGCGGAGGACGGAGACGACCCCGCCACCCTCGCGGGTTCAAAGAAGGGGCTCCGCGCCGCAGGCTGGGTAAGCCTCGCGGGGCTGGCCTTGGTGCTCTGGGGCCTGCTGCCTGCGGACGGCGTACTTCGGAACCCGGAGACCGGGAGCATCCTCGGCTCCACGGCCATTTCAGCCATCGTGGTTCTCATCGCGCTCTTTGCCGCTGCCGCCGGCATGGCCTACGGTCGCGCCGCTGGAACCCTACCCTCCACCACAGCGGTGATGGAGGCCATGGAAAGCACCATGGCCACCATGGCGGGCTACCTGGTACTGATGTTCTTCGCCGCCCAGTTCGTCGCCTGGTTTGGCTGGACCCAGCTAGGGGTGATCACGGCCATTCATGGCGCAGCAGTGCTCCAAACCCTCGATCTGGGCACCCTGCCGCTCCTGCTCGCTTTCATCGTGATCGCTGCGCTCATCAATCTTGTGATTGGGAGCGCCTCGGCCAAGTGGGGGATTATGGCGCCGGTCTTCGTGCCCATGCTCTACCTGCTCGGGATTAGCCCGGAGGCCGCGCAGATGGCCTATCGCATCGGCGATTCCGTCTCGAATGTACTCACGCCCCTCATGCCCTACTTCGCCCTGGTGGTGGCCTTCATGCAGCGCTACGACCGCCGCGCCGGCGTCGGCACGCTCATGGCGACCATGCTGCCCTACAGCCTGACCTTGCTGCTGTGCTGGTCGGCACTACTCGGCGTATGGATTGTCTTCGACTGGCCCCTCGGACCCGGCGCCACGATTGCCCTGCCCTAGGCGGCGGGGCTGCGACGCGTGAGATAGACGAGGGAATAGGGGAAGCTGTCGTCGCTTTCCCGGGGAATGAACAGGCGCCGGCGTTCCTCGAAAACGCCGTCCGGCATGGGCGGAAAGAACGTGTCCCCCTGCGGCGAACCGTGGACCTCGGTCAGATAGAGACGATCGGCGAGGGGGAGGCACGCCTCATAGATCGTCGCTCCGCCGATCACCATGACCTCGGCGACACCATCTTCCCAGGCCTTTTCCCGGCCTCGGGCGAGGGCCTCCTCCACAGAGCCCACCACCCAGACCCGCTCCGGAGCGGTGAACGACGGGTCGCGAGTAACCACGATATTGGTGCGCCCGGGCAGGGGCTTGCGCAGCGACGCGTAGGTTTTTCGCCCCATGATGACGGGCTTGCCCAGGGTCATGGCGCGAAAGTAAGCGAGTTCTCCCGGCAGGCGCCAGGGCAAGCCGCCCTCGGCGCCGATCACCCGGTTCTCTGCCATGGCCCAAATCATGGCCAGGGCCGGGGCTTTGCTATCCACGGTCAAACGGCGATGGGGGCAAGGATGCCCGGATGGCACTGATACCCCTCCAGGCGGAAATCCTCGAAGCGGAAGGCGAACAGATCCTTCACCTCGGGATTCAAGTGCATGGTGGGCAAGGGGTAGGGGGTGCGCTTCAGCTGGCGGTCGGCCTGCTCGAGGTGATTGGCATAGAGGTGCACGTCCCCAAAGGTATGCACGAAGTCGCCGGGCTCAAGGTCCAGCACCTGGGCCATCATCATGGTCAGCAAGGCATAGCTCGCAATGTTGAAGGGCACCCCGAGGAAGTAATCCGCGCTGCGCTGATAAAGCTGGCAGGACAGGCGCCCCTCGGCGACGTAAAACTGGAACAGGGTGTGGCAGGGCGGCAGCGCCATGTTGTCCACCTCCGCCGGGTTCCAGGCGCTGACAATGTGGCGACGGGAATAGGGGCTCGTGCGCAGCCCCTCCAGGAGCCGAGCGATTTGGTCGATGCGCTCGCCGTTCGGCGCCGGCCAGGAGCGCCACTGCGCCCCGTACACCGGGCCCAGCTCGCCGTTTTCATCGGCCCACTCATCCCAAATATGCACGCCCACGTCCTGGAGCGTTTTGACGTTCGTTTCGCCGGCGAGAAACCACAAAAGCTCATGGATGATGCCCTTCAGGAACACCTTCTTCGTGGTCACCAGGGGAAAGCCCTCGGCGAGGGGGAAGCGCAGCTGACGCCCGAACAGACCGTAGGTGCCTACGCCCGTGCGATCTTCTCGGTAGACCCCGTGTTCGCGCAGCTCGCGCAGTAGGCCAAGGTAAGCGTCCATGACGTCGCTCCTAGGAATGCGTTAAAGGGGGCTTCCCGCCGCGCCGGGCCCAAAGGAGGAGGCCCAGCCCCCCCAGCATCATGGGCAGGCACAGCCATTGGCCCATGGTCAGCCCGAGAGACAGAAAGCCCAGGTGCGGATCCGGGGTACGGAAAAATTCTGTGCTAAAGCGCAGTAAGCCGTAGCCCAGCAGGAAGGCCCCGGAGGCAAAGCCCAGGGGCCGGGGCTTGGCCGTCAGTAGCCAGAGGGTGGTGAACAGCACGAGCCCTTCCGTGGTCGCCTGGTAGAGGCTTGAGGGATGGCGCGCCAGCACCTCCCCTGGATAGACCACGCCCCAGGGCACCTCGGTGATGCGCCCTGGAAGCTCCCCGTTGATGAAGTTCCCCAAGCGGCCAAAGCCGAGGCCGAGGGGGACCAGCGGCGCCGTGAAATCCGCCACCGCAAGGAAGGGCAGGCGGCTTCGCCGCGCCAACCCGGCGAGGGCCACAATGACGCCTAGGAGCCCACCGTGGAAGGACATACCCCCTTCCCAAATGCGAAGCAGATAGGTGGGTTCCGCCAGCAGGCGATCGAACTGGTAGAAGAATACGTAGCCGAGACGCCCGCCGAGGACGACCCCTAGCGCACCGTAGAAAATCAAGTCGTCGACCCACTCCCGGCTTTGCCCCGCCGCTACGCTCCGCCGCCGCGCCAGCGCCCAGGCCGTGGTGAAGGCGAGGAGATAGGTGATGCCATACCAGCGCAGGGCCAGGGGGCCCAGCTGGAGCGCCACGGGGTCGATATCGGGATAGGTCCACATGGCGCCAGTCTAGCAGGGCGGGGGCCACGCTTCGCCAGTCCGGCGGCACACCGCGGCCTGCCTTTCCCTCCTCTGGGCCCAGCGAAGGGAAACGGTTAACCTCCCCTCCCCAAGTCAACTAGACCCCGGATTTTCCCGCCATGTGCCTCATTGCCGTTGCCTATCGCGTGCTGCCGGACTGGCCTCTCCTGGTGCTGGCCAACCGGGACGAATTCTACGGGCGCCCGGCTGCACCGCTGGCGCCCTGGCCCGGCAGCGGGCTGCTGGCGGGGCGGGATCTTGAGGCGGGCGGCACCTGGCTTGGGGTGCATCCCCGAGGGCGCTTCGCCGCGGTGACCAACGTCACGGAAACACCGCCGGACCCGCTGCCCCCAGCTTCCCGGGGGGCACTGGTAGAGCGCTTCCTCGCGGGGGACGCGCCCTCCCTTCCCTACCTCGAAGACCTCGAGGGGGCCCATGGCGCCTACCGAGGCTTCAACCTGCTGGTCTTCGATGGCCATACCCTGGCCTACGGCAGCAATCGCGGTTCCGGCGCGCCGGAGGCCCTCGCTCCGGGCATCTATGCCCTGGCCAACGCGGGGCTTCGAAGCGGCTGGCCCAAGCAGCAGCGCATTGCCGAGGGCTTTGCGACCCACCTTCAAGCCGGCGCCTCGCCCTCCCGGGCGCAGCTGCGCGCCCTGCTCAGCGACCAAACCCCCGTCGGGGCCGAGGCTCTCAGGGCCGCCGGGCTCGAACCCACCCGCTTTGGCCCCACAGCGACCTGCTTTATTCGCGGAGAGGCCTACGGAACCCGGGCCAGCACGCTGGCCGCCGTAGGGGCGGATAAGGTTTGGATTGAGGAGTCCCGCTTTGGCCCTCGCGGCCGCTGGGAAGGGTCCCAGGCCCTAGGGCGCCAGCGAGAGTACGCTGGGCCGCGCACCACGAACCAAAGCGCGGCTTAGCTGCTTCGCCGCCAGGGCTTCGCGAAGATGGCCCTCGATGGCGTCAGCGCTCTCCATGGCCAGGGCCGCCTTAAGGAGGCGCCGGGCCTCCCGGAAGGTGAAGGCCCGGAGCACCCACTTCACCCGAAGCAGGTTCGTACTGTTCATGGAGAGCACATCGACCCCCATGCCCAGAAGGAGCACGGCAGCGAGGGGGTTGCCCGCCAGCTCACCGCAAATGCCTACGGGAATGCGGGCCTGGCGCCCGGCGTCCACCACCGCCTTGAGGGCCCCGAGGATTGCCGGGTGGAGATCCTGGTAAAGATCCGCCACCCGGGGATTGTTACGATCCACCGCCAGCATGTACTGCGTGAGGTCGTTACTGCCCACGGCGAGGAAGTCCACGCGCTGGGCCAGCTGGGGCGCCTGATAGACCGCCGCCGGCACCTCCACCATCACACCCACATCGGGACGCTTCAGCCGTTCCTGTGCCCCGCCAAGCTCCTCAAGCACTTCGTCATAGGCCCGGCCAATCAGGGCTAGGGATTCGTCGACCTCGGCCAGGTTGGTGATCATGGGCAGCATGATCCGCAGCGCCCCCTCGTGATCCACGCTGGCCCTGAGCATCGCCCGCACCTGGATGAGGAAAATCTCCGGGTGATCGAGGGTGACGCGAATGCCCCGCCAGCCTAGGAAGGGGTTGTCCTCGGCGATGGGAAAATAGGACAGGGCCTTATCGCCGCCGATATCCAGGGTGCGCATGGTCACGGGGCGGGATCCAAAGGCCCGGAGCGACGCCCGGTAGAGCGCAAACTGTTCATCCTCCGTGGGAAACCGATCGGAGGACATGAAGGGGATCTCCGTGCGGTAAAGGCCCACCCCCTCGGCCCCCTGATCGAGGGACCGGGCCAGATCCTGGGTGAGGCCGATATTCACCCACAGGGCCACGCGATGGCCATCGAGGGTCTCGCAGGGCGCATCCCGCAGGCTTTGGAGCCCTTCGGAAAACTCCCGCTCCTCCGCCGCCAGAGCGCCATAGTGTTTTTGCAGCGAACGAGACGGATTGAGGATCGCGACCCCTTCCGCGCCGTCTACGATGACCGAAGCGCCCTGGGACGCGGAAAGGGGGAAATCCACGGCGCCCATCACCGTCGGCACGCCGAGAGCCCGAGCCAAAATCGCAATATGGGAGTTCCCCGAGCCCCGGCGCGAAATAATCCCGGCGAGGGCCTCCGGGGGCACTTCGCTTAGGAGCGCCGGGGTGATTTCGTCGCCGACGATGATCGTGTTCTTCGGGAAGCGCTGGCGCGGGCGATTCTCGGCTTGCAGGTGCGCCAGCACGCGCTGCCCAAGCTGGCGTAGATCAGCGCCCCGCTCCCGAAGGTAGGGGTCCTCCATGGCTTCAAAGTGGCCAACGTGCTCTTCGATGACCTGCCGGAGTGCCCCCTGGGCCCACTGACCCGTTTCGATGCGCCGGCGAATCTCCTCCCCGAGGGCCCGGTCGTCGAGCATGGCCAAATAGGCATCGAAGAGCGCGCGCTCCTGCGCATTCAGCCGGTCCTGGAGCTGGGCGCCAAGCCCTTCGATGTCCGTCCGCGCCGCGCGAAGGGCCCGGCGGAAGAGCTC
>JAURCQ010000240.1 GCA_030828335.1 Gammaproteobacteria bacterium
TGGCAGACCTCGCCCCTACCCTGCTTTCCGGGCTCCAGGACTTTACGGGGACACGGCAGCGGGTCTTTGAGCTCATCGTCAGCGCCGAGGCCTTGAACCTGCTGGAGGGGGACGCGGATATCGCCCTCCGTCACCTGCGCCCCGTGCAACAAGAACTGCTTGCGCGGCGAGTCGGCGGCCTGCCCCTCGCCGCCTACGCCAGCCCCGCCTATCTTGATCGCATGGGAACCCCCACCAGGGACAGCTACGATGCGCACTGGTACATCGACGGGGTTTCGGAACAGCGCTTCACCGCGGCGCTTAAAACCCTTGGGGGACTTATCCCCCCGAGCCGGATTGCCTTTCGCTCCGATGCCCTTAGCGCACGAGCCGCTGCCGCCGCGGCGGGCTGGGGCATCGTCGCCCTCCCCCGGCACCTTGGGGACGAGGACAGCCGTCTTCAACGTCTCGCTCTCGGGACCGATGAGGAACAGCAAAGCCTGCCCATTTGGGTGGTGGCCCGGCCTAGCGCCCGGCAGCGAGTGCTCTTGCGCACGGTGAGCGACACCCTCGCTGCGGGCCTCGAGGCACGCTTCGGTGGGAACCGGGAACATTTCGAGCCCGCGTAGGCGCCCTTTCCGGGGCCCCTGAGCACCGTTGCGCCTTGGAGCCGGGCTGGGGACACTAGGCCCAAAGCGACCGGAGCGCACCATGACCCAACCCCCCTTTCCGTCTCAGGACCCCACCTGCCCCTGGCCCACCCAGGCCTGGCCCCAAGGGGCCCTGCCCAAGGACCTTAACCGGGACGCCTACGAGCGCGCCTTTAACGCCCTTACCGGGCCCGGACCCGAGGACGGCGCTTGCTATGCGGTGCTCGTTGTTCATCGGGGCCGCCTCGTCGCCGAGCACTACGGGGACGGCGCCACGGCGGAGCGCACGCTAGCCTCCTGGTCCATGGCGAAAAGCCAGCTTCACGCCGTGGCGGGCCTGATGGCCCAGGAAGGGCTCATCGACCTCGATGCCCCCACGGGCCTCCCGGCGTGGGCTGAAGACCCGCGCGCGGCCATCACCCTGCGCCAGCTCTTCGCCATGCGCAGCGGCCTTGAGTTTCGGGAAGATTATGAGGACGGCACGGTCTCCGACGTCATCGAGATGCTCTGGGGCAGCGGTAAGGACGACGTTGCCGCTTATGCGGCGGCCAAGCCCCTGCGCCACGCCCCGGGCAGCACCTTTAGCTACTCCAGCGGCACCACCAACCTGATCGCCCGGATTTTGGCCGATCGCCTCGGCGGGGAGGGCGTGCTCCTGTCCCGGCTTCAGCAGGACCTCCTCGCTCCCCTGGGTATTAGCGGCGCCGTGCCTAAGGTGGACGGAACGGGGCTCTGGAAGGCCTCGAGCTTCTGCTTCTGCACGGCGGAGGACTTCGCGCGCTTCGGCCTCCTCTACCTGCGGGGCGGGTGCTGGGAAGATCGTCCCCTGCTCGAAGAAAGCTGGGTCGACGGCGCCCGCACCCCCACCACGCTCACCGCGGAAGAGGGCTACGGGTTGCACTGGTGGATTGATCCGCAGGATCCGCGGCGCTTCTATGCCAGCGGCTACGAGGGCCAGCGCATCCTGTGCGATCCCGCCCGGGACGTGCTTGCCCTACGGCTGGGGAAAAGCCCGAACGGAGAGGTGCCCCGGATCATGGCGCCCCTCCACGCCCTCGTCGCCGCGTTCCCAGAGCTTGAGGGCTAGGCCCGACGGTTAGACGAAGCGGAGCCGATGCCCCGTGAGCCGGGCATAGGCATCAAGGTAGCGGTCGAGGGTCTGCTGCAGCACGGCGTCGGGGAGCAGGGGCCCGGGCGGTTGCCGGTCCCAGGCGCCCTCGGCCACCAAGGTTTCCAGGTAATCGCGAATGAACTGCTTGTCGAAGCTGGCCTGGGGCTGCCCCGGGGTCCAGCCGTCGGCGGGCCAGAAGCGCGAGGAATCGGGGGTGAGCACCTCGTCGATGAGCACCAAATCGCCCTTGCCGTCGATGCCAAACTCGAATTTCGTATCGGCCAAAATCAGCCCGCGAGACGCCGCGTAGCGACTCGCTTCCTCGTAGAGCAGGAGCGTCGCCTGAGCAAGGGCCTCCGCCAGCTCCGGGCCAACGGTATGCTCAAGGGTCGCAAAATCGATGTTCTCGTCGTGCCCCGCGTCCACCTTGTGGGCCGGGGTAAAGATCGCATGGGGGAGCCGGTCGCCATTGCGCAGCCCCTCCGGCAGGGGATGGCCACACACGGCCCCGTCGCGCTGATACTCCGCCCAGCCGGACCCGGCCAGGTAGCCCCGGGCCACGCACTCTACGGGGACCACGGGCAGGCGCTTGCACACCATGATGCGGCCTTCGAGCTGGGCCCGCTCCTCGGCGGAGAGCCCCGGGATGCGGGCCGGATCCGTCGTAATCACGTGGTGCGGCAGGCGCGGCGCAAAGAAGTCGAACCAGAAGCGCGCCAGCTGGGTGAGCACGATTCCCTTTCCCGCAATGCCGTTGCCCATGATGACGTCAAAGGCCGATAGGCGATCGGTGGCCACGAGGAGCAGCGCCTCCTGACCGTCCACCAGGGTGACGTCGTAGAGGTCCCGAACCTTCCCCCGGCCCCGGAGAGGCAGGGGTAGGGACGTCTCGAGGAGCGGCGCCGCGGGGCGCGGGAAATCGTGGCTTTCGATCACTTGGCGCTGATGCCTCCATCCACCATGTAAACCCCCCCGGTCATGAAGCGGGCCTCGTCGCT
>JAURCQ010000241.1 GCA_030828335.1 Gammaproteobacteria bacterium
TGCCAGCCAACGATCGCAGGAGCTGTCCAATGGCTGAGATCACCTATGCGGATTTTGCCAAGCTTGATATTCGCATTGGCCATGTCACCCAAGCCGAACCCTATCCCGAGGCCCGCGTGCCAGCCATCAAGCTTTGGGTGGATTTTGGTCCGGAAATCGGCGTGCTGAAATCCAGCGCCCAGCTTACCGATTGCTATACCCCGGAGATCCTGGTTGGGCGCCAGGTGATGGGGGTGGTGAACTTCCCGTCAAAGCAGATCGGTCCGATCCGTTCCGAGTGCTTGATCACGGGCTTCTATCGGGAGGACGGCGCGGTGGTGCTGGCCGTGCCCGATACGCCGGTGCAGAACGGCGCCCGCCTGGGCTAGGTGCGGCGCGCTTTTTGCTGGTTTTCCCCTCTTTGCGTTAAGGAGCATAGGCCTCATGGATGCACAGCTAGGACGGCGATCCCTTCTCAAGGGCCTGGGCGGCGCGGGGCTGGTCGCGAGCGGGGCCCTTTCGCCCCTGGCCCACGCCATGATGGGCGCGCCGGCGCAGGCGCCCCGTCCCTGGGTACCCGGCTTTGGCGCGCTTCAGCCGTTTAGCGTGAGTCCGGATCGCATCATCGCGATGAATGTGTGCACCCGCCCCTTCCGGGCCCAGGGCCCGCGCATCGCCCTCGAGACCCTCGGGGGGAAGCCCGTGGTGCACAACTATGGCCACGGGGGGAGCGGTTGGTCCCTCTCCTGGGGCAGCGCCGCGGAAGCGCTGGCCCTGGTGCCCCAGGCGCCCCCGGGGGCTTTGGCCGTGGTGGGCTGCGGCGCCATCGGCCTGACCACGGCCCTCCTAGCCCAGCGCCGGGGCTATGCGGTGACCATCTATGCCAAGGAGCGGCCGCCCTATGTGCGTTCCTCCTACGCCACCGGCGTTTGGTCCCCCGATTCCCGCATCGCTACGGCGGAGCACGGCCCGGCCTTTGCCGCCCAGTGGTTGCGCATGGCCAAGGCCTCCCACCGTCGTTTCCAAACCCTTTTGGGCCTGCCGGGCCATCCCATTGAATACACGACCATGTTTGAGATGGCCGAGACCCCCTTCAGCGAGGTGGGCGCCCACGGCAGCCGCGATGAGCCCGCCTATCCCCACTACTCTCGGGATCTCGCTCCGGAGCTGTCCCCGGCGCCCGTGGCCCTGGGGGAGGGCCATCCTTTCCCAGCGCCTTACGTGCGCGAGCGACGTCTCATGCTGTTCAACATCAGCGCCTACTCGCGTTTGCTGCTGGCGGACTTCGAGCGCCGCGGCGGCCGTATTGTCACCGCTGAGCTGGCGGGCCCCGAGGACTTCGCCCGCTTAGATGAGCCGACGGTGATCAACTGTACGGGCTATGGCGCGCGGGCTCTGCTGGGGGATGAAAGTCTGACGCCGGTGCGTGGCCAAACGGCGAAGCTCATGCCCGAGCCCGGACTAAATTACGGTCTGCGTTCGCGGGAAGCGAAGGTGTCCGTTTATCCCCGGCGCGATGGTCTGCTGGTGCAAACGGCGGGGGATAACGACTTCGGCGATGACTCGGAGGCCCTGCGCCCGGAAGAGTCCATCGGCGCGGTGGAGCGGTTGTCCTCCCTGGTGTCTGCGCTGCACGGTTGAGTCCCGTGGGCTCGATGCGCCGCTGCGAGCGGCCTCAGCCCTACGGCGCCGTGGTTCGCTCCGGGCCCTTACCCTTGGTGCTTGAGGCGATCCCTTCGGCGCTTTTGGCGGTGGGGCCCCTGCCGGTGGCGGACGCGCTTGTCCTTCTTGCTCGCGCCCTAGGATGGGGCGTCCGGGGAAGGGGTTTTAGGCGAATTTCTGCGTAGATACTTCGACGCTGAGAATGTGGGTCAGGATGGTCTCTGCTTGCCCTGTATTTGGCCCTTAGTGGGGTTTCGAGGTCGAAAGAGGGGTTTTTCAGGGAAGGTGGTGGAGACTTTCCCGATTAGAATGTGTCTACTTTTCGTGAACTTAGTTATCGGCGCCAGCGGCCCGCTTATGGTGCGCCAGAAGCGTCTAGGAGACCTTTTCCCCTCCCAAGGCCGCTGAAGTTGTTCGCTGCCGCGGCCTAGACCGAAGGCGCCTGCCGGCCTTCCGTTTTTTGCGCGTTTTGTATCATTTTTACGCCTGGAAAGTGGGTATTGAGCGCTCAAAAGGGCTCAAAAATCCTTGCTCAGTGGGTTCTGATAATCGGAATTGGCTCTAATAGCGAGCTGTGGTGGAGCTATTCTGCATTGGAATGTGTAGCCCTAGAATTTCGGCCAAAAGGGCTTTCCCGGCGCCGGTTCGGCGTGGCCCCAGCCCAGCCCAGCCCAGCCCACACCCCAGCCCACACCCCAGCTCGCGCCCCAGCCCACGCCCCAGCCCACGCGACGCAGCGGTGGAGGCGCACGGTGGACGCGGCCTGCGCGCACAAAAAGCGCGAAGGCGCCGTGGTCTCCTAGCGGGCATGCAAATCGCGACGGTCAAACTCAAAAAATGGGGCAACAGCCTGGCCATCCGTATTCCTTCCCGGGTGCTGAAGGACATGAGCCTCCAGGAGGATGACCACCTTCTGCTGTGGTGTATGGACGGGGAGATGCACTTGGTGCGCATGGAGATGCCCACGCCCACCTTCGGGCCTGGGAGTAAGCCCCGACCGAAACGGATCGGCCGGGGCTAGGACGGGCGCGCTTAGACCCGCTCGATCACGATGGCCGGGGCCATGCCGCCGCCGGCGCACATGG